>JAKOTZ010000244.1 GCA_029776995.1 Candidatus Hydrogenedentota bacterium
CGCCTTATCACGGCCGGTCCTTCCTCGATCCTCAGGCTGCTGACGTTTACCCCGCTCCGGCCGGGAGCGTTCGGGGTGTTGCGCTTCAGTTTCCTGGCGGTTTTCCCCGCGCGCGGAGGGGCCACGCCCATCCCGGGAGCCCTCTCCCCGGCGGATTCCATCCCGGCGCCGCTGTTTTTCCTCCCCCGAACCGGGTTCAAGGGCACGCAGAGACAGGCTGATCCGGCCTGCATCCCGCTCCACGCGGATAACTTTGGCCCGAACCTGCTGGCCAATCGCCAGTATCTCGTGGGGATCGCTTACGTAATGCGTCGACAGTTCGGAGAGGTGGATCAACCCTTCCTTGCGGTGTCCGAAGTTGACGAACACGCCAAACTCAGTAATATTCGTTACGGTCCCCTCTATAACGTCCCCCTCATTTACGGGAATGGGCTCCGGAGCGCGGCGTTTCGGTTCGATCACCTGAATCCGCCCCCGGGGATCCGCAAACGGCGCTGTTAACTCCCGCTTCCAGTCCTCCACTGTCAACGGCCCGAATTTTTCATCGCTTTCCGGAAAGGGAATGGCAGCAATTTGCTCTTCGCTGAGCGGTGAACCGGTAAAATCCACCCCTGCCCGCGCCAGCGCCTCACGCACGCTGGCGTACGCCTCCGGATGAATCCTTGTGCCGTCCAGCGGTTCCGCCGCATTGGGTACCCTGAAAAAGCCGGCGGTGTTCATCCAGGTTTTCTCACCGATACCGGAAACCTCTTTCAGTTGTTCCCGGGAAGTTATTCCTCCCCGTTCTGCCCGGAACGCCACCAGTTCCTGCGCCACGCCGGTCTGTCCCAAGACGTACCGCAACAGTTCCGCGTCCGCCGTGGAAGGGTCAACCCCTACCCGGCAGACGCACCAGGAACATACATCGAACAGCGCGTCCTGCATACGCTTCAGGTTGACCAGTCCCATCAAGGTCGCCGGCACCAGCAGTTTGGCGTCCATCTTCAGCATTTCACGAAGGGGATCCTGGGCGCGGCGACCCAGGCAAACTGCCGCGCGGGCATGAAGATCCATTTCGGGAAGCTGCTCCGCGCATGACGATTCCGCCGCGTACGCGGTAAGCCCCACCTCGGGCATGCGCACGAGTTGCGCCAGCCGCCTGGCCCTGCGGAACTCCGACATGATCCGATCCGCAAGCTGATGGCTTGAGCGGCTGTTCCCTGTCACCAGCACACGGATGCCGTGTTTCCGGCATATCTCAGGCAACTCCGACAGCCACGGGTGGTTTTCGGCTTCAAGAGATGCCGTTCCCCACTGCAGGGGCTCTCCGCCCGCGCCCACGGCCGCCCAGGCCACCGATCCCTCCTTGAAGGGCAGTATCGCGCAAACCGGCACGTCACCCACCGGCGTGGCCATCAGCACTTTCTCGGCCTGTTTCTGGATTGTGGCAATCAGGCGCGCCTCGGCCTGTTCCCGGGCCCGCTGCAGCACCTGCTGCTCCAGTTCCGGCAGCATCACCCGGAGCGCGTCCCGAAGCGCTTCCACGATATCCTTCTCAAAAGAAGAACCGGGCTCCTTGACAAACCGCTCGGCCAGTGCTTTTCGGATTCCCTCTTCATCAAACGCCAGTTCACACCGCAAAGCGCCAATTTTTTCGCCTCTGAAAACCGACAGCAGGGTTTCAGGGTCAACGTCGTCAAGGGGCTTCTCGAGTCCGGCATACGGCGCGAACCGTTCACGCTGATGGCCCTCATAACGGGTCGCGTGAACTTTCAGCACGGCCGTCTCCAGCATCTTACCGCGCACCAGTTTGCGGACTTCCGGCATTTCCGTGATCCGCTCCACCACGATATGCCGCGCGCGAAGAATAGCCTCCTCAGGAGACAGCACCTTGCCGATAATGGCAGGCTGCCGAATGAATTCTTCCGCGAAAAAGTCAAGCGGTCCCGGTCGACATTCCTGCTGCCAGAGATAATCCGCGAGGGGCACGAAATCCCGCTGGGCCGCGGAAAGCGAGCGCCTGCGCTTGTCCCGCCGCTGCGGCAGGCTCAGGTCTTCCAGTTCAAGCGGATCATCGCAGTTTTCAATTGCCGCCACCAGGCCGCTGTCCGGGTTCCCGGACTGCGTCAGTTTTTCAATGGTGCTCTTACGCCGGTTTTCCATCGCCGTTTCCTGGCGCATCAGCAAACGGATATGTTCCAGCGTATGTTCCGTAAGGTTTCCTGTCACATCCTTCCGCCACGTGGCGATGAACGGTATGGAAAAATCCTCTTCCAGTAGAGCAACAGCCGCCTCCGCCTGGGCGGGTGTCACGCCCGAGCGTTCAGCAATCCGCTGAATCTGGCGATGATCCATGGCTATATCCTCTTAAAAGTACTTAAAACACGAGCCAAAAGTGTATCAGGAATGGCTTTTTCCGCGCAAGAACCTGCTCTGCCAATCCCGGCAAAACGGCCGTAACGGCTGATGCGGATATGGACTGGCAAGTAATCGCTGAATCCGCAGATCGCAGGGGCCGCCAGAAAAGAATAACCGTCGGCTCTCATCTCATTGGGTACAATAAGCTCATGACTGGTAACGAGACTGATGCGATTCCGGAAAATCCCCCCGCGGTAGTGGTGATCCCCTGCTACAACGCCGGGGCCAGATTGAAGCCTGTCTTGAGCAGGCTGTGTGAAGCCGGTATCCCCGTTGTGGTTGCGGATGACGGATCCACGGACGGTTCCGCGAATGTAGAGGACTGGCCCGGGGTCCACGTGACGCGATTTCCGGTTAACCGGGGAAAAGGGCACGCTTTGCTGGCGGGCATTGGCTGCGCGCTTCAGGCTTATCCGGACCTCCACGCCATCGTGCTGATGGACGCGGACGGCCAGCACGACCCTCAGGATTTGCAGAAATTTATTGCCGCGGTGCTGGAACACAAGGGAGACCTGGCCATCGGGCAGCGGTCCTTCACCCTGAGAGACGTGCCATTGGCCAGCTGGCTGGGCAACAGGGCAACCAGCCTGTTGACCGCGCTGCTACTGGGAAAGTGGATTGCCGATACCCAGTGCGGTTACCGCGGGCTGTCTCCGCGTTTTGCCAAAAAGGTACTCGAGGCGGTTCCCGGGGGGCGCTATGAAACAGAAACCGCTATGCTGGTGTATGCCGTAAAAGCGGGGTTCAGGCTCATCATGGTTCCCATCCGGACCAGCTATGAGCCCGGCAACCGCAGCTCGCATTTCCGCAAAGGCGCGGATTCCCTGCGGGTCCTGGCGGAACTGGTCCGTTCCGTCCTGCGTTACCGAAGGGTTTACAGGAATGGCTGAACTGAACCGCCACGGCATGACAGAACCATACGCAAGGGTCAACACAACAGCCCGGCGAGACGTTACCATAAGGTGGAGGGCATAAAGGCTGTGTTTTTCCACGGGATGAAACTGTTTATCCACCTGCCTGTGCCGGTGGTGCCGGCGCTCGCGCCGGTACTGGCGCTGGCTATTCTGTCGGTCGGCGCGCAGGCTCAGCAGACAACCGGCGCCCAGACGCTCCAGGTCAATCCGTCAGCCATTACCATGCGCCGACTTTACGCGGAAACCTACCAGCCGCAACAGCCCCTGACCTGTTCCATCGTGCTGGACGGCATGAACACAGAGCAGATCAAGGCGCTGGGCATCCGTGAAACCATCCCGGAAGGCTGGGAATTCGGGGGGATTGTCCAGTCAGACAGCCCGCCGCCAGCCATTCTTCCGGCAGCCGGAGCCACTGGCACCCTTGAATTCGCCTGGATCGATCCCCCAAAAACGTTTCCCTATACTCTGGTCTATGTGGCGCGCCCTCCCGCTGACGCTTCCGGCCAGCGTTTTTTCCACAGCGCCGTTGAATACCGCCTTCTTGGAGGGCCGCAGTACAGCCCACCTGTTGTTACGGCCGTAAACGGTCCGACGGAACCGCCTCCAACCCTGACCCTGCTCGGAGACAACCCAGTGGAAATTGCGGCCGGAACCGACTGGATCGAACCGGGATATACCGCCACGGACAGCCGTGGACAGGACCTGACAAACCGGGTAACCGTATCCGGCGCCGTGGATACCGCAACACCGGGGACTTATACCCTGGAGTACCGGCTGGACTGGAACGGGCAAAATCCGGTCAGGGCCACCCGAACCGTCATCGTAACCGAGGCATCAGATAATACAGATAATACGCCTCCATCCCCCGCTCCTCGCCCGACTGGAGCCCCCCCCCTTCCACCTCCTGCGGAACAGCGGATCGACTCGGCCCAATCTTCATCCGCCACTGCCGGTCAGCCTGAGACTCCCCCATCCGCCGCCACAGGTTCCGAATCTCCGTCAGCTGCTCCCGCTTCACCCACCATCCCAGGAATGCCATCTCTGGATAATCTGCGTCCGCTGGCCGGAAAAGAAGGGCAGCCCGTTCGGCAAATGGCCATTGGGCTGACGCCCGAACAGCGCGCGGCGCTGCCCCCGGAAGCAATGCGTCCATTTCCCCCGCCGCCGGATGTCAATCCCGATCAGGCGCGCGCCGAAATTCTCAAAGCCCTGGAAGAAGAAGAGAAAAAAAACGCCCTGGCAGATGTCCGAACGGGAACGGAATCCGCTTCGGCCACGGATAAAAATGCCACGCCAAAACCTTCGTCTTTTGACAGGTTCACGCTGCTGATCGCCCTTTTTACGGGAGGATTGCTCATCGGATGCGGGGCGTTTGCGGGAAAACTGGTTTATGGCCATTCGGCGTGGAAACGGCCCGGAAAGCCGGGCGCCGACTGATGCCTGCTTCCCGGCATGCGACCGGAATGAGAACGGCCGTATCCCGGAACTCTGGCGTTTTCCGGCGCCTGCCGAAATTATCCCCCTGTTTTTTATGTATGTTATGATAAAGTGTTAATGAACAGCCCCAAAGATTAGAGGATGACCCCTTTTATCCATGAATACCCTGATGAAAAACGTGGCGCTTTGGATAGTGCTTTTCCTGATTGTCATCCTGGCGCTGATCAGTTTCACGAACGTGCCCCAGGGCAAACGGCCGCTGGGCGAAGCGGACTTTATCGCGCAGCTGCAGGCTGAGAATATCGACGCGGTTTCCGTCAAAGAGCTAAGCAACCGGCTTTTTGAAGTCCAGGTGAAGTTTAAAAATCGGGTGGACGGCCGGGAAGGCATGACTTTCCGGACCGACACCTTCCGCGAAGAATGGAAAACCGCGCTGACCGCCCAGGGCGCCACCTACAGCTTTGACGTTACCAACGACCTGTTCAAGGTAATTCTGATTAATGTGCTGCCGGTCATACTGGTGCTCGGGCTGTTCTGGTTCTTCTTTCTGCGGCAGATGCAGGCCGGCGGGAACAAAGCCCTGTCTTTTGGAAAAAGCCGGGCCAGGCTGGTCAACCAGAGCAATAAGGTCGTGACCTTCAAAGACGTCGCGGGGGTGGATGAGGCCAAAGAGGAACTCCAAGAAATCGTGGAATTCCTCAAGGACCCCAAAAAATTCACCCGGCTGGGCGGGAAGATTCCACGGGGGGTCCTGCTGGTCGGCTCGCCGGGATGCGGCAAAACGCTCTTGGCCCGCGCGGTGGCCGGTGAAGCGAATGTGCCATTTTTCAGCATCAGCGGGTCCGACTTTGTGGAGATGTTTGTGGGGGTGGGGGCCAGCCGGGTGCGGGACCTGTTCCAGCAGGGACACCGCCACGCGCCGTGCATCATCTTTATCGACGAAATCGACGCGGTGGGACGGCAGCGCGGCGCCGGGCTGGGGGGAGGCCATGACGAACGGGAGCAGACCCTGAACCAGCTCCTGGTGGAAATGGACGGGTTCAATACCAATGACGGGGTCATCCTCATGGCCGCCACCAACCGGCCGGACGTGCTGGACCAGGCGCTGCTGCGGCCCGGACGTTTCGATCGGCAGATCGTGGTGCCGAATCCGGACATCAAGGGCAGGCGCGAAATTCTGGAAATCCACGTGCGCAATCAGAAAATCCCGCTGGCGCCGGATGTCGATTTCGAGGTGCTGGCGCGGGGCACGCCGGGGTTCTCCGGAGCCGACCTGGCTAATATGGTCAACGAAGCCGCCCTGCTGGCCGCCCGGCGGGGCTCGGAAAGCGTGTCCATGGCCGATTTCGAGGACGCCAAAGACAAGGTGCTGATGGGACCGGCCCGAAGGTCCATATCCATGAGCCCCAAGGACAAGCTGGCCACGGCATACCACGAAGCGGGACATACGCTCATCGCCATGCTGCTGCCGGAAGCGGATCCCATCCACAAGGTCACGATCATTCCCCGGGGACGGGCCCTCGGGGTTACCAGCGCCCTGCCCGAGGAAGACCGCTACAGCATCTCACGGTCTTACTGCCTGGCGACCATCCGCATGATCATGGGCGGGCGGGCGGCCGAGGACATTGTTTTCGGCGAATTCAACAGCGGCGCCGCCAACGACCTGGAACGGGCCACCAAACTGGCCCACAAGATGGTCTGCGAATGGGGCATGAGCGATCTGGGTCCCATTACATTCGGCACGGAAGGTGAAGTATTCCTGGGCCGGGATTTTGCCCGCATGCGGGATTTCAGCGAAGAAACCGCATCCGCCGTGGACAAGGAAATCCATCGCATCTGCCAGGAGGCATACAACGACGCGAGGGAACTGCTCAAACGCCATCAGGACGTGCTGAAAGCCATCGCTGAAGCCCTGTACGAAAAAGAAACGCTGGTCAAAGAAGAGGTGGAGGAAATTATCCGCCAGGTGGCCGATGAAGACCTGCTTCCCAAACGTCACGGAGACGACCGGCCAACACGGACCCCGGAACCTGCCGATGTTAAAACGCCGGAACCGGAACAAGGCAAACCGGATCCTGAGCTTCTGCCGGTTCCTCCCACGCTGGCGCCGGGGGAATCCCCCGCCTGAGCTGACCATAATTTCCGCGTGGACCGCGTCGCCGGGTTGTCTCCGGTCAGTACGCGCGACACAGAGGGGTCTGGTATGAAGCCTGCTGTTCCATCACCCGACCGTGCCCGCCGAACACTGATTATGGGCATTCTTAACAGAACACCCGATTCTTTTTACGACGGCGGACGCTGGATCGGCCTTGATGAAGCCGTGGCCCATGGCCTCCGCATGGCGGAAGATGGCGCGGACATTATTGACGTGGGAGGCGAATCCTCCCGCCCGGGCGCTGAGCCAGTCAGCGAAACGGAAGAACAGGACCGGGTCCTGCCGGTAATCGAAGAACTCGCGGCCCGTGGACTGGCGGTTTCCATAGACACCTGGCGGGCGTCCACCGCGAAAAAGGCCCTTCAGGCGGGGGCCGTGATGGTCAATGATATCACCGGTTTGAGAGGAGATCCCGGCATGGCCGAGGTAATCGCGGAAGCGGAATGCCCCTGCGTGATCATGCACATGCTGGGGACGCCGAAGACCATGCAGCAGAACCCCTGTTACCGGGACGTGATCGATGATATCCTGGAGTTCTTTGAAGAGCGGATCAGTTTTGCTGTCCGGGCCGGCATTTCGGAATCTAATATCTGGCTGGATCCGGGCTTCGGTTTCGGCAAAACGCCGGACCACAATCTGGAACTGGTGCGCCGGCTGGATGCCTTCCTGCGCTTCGGCAGGCCGGTGCTTTTGGGCGCATCCAACAAATCCACGATTGGCATCGTGCTCGGCGCGGACGTGTCCGACCGGACAGAGGGCAACATGGCCGTAGTAGCCTACGCGATTGCCAAAGGCGTACACTGTGTACGGGTTCATGATGTACGGACAACCGTACGGGTAGCGCGGATGGCCGATGCCATCCGGCGAGGGAGTGTCGCGGAAACATGAATGAACGCCTGTTTGGTACCGACGGGATCCGGGGATTGGCGAACCGCCACCCCATGACCGCGGAACTCGCGCTGCGGGTCGGATGCGCGGTCGCCTATGTATTCGGAAAATCGGGCAAGAGCCGGACCTTTCTGATCGGAAAAGACACCCGACGTTCCTGCTACATGATCGAGAACGCCCTGACGGCCGGCCTGTGTTCCATGGGCGGCCGGGTCCTGCTGACCGGACCTCTGCCCACGCCCGGCGTTTCGTATATCATGCGCAGCCTGCGGTGTGACGGAGCCATCATGATTTCCGCCTCCCACAATCCTTTCCACGATAACGGCATCAAGGTTTTCGGAGCGGACGGATACAAAATCCCCGACCAGCTCGAAGCGGAAATCGCTCGGCTGATCTATTCCGAGGAACTGGACAATGTCAGGCCAACCGGCGACGGCGTCGGCACCGCCAAGCGGATCGATGACGCTGTCGGACGGTATATTGAATTCGCCAAAGCCACCTTTCCGAAGGGCATGCGGCTGGACGGGCTGCGGATCGTCGTCGACTGCGCCAATGGAGCCGCCTATAAAGCAGGGCCCAATGCCCTGTCGGAACTCGGCGCCGAGGTCATCGCGATCGGGAACCAGCCCAACGGGCTGAACATCAATGATAACTGCGGCGCGGTGTTCCCCGCTGAAATGCGGGCGACTGTAATCCGGGAAGGCGCTGACGTCGGCATCGCTTTCGACGGAGACGGCGACCGCATCGCCATGGCCGATGAACACGGCCGGCTGCTGGACGGCAACGCCATCCTGGCAGTGCTCGGAATCGACATGATCGAACGCGGTGAACTGCCCCAGCGCACTTTGGTGACCACCATCATGGCCAATGGCGGACTCGAGGAGGCCATCGCCGCCCACGGCGGCCGGGTCGTGCGCACCGGCGTGGGGGACCGTCCCGTGGTGGAGACCATGAAACGCCAGGGATTTACCCTGGGCGGCGAACCCTCCGGGCACATGGTACTGCTTGAACACAACACCACCGGCGACGCCCTGATCGCCGCCCTTCAGGTGCTCGCCACCATGATCCGAAGGGATAAGCCGCTGTCCGCCCTGGCGCAGGAATACCGGGAAATGCCGGAAACCCACCGGAAAATCCCCTGCGAAAAAAACGGCCGGGTCACCGCAGAAACGCTCGCTGACATTCAGCGCCGCTTTGAGGCAGAACTCAGCGGCGAGGGACGGGTCGTAGTCCGGCCGTCCGGGACGGAACCGGTTATCCGCCTGATGGTGCAGCATCCCGAATCCAGAAAAGCCGAACGCTTGGCCGACCAATTCACGCAAACGCTTCGGGAAATGCTGCAGGTCGATGCATCCGGCACAGCGGAAACGGCAGAGATCGGCTGATTATTACCGGGACACACTACGGAAAGGGAGGATACAAGATGAATCGTTTTACCCATGAGACGCCCCACGTCCCCCCAATGATTGAGCTGGGGGTCAATATTGATCACGTGGCCACCCTGCGGGAAGCCCGGAAAGGTTCCCGGCCGGACGTCGTGGCTGCCGCCAAATACTGTGAAAAAGCGGGGGCGCACCAGATCACCGTCCACCTGCGCGAAGACCGCCGGCATATTCAGGACCGCGACGTGGAGCAGCTCGCCCACGTCCTGCAGGTCAGGCTGAACCTTGAGATGGGGGTTACCGACGAAATCATCGCCATCGCCCACCGGCTGCGTCCGCACACGGTCTGCCTGGTGCCTGAAAACCGACGCGAGGTCACCACCGAAGGCGGGCTGGATGTCGCGGGAAGGCAGGACCAGTTGCGGGACGTAATTGCCGGCATGCACGGCCATGGCATCCGGGTCAGCCTTTTCATTGACCCCGATCCCCGGCAGGTAGACGCGTCGGCGGAAGTGGGGGCTGATTACGTGGAACTCCATACGGGCGCCTATGCCAACGCTCCCGACGAAGCCGCCCGCGAACAGGAACTGGCCCGGCTCTGGGACGCCGCCAACCGAGTCGCCGAAACCCCGATGCGATGCAACGCGGGACACGGGCTGACCGTCGCCAACCTCTGGCCGGTCGCGCTGATCCCCAACCTCAATGAAGTTAATATCGGACACGACATCATCGCCCGGGCTCTTTTTATCGGTCTGGAAAATGCCGTGAAAGAGATTCTCGACATTCTGGAAAAAGCGTCGTTCTACCGGGCCGCGTTCCCTTCCCGTCCGGAGCAGGATGGCTGAACCATGCGGCCGGGGACGGCATCCCCTCTTACTCCTGATGTCTTTACCGAGCGGGTTTCAGCCATACGGGGGTGGCTGATCTTTTTCCGGCTCTGCCTGAAACTGGTACGCCACAGGCTGTTGCCCGGAACGCCCCTGCCCGATTTTGTTCCCCACAAGGACGCCCTGGCGCGGGTGGCGCACTCCCTGTTCAGATGGCGGCGGCTCCGCGTCGTAAATCCTAACCTGTGTCCCGCTGACGGTCCCGCCATTTTCGTAGCCAACCACCACGGCCTGGATGATCCGGCGCTGCTCTGGCCCGCCATCCACCTGGCCTCCGGGGAGCGGTTTATTCCCAGGTTTCTCATGCGGGACGATTTTTTCCGGGGTTTTCCCTGGGACTGGCTCCCGATCCGGCTCAACACCCTCTGCGAACGGTGCGGCGCGGTGCCGATCTCCCGCGGACGGGTCAGCCCGGCCCAGCTGCGGCTGGCGTTGCAGTCCCTGAAAGAAGGCAACGCATGCGCCCTGTTTCCCGGCGGTACCCGAAGCCGTACCGGAGCGTGGATCGAATACCGGCCCGGTGAAGAAAATACCCACGGCGATCCGGCCGCGCTGGCCGCGCTGGCCGCGCGCGTTGCCGGCAAACCGGAAATCCCGGTGATCCCCATGGGGATCACCCGACACCCTATACTCAGGCAGGTTACGGTTGCGTTTGGTTCCCCCATCCGGGTGGCGTCCCGGGGAGACGCTTCCGAACTGGCCGCGCGCAACCAGGAAATCTGCCACGCTATCGGACTGCTGACCGAGGTGCACGCCGTTCATCTGGTGGCGGCAATCATCTGGGCCCTGTGTACCCACCACCGAAAAAGCTTTCCCCTGAAAACGGTCGTGCATGCGGTAATGGATTGGGCGGCATCTCCCCCATGCCCGCTTGTCCACCCTGAGCTGATTCGGGAACCGGAATCAGCATGCCGACGCGCCTGCGCTTATTTCGCCCGACTGGGATACCTCAGGATCGCCGGCAGGGAAATCTATCCGCGCGAATCACGGGTCAATAACTGTCCCCCCTGGACCACCGGTTACAGGCGGGCCAATCCGGTCCGCTACTGGACCAACCAGGTGCTGCATATCAAAGGAATCGATACCTGGGCTGCGGAATGGGTCCTGGGAACGCCACCCCCAGCCGGTGTTTCCCTCATTTCTCCGGAGAACACAGGTAAATAACCTGGCTGTCCGGTGGTATGGCATACCGCGCGCGTTCCCGCTCAGTCATGATATCCAGCGGCATTACTTTCCGGAAACGCTAGCCCGCGAGGCGCGCTTCAAAATCCAGCGGAGAATATCCCCGTACGTGGTCGAACATGTCCGGATCCGGCGCGCCATATTCTATGGTTT
>JAKOTZ010000038.1 GCA_029776995.1 Candidatus Hydrogenedentota bacterium
GGGCTCTCCGGGAGAATTAATTTCCCGATCCGCAAATTCCGGAATATAAACCCGGGTCTCAAAACCCGCCCCGCCTTTCAGTCCCAGGCAGGAACAACCGTACAGAAACTCGCTGACCCCGTCGAGCACGTCAAAATCCACCAGGCCCACGGCAAAAAGCCCATTTTTCCGGGCCCGCCAGACGATGCCCAGCGGAGAATAGCCGTATCCGTTGAAGGAAAAAAAGGAGTGGCAGTGGAGGTTCAGCCAGTCTGTCAGGGGCGGCAGGGGGATTTTACTGTGTGCCGATTCCCGCCACAGCGCGTCAAAAGCCAGCCTTCGGGTTTCGGGATCCAGATCATCCAGCTGCCCTTCGAGGGTATTGATTACGTCGTCCGAAAAATCCATCTCGCCATCTCCTTCCAACAAGCGGGTAAGCAGATAAATGCCGTTTTATGCCGATGCATCATAAGGCTTTTTATTGTACGCGGTCCGTCCGTCTGCGCGCGAACACCGGCAATGGTGTTGGCGCGCAGATTTGATGTTTCACCTCTTGCCGGAACTGTGGCGGTTTTGTTACAATAAAGTCGCTCTAGGTCGGGGCGTAGCGCAGCCCGGTTAGCGCACCAGACTGGGGGTCTGGGGGTCGCTGGTTCAAATCCAGTCGCCCCGACCATTTTTTACCGAATCTTCTGTGGAGGGGATATATTCTTTGGGGGAGACCAGGGTGCGCGGCCGCGGCCGGCCCGCATGTCTTCCCGGTGCTGGTACCGTTCCTTCCACGCGGCCGAATCCGGCATTCCCGCATTGTCCCGGACGATGATATTGCCGCTGCTCTCATTGTGGATTACTACCGGGCCGTTCACGATGTTATCAGAAATGACCGCGCGGTCCACCTCTGACCCGATCCAGACCTGGGGACGTTTCTCCATGAATTCGCACCCCCGGATCATCACGGCCCCGGACCGGGCTTCGATGGCCCAGGCTTCATCCCGCGGTTCCCGTTCTCCCTCAAACACCAGGTGGCCCCAGTTCACGAAAGTGCAGTCGCTCAGCCCCACGAGACCATACCCTTCAATGACCGCAGTACGGCGGGTTGGTCCCCAGAACGCACAGTTGACGAATCGCGCGGTGCCCGTGAAAGAAGGCGCCACCCGAAGGATTACGGGATTTTCCGTTTCTTTCAGATGCATCTGGGTGGCGGATACAAATTCCCCGTTGGTGATCAGCAGGCCGAAATGGGAAGTATCTTCGATTTCCACAGCGGTCCGGCAGTAATCCGCGCCGATGCCCAGAAAATTCCCGTTGGCCGCTCCGTTTTCCGTCCGGATGAACCGGTAACCTACGCTGTACCCGAAGGCAAAAGTATTCAGTACGTAATGCCAGTCCGTGCGTCCGAAGATAAAGCCGACACCGTTGGTGCGCTGCCAGACAAAAGCGCCTTCTTCCAGGCTGTATGACCACCAGGGATTCCAGTGGACATTTTCGATCCGGCCGATATCGTAGATGGCATCGGCGTAAAGCCCGATATGCAGCGGCTGGCCGTGAACATTGCGCACCAGGTGGCGCTGGCTGTGGGAAACGTCCACCCCGTTGTATGGATTCAGTAACTCCACGTCCAGCAGGGCGGGATTGTTCTCCCGCAAGGCAAAGGTATAGGGATAGGGAATCGGCTTTTCAGCGTCCCGCTGCTGTTCGGGGTATACCACCACCACCCCCTGGACGGTTGCGCTGGAAAGCAGCGTTATAAAAGGCTTTGCGTTTTCATCGCCCCGGCCCCCGTAAACCTCGAACACGCTGCCGGAGTTGGGCGGCTGGCTGTCCTTTCCGCGATCGCCGAAATGAGAAGGGCTGTAGAGGTAAGTGCCTTTGATGGCGACGTTTCTGGGGACAGTCAGCGAACCGTCGAAGCGGTACCTGCCGGTAGGCACCATCACGATACCGCCATTTCGGGCCGCCATATCATCCAATGCTTTTTGGAATCCGGCGGTACAGTCGGCAGTTCCGTCCGTCCGGACTCCATAGGCGAGGATGTTCACAATGGAAGGATTATCCGGTGTGACCTTATCGGCGTTTTTGCCGGTCGGTATGGTTTCGGCGGTTCCGGACAGTACAAGGCCCATTACGCAGCAGATGGCCGATAAAAACGATATAGGTTTCATGGTTTTCCCTTTCTGACATCGATTACCTCAACTTTAGCCCACCGGTTGTCCTTATTTCAACTTTGAAAACAGGAATCTGAAACCGTCTGCTGGAAATCGGGTCTAAATGAATGTATAATTATTCACTGAATACAATTCAGTGAAAGGATTGCCATGGATTCCACGCTCAATGCCAGGCAGCGCAGCCGCATCGAAACCCGAAAGCGCCTGTTACAGGCAGGCGCGCGCCTGTTCGCCCAAAAAGGGGTCAGCGCCACTACTGCCGCGGAAATCGCCCGGCAGGCCGGGGTGGCCGTCGGTACTCTTTATCTGCACTTCGGGGATAAATCCGGACTGCTCCGGGTAATCCTGAACGAAGGAGTGGAAAACCTGCTGCAGGCTATGGCCCTGGCCGCTGACGGTTCCGATGAGCGCTGTTCCCGGCAACAGGTGGATCTGCTGGTCAATTTTGCCGAAAAGAACCGGGGGCTCTGCATGGTGCTGTTCGATCCGGAATCCATCCGGATCGGCGCCACGGCGGATGTGATGGACCGGCTTACCCGATTTCAGGTGGACCGGTTGCTTGGGCGGTGCGGGGCGGCTGTACGGCCGGATCAGGCATACCTGGCGGCCAGGGCAATGGTGGGTATGGTTATGCACGGCATTTACTGGTGGATCCAACACGATCCGAAACTGGAAGCCCGCGCCGTGGCAGATATTCTTTATAACCTTCGCACCGGCGCGATGGATAAAGTGGCGGAGGTCTTATGAACCGAAGTGTGATTTGCCTGTTGCTGCTCGGCATGTTTACATGCCGCGTGCTCTTCTCGGAGGCGGGCGCGACGTCTGAACCGACAATGCCATGTCAGTCCCAGTCGTCGGAGCCGCTGTCTTTTGAGCAGGCGCTGCAAGAAATGCTGGCCCGCCACGAAACTCTGCAGGGGGCGGCTGTTGACGCGGCCCGCGCCGGCGCGGAAAAACAGGCAGCCCAGACGCTGAAACTGCCGCGCATAGACCTCGAAGCGAGACAGACCTTTCTGGATGAATCCATTACCATCGGCGTGGAGCCGCTTCCTGTTCGTTTTACTGTGCAGGACGAGCAGTTTACGGAGGGACAGGTGACCCTCTCCTGGCCGGTCTATACCGGCGGACGCATTCGCGCGGCCAACCGGGCGGCGGAAGAAAAAGTGGTAGAGTTCGAAGCGGAGCTCAAAAGAACCCGACACAGCCTGATTACCGAACTTGCCCGACGGTATTTCGGGCTGCGTCTGGCGGATTCGGCGGCGCGCGTGGCCCGGCTGAAAGCGGAGGATCTGGCCGGGCACGAACGCCGCGCGAAACGCCTTATGGAGGAAGGGCTGATTGCCAGGGTGGAATGGCTCAGCGCCCGGGTGGCTTCCACGCAGGCCGACGCGGAGGCGGAATCCCTGCTTGCGGACGCCCGGGTGGCGCGGGAAGCTCTGCTTAACATGTTGGGCCGCCAAGAGGGTGACATTTTCCCATCGACGCCCTTTTCCATTCCGCTCAGCCTGCCGGACCAACAAGTATTCCTGGAGAAAATAAACGGCGATCATCCGGTTATTGCGCTGATAGCCGCGAAACAGCGGCAGGCGCGGGCAGGGGTGGAAGCGGAACGCGGCCAGCGTCGTCCGACGATCTACCTTTTTGGCATGCATGAACTGGTTCCGGAAGACCTTACTCTCCTGGATCCCCGCTGGGCCGCCGGCATTGGCATCCGCCAGAACCTCTTTGACGGCGGCCAGTCCCGCCATCGCGAAACCGCCGCGAAATATCTGGAGGAAAAAGCGGCGCTGGCCCGCCGCCGGCTGGAGCGGGACCTGAAGACCCTGGCGGTAAAAAGCTGGGAAGAGATTCAGAAAGCCCTGCACGACTGGAGGGCGATGACGGAACTGGAAGAATTGGCCCGGGAAAACCTCCGTGTGCGGACGCGCGCTTTTGAGGAAGGCGTGGCCACCTCGCTGGAGGTGGTAGACGCCGCGGTTGCCCTGCAGCGCGCGCGCCTGGGCCGGGTAAAAGCCGCCCATGACGCCGAAATGGGCCTGTTCCGCCTGCTGGAAGCGGCGGGTATGTCGGATCAGTGCCTGGAATTTTTGAACAGCGGACAGCAGGTGGATCTGGATTTGCCGCAACCGATTATGGAGCCGATGGTTCCTGACGCCGCGGAGAATGAGACACATACCAAGAAGGTGATTGCCCCGTGAAAGGTGGAGCCCGACTGACAACCCTGATATTTTTGGTGCTGCTGCTGGCAGCCGTTTCCGGACTTTCCATGCTGCTGCTTCGGCCACGCCCTGTTGTCATACAGGGAGAAGTGGACTGCCGCAAGATAAATGTGTCCGCGAAAGTTCCCGGCAGGGTTGAAGAGCTGCACGTGCGGGAAGGCGACCGGGTAACCCGGGGACAGCTGCTGGCCGTGCTGGATTCGCCCCAGTTGCAGGCCAAACTCCAGCAGGCCGCCGCCGCCCGGGCCGCGGCTGCCGCCCAGAAGCTTAAGGCGGATACCGGCGCCCGGGAGGAACAGATCCGCATGGCGCTGAACCAGTGGCTGCAGGCAAAAGCCGGGCTGGAGCTGGCCGAAAAAAGTTTCACGCGCATCCAGCGGCTTTTCGAAGATGGCGTGGTGCCGGCCCAGAAACGGGATGAAGTCCAGGCGCAGCGGGACATGGCCGCGCGGCTGGAAGCTGCCGCCAGGGCCCAGTATGACATGGCGGTAAACGGGACCCGCGAAGAGGATAAGATGGCCGCGGAGGCGCTTGTGGAACAGGCCTCCGGCGCGGTGAGCGAAGTGGAATCTTTGCTGGAGGAAGCCCGGGTGCGGGCGCCTCTGGATGGCGAGGTGCAGGATATTATCGTCAACCCCGGGGAGCTGGCGTCCGCGGGAATGCCGATTGTCACGCTGGTAGATCGTTCAGACCTCTGGGTGGTGTTCCAGGTGCGTGAAGACCAGTTGGCCGGATTGAAGCCCGGAGACCGCCTGGTAGGCTCGCTGCCCGCCCTTTCGGGAAGAATGATAACGCTTGAGGTGACCTGGCTGGCGCCCATGGGGGATTTTGCTGCCTGGCGCGCCACCAATATCCAGGGCGGATTCGATCTCCGGACTTTTGAAGTCCGCGCCCGTCCCCTGGAGCAGGCGGACGCGTTGCGCGCCGGAATGACGGTCGTCGTGCCCTGGGATCGGATTCCTGTTCCGTCACCCGCCAAATGGTTGCGGGATATCATGGAGGGGCTGGGGTGAGCGGTTCTCCGCTGAACGGCCATGAAAACGTGTCCGATGCCAGCCGGACCGCCGACACCGGATCGGGCGCTCAGCGCGCGGGTGGTTTTCTGCGTGTTGTTCGCCGTGAGCTTAAGCGGATTTCCGGAAGTCCGTTTTTTGTGGTGTTTGTTTTAATCATGCCCTATCCTACGTTTCTGGTGCTGTCCCTGGCGTTTCTGCAGCCCATTCCACGCGATCTTCCCGTGGTGGTCTGTGACATGGATCATTCGACACTGAGCCGGCAGATTACCCGGTTTATGGATGCGTCGCCGGCGCTGTGGTGCATGGAGGAAGTGCCGGACATGCAGGCCGCGGCGGCCAGGGTCAGGGAAGGCCGCGCCCATGCGGTTATATACCTCCCTCAGATGCTCGAACAGGACACACTCTCCGGTGAAGCTTCCCCGGTAATGGTGTTTCTGAACAACCAGTGGCTGCTGACCAGCGGCGTGATTACCCGGGCGGTGCGGGATGTGGTTGTCGCCGCCAGTGAAAAGTACGACCGCATGCTGTACATGGCGGAGGGATCCGATCCACCCCAGGCCGCATGGCGCGCGGAGCCGATCCGGGTGGATCTGCACCCCCTGTTCAATCCCGGCATGAATTACCGGTTTTTTCTGCTCCCGGCCGTGTTGCCGGTTGTGCTGCAGATGTTTATTGCCATGGCCGCGGTGCGGGCGGTCGGGATGGAATTCCGCGCCCGTACCGCCGACGCCTGGCTTCAGGCGGCAGGCGGCTCGCCGGCGCTTGCCCTGTTGGGAAAACTGGCGCCTTACACCCTTTACTGGACAGCTTTATCCTGGTTCATGTGGGTATGGCTGCACCGATGGTTTGACGTGCCGATCCAAGGCAGCAGGCTCACGCTGGCCGCGGGCACTTTCCTGCTGGTGCTGGCCTATCAGGCGGTGGCCGTGCTGTTCGTGGCGTTAAAGGGAAATCTTCGCCTGGCCAACAGCCTGGCGGGCTTTTATTGCGGCCCCGCGTTTGCTTTTTCCGGCATCACGTTTCCCCATCTCGGCATGCCCTGGCCTGCCCGCGCGTGGGGACTCTTGCTGCCGATTACCCATTACCTGCGGGTGGTAAATGAGCAGGCGTTCATGGGCGCGCCGGCAGAGGTTTCCATCAAATCACTGCTGGCGCTGCTGCTGTTTACGGTGATTCCGGGCGTATGGGGTTACGGGAAACTCAGGTGGCTGTTTCGCGCACCGGAAAAATGGGGACAGCTGTAGCATGGGCGCCCGCAGTGGATTCTGGCTGGTGCTGATGGATGAATTCCGGGAAGTACTGCGCAATCCTGCCGCGATCATGATTTTTGTGGCGGGGCTGCTGATCTATTCCCTGGTTTATCCTGTTCCGTATCTCCGTGAAGTATTGCGCGAGGTGCCGGTGACGCCGGTCGATGAGGATAACTCGGCGCTGTCGCGGAAATTGCTCCGCTGGATCGACGCAACCGAAGAGATTCGCCTGATGCAGCCCGTTCAATCCCGAAAAGAAGCCATGGACCGGGTTGTGCGGCGTGAGACGGAAGAGGTTGTGGTCATCCCAAAAGATTTTGAACGGACGGTGCTGCGGGGGGAACAGGCCTGGATTGGCGTTTACGGTGATGCGTGTTACTTCCTGATTTACCGGCAGATTTCAACGGGCGCGTTTAAGGCAGCCGCCACCCTGTCGGCCGGGATTGAAATACGCCGGCTTTCCGCCGCCGGATATACGGAAAGCCAGGCGCGCAAACGCAGAGAGCCGGTTCCCGTGATGACCCGGCCTCTTTTCAATCCTGTTGGAGGGTATGCCAGCTATGTGGTGCCGGGCGTGCTGCTGGTCGTCATCCAACAGACCCTGTTGGTAGGCATTGGGGTCGTCGGGGGCTCCCGTTTTGAGCAGTCCCGTTTTCCGGTGCTGGCCGGCCGCTCTGTCCTGGGGATTACGCTGGGGCGAGCCCTGGCCTATGTGCTGATTTACGCCTGCTACCCGTTGTTTTACCTGGCGGTCGTGTACCGGGTGTACAGCCTGCCCGCCCAGGGAAATCCCGTCACGGTGATGGTTTTCGTGATTCCCTTTCTGTTCGCGGTGGCTTTTCTGGGGCTGACCCTCAGCATGTTTTTCCGGACCAGTGAAACCGCAACCCCCATGCTGATTTACACTTCCATGCCGACGATTTTTCTGATCGGTTTTGCCTGGCCGGTGGAAACGTTGCCTGACCCGCTCCGATGGCTGGGATCTTTTATCCCCGCAACCCACGGGGTGATGGGATTCATCCGGATCAACCAGATGGGGGCATCGCTTTACGAAGTGCGTTGGGAGTGGGGCATGCTGTGGGGCGTGTGCCTGTTATATTTCTGCACGGCGCTCTGGACGACCGCCCGGTTTTTTCGGAAACCGCCTCCTCCTCCGCCGATTGTCTAGCAATACGCCGGTTTTATGTCCGATGCGTTAAGATGTTGCTGATTATATGATTTTTCATGGTGTTTCCTGGAGGAGCATATGGCATGAGCGCGACGGTTTTGGCGGCTGGCATACTGGCGGGCACCGCGGTGGGCGGCGGTCTGGTGGCCGCGCTGCTTTTCAGACTGTTCAGGGATCGGCAGCGTTACGCGGAGGCCGAAATAGAATCCTTAAAACAACGTCTGGTAAACCTGCAGCACGAGAAAGACAAAATTTTAAATGATGCCGCGCAGTTGCGGGCCAGTGCCCAGGCGTATGTTACCCGCTGTGAGCAGATTCCTTCGCTGCAGGAGAAAATTAAAGAGCTGGAACAGCAGGTCGTGGCGGCTCAGGGAGACATCCTGCGGTACAAGTCGGAATCAGTTGAAGCCAGGACGCAGGTGGAAGAACTGAACGACCGCCTGGCTGAGCGGGAGAAGCGGCTTGAACAGGCGCTTAAAGAAGTC
>JAKOTZ010000043.1 GCA_029776995.1 Candidatus Hydrogenedentota bacterium
TCGGCGCCTGATAACTCGGCCCCGTGGCGTACTGGATCGGGCTCAGGTTCGCCAGGTCCGGACCCGCGTACCACTGGTACCCGATCGCGTTCGGGCTGCTTGCCGTCACGCTCATCGTGTGGGTATCCCCGTACGTCAGCGTCCCCGCCGGCGGATCCGGCTGGTCCGTGATGAAGAAGGGCAGGCGCACCCCTTCCAGCATCAGCCACTGGTTCACGTCGTCCCCCGCCGCGGCGTAGGAGTTGATATTCCAGGTGCCGTCCCCGTTCATATCGCCTTCGTTGCTTTTTGTTGCCAGGTACTGCTTAGCCGAGCAGTCATAGCGGGAGCAGAGGAACTTGTTCGCGAATTCGGTGATCGTGTTGCACACCCGCCAGTCTTCCAGGCGAATGCGAAGGTTTACATCGCCTAAGTCCGTCGGTATGACTACCGTCGTGTCGATTCCCGGCACGTTCCCCCACGGGGCGCAGGCCGCCTTGTTGTCCTTGTCCAGCCCCGTCGGATCCAGTTCCACCTGAGAAAAGGCCAGTGCCACCCCTTTGAATACCGCCTCAGCCAGTCCTTCCGCGTACAGCACCGGCTCATCCGATTTGCCGATCCCCGCCAGCAGCCCAGAAAGCATGTCCGTCAAAAAGGACAGCGCCAGGCGCCCGGAAAACGCATACCAGTAATCCACCTTGCGGGAATCGCCGATCGTCATGTACGCCGCGATCAGGTTGTACAGCATGTCATCGAACATGGGGTCCACGTCATCCAGCAGTTGCTGCAGGGGCGGTACGTCGAAGCACGTGGTTCCCACCAGGCAGATGATACCGCTCGGCGTCACGCACAGCTGGGCCCCCGTCGTGATCGTCACCCGCTGGTTGATGGTGCAGGTCAATGCCGACGCGTCAACCTGCACGTCCCGGATCGTCAGCTGTTCGCTCAGGGCCAGCGCCTTGTTGGCGTTGTACGCGTTCCGGATCGCCAGCGCCGTGTTCAGCGAAATGCCGTCCAGGCACGCGTTCGGCTTCAGCACCTCTTCCAGCAGCGCGAAATGGGCCGTGTCCGGAACCCCAGGGTTAGAATAGGTCCACGTCGCCCGGTCCGCGCCGTGGGCCGCGCCGTCCACCCAGCTCGCCCCGTTCTGGCCCACCACCTGCGACCATACCGCCGGTTTGGCGTTACAGGATGTGGACCACAGGGCGCAGCCCGCGTACTGGGTGTACACCGCGTCCAGAATACTCTGGACATTCGCCGCCAGGGCCTGGTAGTCCGTCCAGTAGTCGCTGACCATGTAGTCGTGCGCCCGCGCCGCGCCCGGCGAGAACAGCACGCCCAGCGCTACCGCCACCGTTAGAATGACTGCTCGCTTTTTCATAGGGCTCTTCCTTTTTTGTCGGCGACAGCTCTGCTCGTCCACCCCACGGTGCGCCTTCGCAAAATCACCATCGCCATACACCTGCCTCGTTACATGATAACCGTTCCACCCGCCACCGGGTGTTCCACCAATAATGTTACCACATTGGCACGTGAATGTAAAGTTAATTACCATTTTTTTTGCATTTTTCTGAAGTGTTTAAATTAATAAATTTCAATTTGTTAGGTTGTACCAATATGCCGGCTGGCAGGCGCAACGGACCGTCCTCACCCCTTACCGCAGACGGCAGGTCTTGGCGGTACGCCCAGGCGCGCACCGGTTTGAAATCTGCCTCCGGCATGGACACCGCGCAAGAGTTGCGCCGCACTGGCCGCGTAAGGTATGATAGTGCCTGTTGCGTCTGGATTGATTTGCGAGGGCGATACCATGAAAGTACTGAGTTCACTTAAAACGGCAAAGACCCGTCATCCTGACTGCCAGATTGTGCGGCGCAAAGGGCGGGTATACGTCATCTGCAAGAAGGCCCCCCGCTACAAGGCGCGGCAGGGCTGACAGCCCGGACGGCTGCAAACCGGTCCGGTTTGGAATGACTGCACGCGCCGCCGGCGAATCAGGAGCAGATTCCAGATTCGCCGGCGCGCTGTTTTCCTTTGACGGTAGATCGGCATGACCCCGCTGGAACGGTATGTCAGGCACCTTCGCGCGGAACGGGGATATTCAGCCCACACGGTCCGGGCATACCGCCGGGACGTGGAACTGTTCGCGGCATACGTTGCGGGCGGCGTATCGGCGCTGACCGACCCGGAACAGGCGCGCGCGGCGCTCGAACGGGCCCTGGGCGATCCGGACCTGTTCCGCCGGGTGGACCGCAATACGATACGGTCCTACCTGGCGCATCTGCAGACCGGGGGGGATACGCTTCGGACAGCGGCGCGGAAGCTGGCGTCGCTGCGTTCTTTTTTCGGCTACCTGCAGCGGGAAGGGCTGCTGGAGCAGAATCCGGCGGCCGAAGTGCGTTCGCCGAAGCTGGCGCGCGGCCTGCCGGAAGCCCTGAGCATCGCGGAAGTAATCGCGCTGATCGAAGCGCCTGACCTGTCCACGCCGCTGGGCTTGCGGGACCGGGCCATTCTGGAAACGCTGTACTCGACCGGCATGCGCGCGGCGGAACTGACGGGCCTGCGCCTGGAAGACGTAGACCTGGTCCACCGGGCGGTACGGGTTCTGGGCAAGCGCAAAAAAGAGCGGGTAATTCCTATCGGCGGCCCCGCGGTGGAAGCGCTTCGGGCATACCTGCCGGCGCGGGAGACCCTGGGCCATCCGGAACACCGGATTATTTTTGTAAACGAACGGGGCGGTCCGCTTACCACGCGGAGCCTGCAGCGGATTGTGGTCGGCTACGCCCGGAAAGCCCTGACCCGCCGGGTAAAGGTTACGCCGCATACCCTGCGGCACACCTTCGCGACCCACCTGCTGGACGCGGGAGCGGACCTGCGCGTGGTGCAGGAACTGCTGGGACATGAGAGCCTGTCCAGCACCCAGATCTACACCCACGTGAGCATTGAACGCCTCCAGGAGGCTTACCGGTCATCCCACCCGCACGCCTGATAGCGACGTGACGGCTCAGACCGTTTCGAAGAATTTCTCGTAGGCGTGCGCGGGCAGGAGGTGAAGGCGGCACAGCAGCTGGATGGGCAACCGGCAAGCTTTCAACAGGGGATACCAGGAAGGGAAATCCGTGAAATAGCGGTTGGGGCCGCGAAGGATGGCTTCGTACTCCTGCCGGGTCAGCCCCTGCTTTTCCAGGCAGTAGTTGACCATTTCATCGGTTTCGAAGAAGGGTGGCGTGGCCAGGGCGTCCAGGGCCTGCTGTCGAGTGATGACGCCGCATCGGACCTTGGCTGAAAGTTCAACCACCCGCCAGTCGAAACCGAATTTATGCCGGGCGTAATGGTACACGAGGGCAAACAGTTCGTTGTCCATGTGGTGCTGGCCCGTGTCAATCCATCCGTACTCGCGCTCCAGGAGGCGTTCGACCTGTTCGCCGGTGTCGTCGTAATAGTTAGTGATGTTGATGACCCGTATCCGTTTGACGAGGGTCCACCAGATCAGGTGATGAAGATCGACGTTTCGGAAGGTTTTGATGGGCTGCGTGGCGTAGCGGCGGATCAGGGCGCGGACGTAACGGCCGTCAATATAGTTCCACAGCAGGGGCGTGACGCCTTCCTCACGGAAAGAATGGCTCATAATGATGTAGCGGACGCCTTCCCGGACAGCGGCATCGTACAGGCTGCGGGCAATGCCGATATCATCGGTAACATCAATATAGGGGACGCCGGCGCGGATGGTGCAGTTGGTGAGTTCCCGGGAATCGGGCCAGTCCATGATCACGGTATGCAGCTCGACGTCGAGGGCGTCACAGAGGCGGGCGAGGTTTGTTTTGGCTGTTTCAGAATCCCAACCGTTGTCGAAATGGACGGCCAGGGGCCGCAGTCCCAGTTCGCGTTTGACATAGTGCAGGCAGTATGAAGTATCCCTTCCGCCGCTGACGCCTACCACGCAGTCATAGGGCCGGTTTTTCCCGTCGCGGCGCATGCGGTCGGCAAACCGTTCGAGGATGCGCCTTCCTTCCGGACCGGTTGGAAACGCGCGGTCCAGCCGGTCATGGAGGTGGCAGTAACTGCATACGCCGTCGGCGTCGAAGCGGATCCCCGGAACCGTGTCGTCCATCACGCATCGGACACACCGCCGCAGCGGCGCCGGAAGGTCGGATCGGTACTGCCCGGTCATACGGTCCCGGTCTCCCGATAAAAGGCATGGTCATAGTCCTTCCAGACGGGATCGAGCCCGGCCCGCCGGATCATCGCGACGACCTCATCGGGGCCGCGGGTATCTTCAATCTCGAACTGCTCGAGCACTTCCTCTCCCCTGCTGGCGTAGCCGCCGGGACGGGTGCTGGAACCGGCGCTCATGGAGGTAATCCCCAGGGTGACCAGCCGGTCGCGCAGCCAGGCGGGCTCACGGGTGGAAAGGTTGAATCCGGCCTGGGGCAGAAACAGGCGCATGGCCAAGATCAGCTGCACCAGCTGGGCATCGGTCACCAGGGCGGGGGGCCGAAAACGATTCGGCGTGTGCCGCAGCCTTGGAAAAGACACGGAAAGGGCGCTCCGCCAGCAGGTCCGCTGGAGATAGCGTCCGTGCAGCCCCATCCAGAACCCTTCACAGGCCCAGTCGTACAGCCCCAGCAGGGCGCCGATGGTTAGCCGGCGGATCCCGGCGCGCCCCGCCCGCTCCAGGGCATCCAGCCGCCAGGCATAATCCATTTTTTTTCCGGAGAGGTGAACCTGGCGGTACGTCTGGGGATCATACGTTTCCTGGTAGAGCGTTACGCCTTCCACGCCGGCCTCCTCCAGCAGAGCGTATTCCGGGGTTTCCATGGCGTAGACTTCAACGGAAACGGATGGAAAATATTCGGCGGCCACCCGCGCGGCATCGGCAATCCGCCGGGGGGGAACCTTCGCGGGCGCCTCGCCGGTCAGCAGCAGCACGTGCCGGAACCCCCGTTCCGCCAGCGCGGCGCATTCCGCGCAGATTTCGGCGTCTTTGAGCGTAACCCGGCGCATCCGGATACCGGATTTGGCCGCGAAACCGCAGTAAACACAATCCGCGGCGCATAGGTTGGAGATGTATATCGGGGCGTACAGGCTGATGGTCCGCCCGAAATACTGGCGGGTAAGCCGATTGGCCATCCGCGCCATGTCTTCCAGCCGGGGAACCGCCGCGGGGGAAAGCAGCGCCGCCAGGTCCGCGGGGGTTCGATCTTCCCGTTCCAGGGCGCGTTCCACCGCGTCCGGCGTCGCCGAAGCGATCATCTGCCGGACCTTTTCCGGGGGCCACTGGGTTATTTCATCGGAAAAAGCCATGGTTATCACCACATACCATTCGGTATCCACAAAGGGAAACCGGCGTGCCGGGTTGGTTAATCCTGCCCGGGGGAAGTCCCTGAAGGGTTAAACAGGAATCCAGTCAGAGGCGAAGACGCTTCGGCGGCTTCGCGTTCGGGAGCCATGCCCGCGCGCCAGGCGGCGCGTCCGGCTTCGACGGCCATGGCGAAGGCTTTG
>JAKOTZ010000044.1 GCA_029776995.1 Candidatus Hydrogenedentota bacterium
TCGGCGCCTGATAACTCGGCCCCGTGGCGTACTGGATCGGGCTCAGGTTCGCCAGGTCCGGACCCGCGTACCACTGGTACCCGATCGCGTTCGGGCTGCTTGCCGTCACGCTCATCGTGTGGGTATCCCCGTACGTCAGCGTCCCCGCCGGCGGATCCGGCTGGTCCGTGATGAAGAAGGGCAGGCGCACCCCTTCCAGCACCAGCCACTGGTCCACGTCGCCCCCCGCCGCGGCGTAGGAGTTGATATTCCAGGTGCCGTCCCCGTTCATATCGCCTTCGTTGCTTTTTGTTGCCAGGTACTGCTTAGCCGAGCAGTTGTAGCGGGAGCAGAGGAACTTGTTCGCGAATTCGGTGATCATGTTGCACACCCGCCAGTCTTCCAGGCGAATACGTATACTTAAATTCCTTACCACCGGTACATCCGAAATAGTTACCGTCGTATCGACTCCCGGCACGTTCCCCCACGGGGCGCAGGCCGCCTTGTTGTCCTTGTCCAGCCCCGTCGGATCCAGTTCCACCTGGGAGAACGCTACCGCTACAGCCTTGAATACCGCCTCCGGGAAACTCTCCGCGTACAGCATCGGCTCATCCGATTTGCCGATCCCCGCCAGCAGGCCCGCCAGCATGTCCGTCAGAAAGGACAGCGCCAGGCGCCCGGAAAACGCATACCAGTAATCCACCTTGCGGGAATCGCCGATCGTCATGTACGCCGCGATCAGGTTATACAGCATGTCATCGAACATGGGATCCACGTCGTCCAGCAGGCTTTGCAGGGGCGGCACGTCGAAGCACGTGGTTCCGATCGGGCAGATGAAACCGCTCGGCGTCACGCACAGCTGGGCCCCCGTCGTGATCGTCACCCGCTGGTTGATGGTGCAGGTCAGCAGCGACGCGTCCGCCTGCACAACCCGGATCACCAGCTGTTCGCTCTGGGCCAGCGCCTTGTTGGCGTTGTACGCGTTCCGGATCGCCAGCGCCGTGTTCAGCGAAATGCCGTCCAGGCACGCGTTCGGCTTCAGCACCTCCTCCAGCAGCGCGAAATGGGCCGTGTCCGGAACCCCGGGGTTCTCGTAGGTCCACGTCGACCGGTTCGCGCCGTGGGCCGCGCCGCCCACCCAGCTCGCCCCGTTCTGGCCCACCACCTGCGACCATACCGCCGATCCATTGCAGGATGTGGATCACAGGGCGCAGCCCGCGTACTGGGTGTACACCGCGTCCAGAATGCCCTGGACGTCTGCCGCCATGGCCTGGTAGTCCGTCCAGTAGTCGCTGACCATGTAGTCGTGCGCCCGCGCCGTACCCGGCGAGAACAGCACGCCCAGCGCTACCGCCACCGTTAGAATGACTGCTCGCTTCTTCATAGGGCTCTTCCCTTCGTGTGTTGCCGGACCGACGGAATAGCCCGCGCGGCCAACGCCTTGCCGCGCCGGTGCCCGCCAGCCTGCTTGCCTCCTTCGTTCATTAATCCGCTGTATCCTGTCCGCCCCTGTTTTCATGATGCCTTCATTGGACAGGGTTGGACTTCTGTGAGATTAATATACTCCCGAGGCAGCCAAAAGTCAAGCACTTTTTTTTGCTTGTAGCACGATTTGGTCACATGGATACCGCATATAAAATGATAAAATCAATTAAAAATGGTGTTGCCGAGATTTTTCATAGGATTAGCAGGAGGGGATATGAAGAAAAGGGTATAATATACGCAAAAGGAATGACGTGGGAGCGCGGATATGTGTATTCCTCAAATGCGGATGAGATGGTTGGCAGCGTTAGGGACGTGCGCCCTGTTGTTTGCGTCAGGGTGCGGGGTTGAGGTGCTGACCGCAACCGCCATACAGAGCGAACTTCAGGCGCAACAGGCCCAGGCCATCCAAAGGCAGGTCGCCGGCGCGGCCAACCAGTCCGGGCGGATCCGGCTTGAGCAGGCTATCCGCGCGTACCAGGCGGAAAAAGGCAGTTTCCCCCCAACCCTGGACGCGCTGGTGCCTGACTACCTCCCGGCTGTGCCTACCCGGGCGGACGGATCCGCCTATGGTTATGATCCCGCGCGGGGCATCCTTCTGGACGGTCCGGCGGACGGCGCCGCCGGCATACCGCAGGCTGACCTGGAAACCATGAACCGCATCCGGGAAGCCATCAACCGCTACGGCATGGCCACCGGTTATTATCCGCCCACGCTGGACGCGCTGTATCCGGCTTATCTTGCTGTCCCGCCGCGGACCGCCAGCGGCGAAGCGTTCCTCTACAACAACCAGAACGGAGAGGTCAGGCATCCCCGCGCCGCGGCCGGCGCGCCAGCCGCCGGGCAGGCGTCCCCACCTGTTCCTTCCGGCGGAGGCGCCGGCCCCATGAACACGGTGGTCACGGGCATCGGGATGCAGCAGCAGCTGAATTCGATGAGCCAGGGCGGCATATCATCAGCGCAGGGCCAGGCTATGGACAGTCTGGGAAACATCACCCAGGGCCACAACGACCAGCAGAACCGAATCATGGACCAGCTGGGGCTCTGAGCGACTCCCGCCCCGCTCAGGCGGCACGAACGGTCAGGGCGCGGAGGCAGCCGGCGGATTGGATGGAGGCTCGGCGGGCGCCGCGGCCGGAGGTTCAAATCCCTGTTCCAACGGTTCCTCCGGCATGCCTTCGCGGAGCTGGCGGAACCCTTCCACCAAGTGGGTGCGGTGGGACTGGTCCACGAATTTTTCCGTGGTCTCATCCCCTTTGACCGGCTCATTCCACCGGGCTTCCTCTATTGAATAAAAAAACATCTGTTTTGCGCCTTCGTGCAGGCGAAGCCGCCCGCCGATCACCACGGGTTCATTCACCAGGTTGGCGGGCTTGTTGAGTTTTACGTGGATAACATCCCGCATGGGCGGGGCGTCGCAGAAATAGCAGGTCATCGGCACCGGCAGCAGCATGAATTCCGTGACGTCCCGGAACTGGTTGATCGGGCTCATAAACCCGCATATGTTGACCAGTTTCCCGTCCTTATCCTTCAGCGAATCAGGGAAAGTCGGGCCGGTAAAGCGGTTTCCCCGCACCCGGCGCATCTCACTCCAGTCGATCACGGTGTATCCGCCACCGCGGATTTTTTCCTCCAGCGCGATCCGAAGTTTTTCGTATTGGGCGGTCAGCCCTTCCCGGCGCATGTAGCCATTGATCAGCACGATGGCCGCAAGCACAGCAATAATGCCGGCCAAAGTAACCAGGTCGCGTATTCTGCGTCTGCGCAACGCCATATAAAGAGCTCCCGACAGCTTCAGGGTTCAGCAAGGTCACGGGCCACATCGGTGCGGTAGGCCTGCCACGCGGGCAGGATACCGGCCAGCATGCCCATCAGCAGCACGGCGGACAGGGCCGAAACCAGATCCGGACTCCACACGACAGCGCTGAGGTGGAACCCCAGGCGCTGGGTCAGGTAACGCCCCAGCGCGGCGCATACCAGCATGCCCAGGGCCTGCCCCGCCGCGATGCCCAACAGTGTAACCCAAAACGCCTCGATCAGCACACTTCCGAAAATTTCCCCACGGGTCGCGCCCAGGGCGCGCATGATCGCCAGATCCCGGCGGCGCTGCAGGATCGCCATGTACAGCCCGATCAGAATGGACATCGCGGAGATGACCACCACCAGATATCCGATGGCCAGCAGCACCGCCTTCGCCGTGCCCAGCAGCTGTTCATACAGTTTCTGGATCTCCTGGATGGGAATTGCCGCCATGGCGTTGAAGTTCCGGTTGATCCGGTCGCGGTACTCGAACCGCAGCGCGGGGGATGCCAGCTTCACCAGTACGGCGGTCACTTCATCCTCAGGGTGGTGATGTTCGTGTCCCGCTTCATGTTCTTCGTCATGATGCGCGTGCAGGTCCCACACGGATTCGATGCCGCAAAAGATCGCCCGGTCATTCGGTGTTCCCGATCGCCTGAGTATGCCGACGACCGTGTACTGTTCTTCATGCTCATCGGCGCCGGGCACCTGAATAAATCCGTGGGTGCTTTTGAACGTATCGCCGATCCGCAGTCCGGACGCCTCAGCCACCTGGGCGCCAATCACCGCCTCCATGGGACGTTCC
>JAKOTZ010000047.1 GCA_029776995.1 Candidatus Hydrogenedentota bacterium
AAGTTCCGCGCTCTTGTCCCGGGAAGGTTCCAGCGGCGCCACGTAATCATCAATTGCCCGCATGACCAGCACCGGAACCAGATTGGCCAGCAGCGAGAGCAGCAGCAGAAGCAGCACCGCGCCAAGAACCCAACCCCTGTAGGGCTCAAGGTACCCCAGCAGCCTCAGAAACGTCCGGACCGGCCGTGGATTCCGCTGGACGGTATCGTCCATGTGAAAAGCGTTTTCCATCAGGCGGTCTCCAGCTTCTCCTCCAGGGACTGGCGGTAATGCAGCCGGGCGTATAAGCCGTTCAGGGCAAGCAGTTCTTCGTGGGTGCCGCATTCCGTGATCCGTCCGCGATCCAGGACCAGGATGCGGTCTGCCAGCCTGGTGGCGGCCGTGCGGTGTGAAACAATGACCCCGGTACGTCCCTGGAAATACTTCCGCAGCCCCGCGATGATGCGCCGTTCCGTTTCGAGATCAACGCTGGACAGCGCGTCATCCAGAACCAGGATAAGCGGATCGCGCAGGAGCGCCCGGGCGATAGTCAGGCGCTGGCGTTGGCCGCCGGAGAGGTTTACTCCCCGTTCTCCCAGGGGGGTATCCAGCCCCTGGGGCAGTGCGCGCAATTCCTGGTCCAGACCGGCTACCGCGCACGCATCCCAGATCGCGTGGTCATCCGCATCAGGATTGCCCATGGCGAGGTTCTCACGTACTGTCGCGGAGAAAATAAACGTGTCCTGAGGCACACAGGCCAGTTTATTTCGCAGCTCCGGTTCCGGGACAGCGCTCAGGGGATATCCGTCAAGGAATATGGTTCCGCTGTCCGGCTGGTATTCGCGGCACAGCAGGGACACCAGCGTACTTTTTCCGGATCCGGTCGGTCCGGTGATCGCGAGCAGGGATCCGGCCGGCACGTCAAAGGAAATTTCACGCAGCGCGGGATCAGGCGAGGCCATCTCCGGCCTTTCAACAGTTGCTGATTCGAAGGTTTCGCGGTTGGACGCGGGGTAGTGAAAGGTTACCCTGTCGAAGCGAACAGCCCCTGTTTTCAGGATCGTTTCAGGCGTTTCGTCCGGGGCGGTAGGGGGTTCTGATCTCCATGCCAGCATGTCCATAATGCGGTTCATGCTGACCGCGCCGCGCTGGTAAAGGGTAAGAACCCATCCGAACTGCATCAGCGGCCAGGCCAGCATCATTACCGCCATGATGAAGGCGGAAAGGTCACCGATGGTCAGGCTGCCCCGGATAATCATCGATCCGCCGATCAGCAGCACGGCAAGCACGGTGATGCCCACGATCAGGTCCAGCAGGGGCCAGGCGAACGCCGTTATGGCGGATAACCGGATACTCGCCTGCGCGTGGTCGACAGAGGCTTTGTTAAACAGGCGGATCTGTTCATCTTCCGCGGAAAACGCGCGCACTACCCGTCCACCGGCGATGTTTTCCTGGGCAACGGCGGTCAAATGCGCGTATCGCTCCTGGGTAATTTTTGACCAGCGGTTCATAATGCGGACCAGGACATACACCAGGACCGTCAGAATGGGCAGCGGGACCATCAGCGCGGCCGTGAGGCGCGGGCTGACATGCAGCATGTAGCCCAGAATGAGAGGCACCCGTATCAGGTCAATGGTGCCCATGATGCCCGGTCCCAGAAAATCCCGAACCTGATTCAGGTCGCTGGAAGACCGCGCCATGATATCCCCGGTGGAAAATCGCGCGTGAAAAGAGGCCGGCATGCTCAGAACATGGCGGAAGAGCGCGTTCCTCAGGTCGTATTCCTGGTGCCTGGACAAGCCGATAAGAACCATTCGCTGGAAATAGCGCAGGACGCCTGCCAGCGCGGCCACGCCCAGCAGACCGGCGCACAGCAGCAGAATTTCCCGGCGGGATGAAGATCCTTCGGCAATTCCGGTAACTATGACCCGGGTCAGCGCCGGTTTGCCCAGGCCCACCAGCGCGCAGGCCACGGAGAACAGCGTGCCGATAATGAGGTATTTCCGGTAGGAGAGAACAAACCGGATGAGGGTTTTGAGGGGCTGGCCGGTATAAACGTTAAGTTTGGGGATCTCGGCGGGAATCTGATTACTCATGTTTCAGGCAGCCATTCAGACATCAGTTCCCGCGGCAAGATTCGTTGAAACCAGGTGAAGCAGTTCATTGGCCGCAAAGGGTTTCTGGAGAATGCCGTCCGCGCCGCTGGACTGATATTCCCGGCTGAAACTGTCCAGATCGACCGCGGTTACGAAAAACACTTTGACTCCTTTCAAGTCAGGGTTGGCTTTAATGCGGCGGCACACCTCGATGCCGTCAAGCCCCGGCATGGCGATATCCAGCAGAACGACGCCGTACTCCTGGGTAGCCGCGCAGGCGAGCGCCTGATCACCATCGGAACAAAGTTTGACCGAAAACCCTTCCTCCTCCAGACACCGGCGCATGAACTCCAGGACCTCGGGATCATCATTGACGCAGAGTACAGCCCTGCCCAGGGGATGCAAATCGGACTCAGGACGGCTGATAGCTGCGTAAATCCCGCTGAGCAGCGAACTTTTCCGGAAATTTTTTCGGATTCTGGATGCGGCATAGAGCCGGTACCGGTCATAAATCGCGTCGTCGCTGGTCAACAGCGCTATCGGGAGATCCGGACGGGCCGGATTGTTCAGCAGCTCTTCGACTACAACCCCGCCCGGAGGACCGGTGTCCGCGTCGATCAGCAGGCAATCAGGGTTGTACCGGTTGGCAAGCTGTACGGCCACGTCCGGATAGGCCGCGTGCAGCAGATCCATGCCTTCGGGAAGCAGCATGCTGCGAACCTGTGCTGCCAGGGCGCGATCCTGGGAAAGCAGTTCGATCAGCAGTTTGGTCTGGAAGGGACTTTCCAGGGAACCCGCCTGCCCACCCTCCCGGATCTCTCCTTCATAGAGCGGCAAGGTGAAACGGAAGGTGGATCCCTCGCCGACTTTGCTGGTAACCGTAATGCGACTGCCATGCAGGCGGATAATATCCTGCGAAATAGCCAGCCCGATTCCGGCGCCGCCATATTTCCGCGTGGAGGAGGCATCCACCTGGTAAAACCGGGTGAACAGTTTGTCCATCGCTTCTTCGGGAATGCCGATGCCGGTATCGGATACGGCTATGGCGACGCTGTTTTCCCGCATCTGCAGGGATACGTCTATGCGTCCTCCGGGTTTATTGAATTTGACCGCGTTAAACAGGAGGTTGTTGAAAACCTGTCCCAGCTGCCCGCGGTCTCCTTCGACCACTACCGGACCCGTATAAGGATTGCCTTTCCTGTCCAGCACGACAAGAGACATTTCAATTTCCCGGCCATCCGCGGCGGGTTTTACGCTTTCCATGCTTGCCCTGACGCATTCGACGAGATCGAAACGGGTGAAAACCAGTTCTTCATTTCCCCGGTGCAGCCTGGAGAAGTCGAGCAGGTTTTCGATCAGCGTGACCAGCCGTTCCACGTTGCGCTGGGCAATGGCCAGATACTCCCGCTGGCGGTCATTGATCGGTCCCGCCTTGCCATTCAGCACCATGTCGGTGTATCCCATGACGGCGACCAGGGGCGTCCGCAATTCATGGGACACGTTTGACAGGAGATTTGTTTTCATTTCATCCAGGGATTTGAGTTCCTCGTTGGCCTGCCGCAGTTTCTCCCGGGCGCGGGTCACTTCCGCCAGGGAGTGACGAAGATTTTCGAGCAGCTGGGTATTGCGCAACGCGGCGGCCAGATGCGGCGCCAGGGCTTCCAGCGCCTTCACATGGCTGCCGGTAAACGCGCCGGGTTCCATGCAGCCCAGGTTGACCGAGCCCATGATCACGTCGCCGGCGAACAGGGGAATGCACAGGATGCTGCAGATGGAGTCGGGGAACTGGAATTCCAGTTCTCCCCCGCCCATGCGGATGTTGTCTACCACCAGCGGCGCTTTTTCCGCGAACACGATGGCCGCGCAGCTCCCCGGGCCGTCCAGCCTTGGGAACACGGGAGTGTCCGGATCCGGTATGGGCCATATGGTTCTGGTTTCGAACCGGTCTTCAGCTTCGATGCGCAGGGATATCGAAGCGTAATCAAAGGAGACCAGCCGGCGCATCCCGTGGGCGATGCTCTCATAAACCCTGCCCGCTTCCAGGCTGCTGTTAACGGCATTGGTGATCTGATTGATCACGTGAATCCGTTCGGCTCTTTCGGTGGCTTCCTGTTCGAGCAGGACGTTCCGCGTGACATCCCGGAAAGTGCCTTCGAAGCCCGCTACCTTACCCGAACTGTCTGTAATGGGACTGCCGCGCAGTTCCAGGCATATGGCTTCACCATCCGTACGGCGCAGCCATACCCGCCGCAGATCTACCGTGGCGGCTCCGGGCGAGTGTTCTTCCAGCAGGGCGCGGAACATATGTTCATCTTCGAACATCGCGGAAAAATCGGCTCCCAGCGAGTCCTCTTCCGAAGCAAACCCCAGGATTCGGGCGCCTGCCGGATTAATGAACAATATGCGTCCTGAAACGTCCGTGCGGAACAGTCCGTCCCGCATGGCGGTCACCAGCCCGCGGTATTTTTCCTCCGATTTCTGCAGGATGCTCAGATTCTCACGGAGCGCGGCAGCCATCTCGTTGAAAGAAGCGGCCAATTCTTCAATCTCATCGCCCGTGTTGATGCGGAGTTTAAGCTCCAGATCGCCCTGACGGATGATCTGGGCGCCTTCATTGACGAGCGACAGGGGGCGGATGATGGTGTTATTGACGAAGCGGTATGCCCCTATGCAGAAGAATCCGATGATGATGCCGGTGATCACCAGCGTGATCAAAGTTGCCGCGTTAATGAACGAAAAAACCTGGGGGGTCGGCCGGTGCACGGCGATGAAAACAGGCGCCTCCGGCAGAATGCGCTGAAAAGCCAGCAGCACAGGAGTCAGCGTTCCGGTGCTGTTGTATCGCCAGATAAACAGAGATCCGGACATGACATCCGGTTGCGCGCTGATGTACTGCTGCAGGGTGGGGTGCAGCGGACTGAAACGCAGCAGCAGTTTTTCTCCCGAGGCGTCGGGTTCCAGGCGGACGCAGAACGTCGCGCTGTCCTCGGTGACTATGATTTCATAACGGTCCCGTTCACCCAGTCTTTTGCTCGATCCTCCCAGGATAAATTGCATGAGGGGCTGGACGTTCTGCTGTTCGACCAGCCAGCCCGCCGGCTGCGAATCGTTATCCGGGGCATACAAGGGACAGCTCAAAAACAGCTGGTGCGCACCGGACTGCGTGTCGAAATGATAGTCCACAAAAGCGGCTTCATCCACGCGGTATCTTTCAGGAAGTTTATCAAACCGGAATGGGGTATTCCTGGTGGTTAACAGGAGGTGTCCGGAGGAATCAAAATAAAAAAATGCTCCTTTGTCCGGCGGTTTCAGGCTTTCCAGGAAAGCTCCGGCCCGGTTCAGCTCCTCCGGATTCCCGGATGCCAGCAGCGGCCTGAGCAGGACAGAACGGCACAGCCCGGATACAACGCTCTTTCTTTCGTCGAGGGCCAGGCGTATGCCTTCAGCTGTTTTGCCGGCCGCCGTCGACAGCGCCTGGAGCACCGAGACCCGCTGGGCCTCCCGCGCGACCACATAGCCCACGATCATGGCCAGCGCCATGGGAATTACGCCGACCCACAGAATGGATACCACAAAACGTCGCTCAATACTGTTATGGCGCTGTCGTTTCTGAGATTCAGGCGTCATGATTGCTTCCGTGAATCGTTACAGGTCAGCAATGGTCATTTTACATGAAGCGGAAAGGTCCGGGTTACCTGTAAAAAGGGCCTGCCCGAAGGCAGGCCCTTTGCGCTGTGCCATATGCGGGGATCAGACCATCGCGTTTTTGCCGATCAGTTCCCGGACTTTTTCCAGCAGCTGGTCCACTTTGAACGGTTTGGAGAGGTAATCGTCTGCGCCGCAGGCGAAAATCCGCTCGATATCCCGTTCTTTGGCCAGGCAGGTCACGGCCATGATCGGAATGCCGTGGGTCAGTTCATTGCCCCGCAGGGCGGCACAGACTTCAAATCCGTTCAGTTCGGGCATCAGGAAATCCAGCAGGATGAGATCCGGCATCAGCTGGGCCGCTTTGAGGCCGACTTCCGTTGCGTTGGATACCTTGATCAGCTCAAAGCCCTCATCGCTCAAAATGCGGTCCATCAGGGCCAGGGCATCGGGGTCGTCATCCACCACCATGATCCGCCGCGCCCGGGCAGACTTGTCCCTCGGGAACATGTCGTACCGTTCGCGGAATTCGTCCAGGTCTTTCTCGAGGATGCGGTAGTGGCCGCCCGGAGTCCTGGATGCCTTGATCAGGCCCTGCTTGATCCAGTTCTTGATGCTGTGATGGGTGACGTGGCATATTTTAGCGGCTTCGAATGTCGTGTAAGCCTTTTGAGGTTCCCGTTCCGGCATGTCAGTTTCTCCTTCTCGTACGTTTGTGCGCGTATCCGACCTCACAATTCATACTAAGCACAGATCGATTTGTTTCAATTATACCATTTTTAGCATAAAGGTTTCAAAAAATTGTCTGGATTTTATGGATTAATCCATTTTATAACGGATTATCACCTGTCAATTTTTACCTTTATTATATATTTATCTGCCGGGAAGCAGCGTAAGTTTTCCACGCTGGACGGTGTGGTCAGGGCAAGTGAATAAGGTTTTTGATTATGCTGTTTATACGCTCACCCGTTGATTTGAAAACCAGGGGATTGCCCTGTCATAGTACTAAAACAGGTACAGCCTGTATAAACAGTGGAGAAATGGATATGAGCGACAGACCGGTTGCTTTTATTACGGGAGCGTCAAGAGGTATCGGACGGGCCTGCGCACTGCGCCTGGCTGCGGAAGGCTGGGATATCGTAATCGCCGCCAAATCCACGGAGGAAGACCCCAGGCTGCCCGGAACCATATTCACTGTGGCGGCTGAGGTGGAGGCGCTGGGCGCCGCGGCGCTGCCGGTAAAATGCAATGTTCGGGAAGAGACGGAAATCCAGGCGGCAGCCGATGCCTGCCTGAATCGGTTCGGCCGGATTGACGCGGTTATAAACAACGCGGGCGCCATGTGGTGGCGCAATATGGATGAAACCCCGCTCAAACGTTTCGATCTGATGATGGATGTTAATGTGCGGGCCGCCTATGCCGTGACCTCCGCCTTTCTGCCCGCCATGAAAGAACAGCGCCGGGGTCACGTGATCATGATGTCTCCTCCGATTGACTTGGAAATTCTGCCGGGGCATATTGCTTACGGCATATCCAAGTTTGGAATGACCATGATCGCGCTGGGTATGGTGGAGGAATTCAGGGAATATAACATTCGGGCGACAGCCCTGTGGCCGAAGACCATCATTGAATCCTACGCGTCAATCAACTTTGGCCTGGGCGATCCCCGCCTGTGGCGCAAGGCGGACATCCTGGCAGACGCGGTCTGGGAAATTCTGCAGCATCCCGACCGCAGCAATGGCCGGGCCCTGATCGACGAGGACTTTTTGCGGGAGGTGGGATACACCGATTTCGACCGTTATCTGTGTGTGCCGGACGGTAAACCATTGGTGTTGGATTCCCAGGCTATGCGGGTGGCTCGGACATAAAGCAATGAATGTATTACTGCTGAACATTGCCGCAGCCGGCGTATTTCTCTGTGTCATTCTGGGGATATGGGGAGGGGTGCACCTGCTGGCCCGGGGGCGGCTCGGGGAGCGGAAGATGAGCTGTAAGGGTCCGCAGCGGGATGATCAGGGCAATCTGCTGTGCTGTCGGGGAGATGGATCTCCCTGCGAGAATCCGGACCGCCATTGAGCTCATCGATGGGAGTCGGTTACTTTTCCGTTTTTTTACGGAATGTCCAGGATCCCGTGCCGCTGAAACGGAACCCTGTCCCTGAGGAAGAACGGGCCAGATCCTGTTCCGGCTGGTAACCGGGCATTTCCAGAACGATCGCGTCGCGGGGCGCGGTGCGGATATCGACGGTGATTGTGTTCCGGGTGGCATCAGCCTGGATATCCATTAAGGACCCGCGGCAGGAAAGGTTTCGCAGCGTCAGGGCCGGGCAGGCTGACGGCAGGGCCGGATCAATAACCAGCCGGTCCGGCTTCGGGATTATTCCCATGAAACCATACGGGATGATGGCGGGGAGCATGCTGGATTCCAGGAATTCGCAGTCGATGCCGATTCCGCCGGCGGTGCCGCAACCCTGGAGGGTGGCGCCCCGGCTTCCGTCGGCATAATAGGCCCGGTAACCTCCAGCCGCGTCCACATCCTGCTGCCAGGCCAGAATTTCCAGCAGCCGCTGCCAGGCGTTATCAGGCCCCAGGACACGAATCCGGGCGTACAGATCGTAAAAGGTGAATCCAAGCACGGTTCCGCCATCCTGGATCTGTCCTCCCCAGGGAATATTTTCCGGATGGGTCCAACCCTGACCGTACCAGGACAGGTTGCGGCGGGTGGTCGCGCGGGGGGCCATACGCCAATGGTAAATGTCCGCGCCCGTGGATGTGTCGCCGTCAATGATGCGGTCTCCATTAATCCACGCCATAATCTGTCCGGCGTGTTCCGGTGATGCAATGCCGTACCAGATGGCTTCCAGATTCAGGAATACCAATCCGAAGTCGTAAGACGTTCCGTCCCGGTCAAAGCAGGGGATAAAGCGGCCGGTATCAGCTGCCCAGAATTTTTCATTAGCAATTTCGCGGACTTCCCGGGCGTGGCGGCGGAGGGTTTCGGGGTCTTGCGCGTCTGCACCGATCGGCAGATCCAGTTCCGGATGTTCCCGGGCCAATTGTTCCAGGTCGGCCATGGCCAGGAGAGACGCGTAGTATTGGGCGGTGGCGTAGAAATCGTCCCCTCCGAAGGGCAGCAGGTCCCAATAATTGTTTCCGATGCCGCGGTTGCTGAGGATTTCCCGGGATCCGTCTTCCCGGGCGATCCAGCCCGGGCGTCCGTCATGTCCCGGCCAGGGGTTCCGTATGAAACCATACTGCAGCCCGCCCATTACAGTCTGCTGATACCGCAATGCAGTTCGCAGCCGGGGCATCTGGCTCCTCAGGAACGCCGTGTCACCGGTCCAGTTGTAGTAATTTGCGCAAGCCAGTATGAATACCGGGTTATTAATGCTGTGCCGCGTGTCGTAATGGGAAATGAAAGAATCGATTTCCACGGCCTGTCCGGGAGCGATTCCATCGAAAACAATCCGCAGGGCGGATATTGCGCCTTTCCAGCCGGGGTGACGGTACAAGGGCAGTATGGAATGCCGGAAATGGTTCGAAAGAGGCGTTTTATCGGGATAAAACCGCATGCGGTTTTCGGGGAGCCAATCCGTGTCATCCTGACGTTTCCACTCAATCCATCCGGGGTTTCTGGGGCAGTCGTCTGGCGGCATTTCCGCCATGCGCCACCGCAACTGAAAATATGGGGACTCTTCTGCGATAACGGAGACGTTTTCAGGCCAGGCAATCACAAGAGGCGCCTGGACGCATCGGACGCGCCAGGCATTCTCAACGATTCCCTCAGACGTTCCATGTTCCACGCGCCATTCGATCACGGCCGCGGGGGCGCACCACGGTTCCATCCGATGCGCCCGTATGGCATCGCCCACCCAGCCCGGGACTTTATCAAGGGGTTGAAAATGCCATCCGACCATTTTCCGGTTGGAGAAGTTTCCCCCTGGATCCCCGGCCTGGGTCCAGATGGGAAATGGCCATCCCCAGTCGTGGGCATGGGAGAAGTGCTGGTGCGAGGCCACGTAACCCTCGGCATCCATGACCACCGCTTCGAGCTGTTTGCGGTGAGATTCCTGGATAGGGATGCCATTGTTGAGGTTTTCGGTTCCGGCCAGCCAGCAGTCTGCCACGGTCAGGAATTCCCTGTTGAACAGGCAGAGTCCCATCGGTATCCGATGGGTGAAATGGTAGAACAGGTAGCGGCTTATCAGGGAGCCGGCATCCGGATCCGTTGGCGTCTCAAAAGCCGTGAATTCCGGCGGGGGCGCGGCCTCCGATACGGTTTCACAGACTCCAAATCCGGAAAAGGCCGCCATGACAGCCAATCCGGATAAAAGCCTCCCAATATCTATTGATACGCGCATGGACAATACTCCAGTCGGATCCGGGCATCCGCGTAAATGGGCGATTCGGTTGGAGAAAAAGTGTCTGCGACATCATGCGGGATTGCCTGTATCCGATGCAATGCGGCCGTGTCGGCCGGATGTGTATCGGGCGGACCGGGAGGTTGCATCAGCTCCGCTTATCGTCGTACACTATTGCATCCGAAACTGCAGGGACAGCACTTGACGCGCCAGGTGACCCCCGGGTCTTCCATGTTGTGATGGGAGCGGTGGTATGTCCCGAAGAACAACCCGGAAGGAGAAAGTCTATGGCTATCGTTACGATGCGGCAACTGCTGGAAGCAGGGGTGCACTTTGGTCACCAGACCCGGCGCTGGCACCCCAAGATGGCGCGCTACATTTACGGACAGCGCAACGGCATCTACATTATCAACCTGCAGCATACCCTCAAGCAGCTTTACGTGGCGTACGCGCTGGTTCGCGACCGGGTGGCGCAGGGTGGCCATGTGCTGTTTGTCGGCACCAAGCGGCAGGCCCAGGAGGCTGTTATGCGTGAAGCGCAGCGGTGCGGAATGTTCTACGTCAACAACCGCTGGCTGGGCGGCACCCTGACCAACTTCAAAACGGTCCGGCAGAGTATTGGGCGGCTCAATTACCTGCAGTCCCTGGAAAATGACGAGGAAGCCGAAAAGAAATATACCAAAAAAGAACTGGTGATGCTTTCCAAGGAGCGGGTTAAGCTGGAGAAAAACCTGCTGGGCATCCAGAAGATGGGGTCTCTGCCGTCGGTGCTGTTTGTGATCGACGTGAAGCGGGAAGCCATTGCGGTGCGTGAAGCCGCGCGGCTCAATATCCCCTGTATCGGCATCGTGGACACCAACTGCGATCCGGAAGTCGTGGATGTGCCGATTCCCGGCAATGATGACGCGATCCGGGCCGTATCGCTGTATTGTTCCATCATTGCGGATGCGGCCATTGAAGGTCGGATGCGTGCCGAGAAAATGGGTATCGCATCGGAATTCGCCGACATGGCGGGTGAGGATGAAGAGGCCGGCGCCGACGCCGAAGAAACGGAAGCGCCTGCTGACGCAGATGAAGCCTACGAAAGCCAGTACGAAACGGATCCTGTTTCCGCTGGCGCTGACGAAGAGCAGAATTGACGCGGACACTCCCCGGATTTCGGCCGTTGCGGGCTGAAATCCGGGGCTGTCATATCTGTTTTCCGGATATGTAGCGTTATTGTGTGATCAAGGAATTTCAAAACAAGGAAACCATAAGGGAAAAAGCAGATGAACATCAGTGCGGCTCAGGTAAAAGAATTGAACAACGCGACCGGCGCGGGCATCATGGACTGCAAACGGGCGCTTCAGGAATGCAACGGGGATTTTGACGCGGCAGTGAAATATCTGCGGGAGCGTGGCATCGCAAAGGCGGCCAAACGGGCGGACAAAGTGGCCGCTGAGGGCACGGTGGCGTCGTATATCCACATGGGCGGTAAAATCGGCGTCCTGGTTGAAGTCAACTGCGAGACCGATTTCGTGGCCCGCAGTGATGACTTCAAAAAATTCGTCAATGACATCTGCCTTCAGATCTGTGCGAGCAATCCCCGCTGGATCCGCAAAGAGGACGTGCCCCAAGCGGAATATGAGGCGGAACTGGAAATTTACGTGAAGCAGGCGATGGAAACCGGAAAACCGGAAGCGGTTTGCCGGAAAATCGCCGAAGGGAAAATGGCCAAATGGTACGCTGAGGTCTGCCTTCTGGAACAGCCCTTCGTGCGGGATGAATCCCTGACGATAAAAGATTTGCTGGCGGAACTGGTGGCCAAATGCGGTGAAAAGATTGACATTCGGCGTTTTACCCGCTATGCCCTGGGTGAAGGTATCGAAAAGAAAGCCTCCAATCTTGCGGAGGAAGTTGCGGCCGAAATGGCCAAGTACGCGGATCAGTAAGCGTGTCCGGCCTGGTCTACACCCGAGCACTGCTGAAGCTGAGCGGTGAATCCCTCCAGGGTTCCCAGCAGGGCGGCATTGATTTCCAGGTGGTCGGCAGGCTTGCCGATGAACTGGTGGAATGTGTTCGGGAAGGGGCTAGCCTGGGTGTGGTGGTCGGCGGCGGCAACATATTCCGGGGGGTGGAAGGCGCCCAGACTGGGCTGGACCGCCCCACCGGCGATTACATGGGTATGCTGGCCACCGTGATCAACGCGCTGGCGTTTCAGGCGGCAGTGGAACAGCGGGGCGTGCCGACCCGGGTCATGAGCGCGATCGAGATGCCGCCCGTCGCGGAGCGTTACATCCGGCGGCGGGCGGTGCGCCATCTGGAAAAGGGAAGGCTGGTTATTTTCGCCGCGGGAACGGGAAATCCGTTTTTCACGACGGATACCGCCGCGGCGCTGCGGGCCAGTGAAATCGGCGCGCAGATTCTGCTCAAGGCCACGCGGGTGGATGGAGTCTACGACAGCGATCCCGAGCAAAATCCCGACGCGCGGCGGTTTGACCAGATCGGCTATACCGAAGCGCTCGCGCGCAACCTGCGGGTGATGGATGCCACAGCCATATCGCTGTGCCGGGAAAACCGGCTGCCCGTTATGGTGTTTGACCTCTCAAGACCGGGGAATATTCTGCGGGTTCTGCGCGGTGAGCCCATAGGAACCATGGTAAAGGGAGAGTAAGCGATGCAGCACAAGATTGTCGAAGAAGCCCGGGCCAAGATGGACAAGAGCATCGAGACATTGCGCGGCGAGTTCGCGAACATCCGGACAGGCCGCGCCAATCCCGGCATGCTGGACATTGTAGAGGTGGAAGCTTACGGGTCCCGGATGAAGATCAACCAGCTGGGCAACGTGACCGCTCCTGATCCGCATCTGCTGGTGATCGATCTCTGGGACAAGAGCCTGATTGGAGTCGTGGAGAAAGCGTTGCGGGCTTCTCCGCTGAACGTAAATCCGTCGAATGACGGCCGCCTGATCCGCATCCCTATCCCGCCGCTCACGGAAGAGCGACGGAAGGAAATGGTTAAACTGGCCGCCAAACTGGCCGAAGAGACCCGCGTGGCCGTCCGGAATGTCAGGCGGCATACCATCGAGACCATTAAGTCCCAGCAGAAAAGCGGTGAGATCCCTGAAGACGACGCGCACCGGCTTACCGATGAGATCCAGAAACTGACGGACAAGCATATCGAAATGATTGACGGATTGCTGAAGTCCAAAGAGGCGGATATCATGGAGGTGTAGCCGGCTTGTCGTTTCCCGGTGATTTTGCCCGGCAATAATCTGAACAGAACTGCTTCCGCCCTCCCGGAACAAGGCTATGCCAGAACAGAATAATGCGGCGATAGACCCTCGTCATTTGCCCCGCCACGTGGCGATCATCATGGACGGCAACGGCCGTTGGGCGGAACAACGGGGATTGCCCAGGACGAAGGGACATGAGGCCGGCGCGGACGCGGTCCGGGAAACGCTGAAAGCCGCGCGCGAGCTCGGACTGAAAGTTTTGAGCCTTTACGCCTTCTCCACGGAAAACTGGCGGAGATCCCGCGCTGAAGTTAACGCGCTGTTCCGGCTGATGAGCCATCATATCCGCAGGGAACTGGACGAGATCGCCAAACATGGCATCCGGGTCCGGATCATGGGGGATATCGAACGGCTTCCGGAACAGGCCCGGAAAGACCTGCAGACCTGCATTGATCGGACCGCGCGCAATACGGAGATGGATGTGTGCGTGGGGCTCAATTATGGCGGCCGGGCGGAGATTGTCCGGGCCGCCAGGCGACTTGCCTCCCAGTGCGCGGCCCGGGCTATGCGTTCCGAAGAAATTACGGAAGATCGTTTCGCCCGTGAACTTTATGTTCCGGAACACCCGGAAGTGGATCTGTTGATCCGAACGAGCGGAGAGCAGCGGATCAGTAATTTCATGCTGTGGCAGATCTCGTATGCGGAGATCGTTTTTTTGCCGGTTCTGTGGCCGGATTTCAACGGCCACTGGATGCGTGAGGCCATTCGGGAATTCCAGTCCCGGCGCCGGCGGTTCGGAGGCCGGCCATGACTGCCGGTGTGTGGGGCAGTGATACGCTGGTCCGGGTGGTCACGGCGGCCGTAGTGGTTCCCATCCTGGTGGCGCTGATCTGGATTCATTGGCTTGATGTGGCGCTGTTGGTTGCGGCGGTACTGTTGGCCTGGCAGGCCGGGCGTGAGTATGCCAGGCTTGCCGGACGGCTCTGTCCCGCAGCGGGCGGAAGACTGGTTCCTCTTCTTTCGGGAGGCACAGTGCTGTGGACGGGCATTGTACTGCGTTCCGGGCTGGCGGGCGGAGATGAACTGCCCCAACTGAGGGTGCTGACGGCCGTTTTTCTCGTGCTCGCCGGTGTTCGTATGGCGTCATCGGATCGGGATATCGTTGCGCTTGGGCTGGATTTTCTGGGAGTGGTTTACACCGGCGGGTTGTTTTCCTATCTGGTGGTTCTGCACAATACGGATCCCTGTGGTCCGGGACTGATTACGTTTCTGCTGGTGGTGGTGGCCTGGTCCGACACGGGGGCGTATTTTGTGGGGCGAAAGTGGGGCAAACACCCCATGGCGCCCAGGCTGAGCCCCAAAAAGACCTGGGAGGGCGCTGTGGGGGGACTGGCAGGGGCCGCATTGTCCGGTGTGGCGCTGGCATGGCTGGTCAGGCGGCTTGGCTGGTGCGCTTCCTATCCGGAGACGTGCTATCTGACCTGGGCCGCGCTGGCGGTACTGCTGTCCATAGTCAGCCAGTGGGGCGACCTGTTCGAGTCGATGCTCAAGCGCGCGGCTTCGGTCAAAGACGCGGGAAATGTCTTTCCGGGGCACGGAGGCGTGCTGGACCGTTGCGACGGGATTCTGTTTGCCGCGCCGGTCCTGTACTACATCTGCCTGTTGATGCCGGAATTCATGACATCCTGCTGACGGATGCGATTGCAGCAAAGGGTTTAGGAACTTCATGTACGAAAGCGAACTGGAAAAACTGGAAGCCTGTTCCAAACGGCTGGACGAATTGCGGTCCTGTCTGAATGTGGATAGCGTGCGCAGGGAGATTACCGCCGTGGAAGCGGCAATGTCCGCGCCAGGGTTCTGGGACGATCAGGAAACCGCGCAGCGGACCGTTCAGAAACTCAAATCTCTTCGCGCCGTGGTGGATGCCCCGGACGAGTTGTTCCGGGAACTGGAAGATGCCATGACCCTGGTGGAAATGGGGCGGGAATCGGAGGATGACTCGCTGGGACCGGAACTTGCCGGGATGATCAGCAGCATCGAACAGAAACTGCACCAGCTGGAACTGAACAGCCTGTTTCAGGACCCCCGGGACAGCAAGACGGCCCTGGTAAGTTTTCACCCGGGAGCGGGAGGAACTGAATCCTGCGACTGGGCCGAGATGCTCTACCGAATGATCACCCGCTACTGCGAAATGAAGGGATTCGAAGTTGAGGTTTTGGATTATCAGCCCGGAGAAGAGGCGGGGCTGAAGAGCGCCGCTTTGCGCGTTTCCGGTCCCTACGCCTACGGCATGTTGAAAAGTGAAGACGGCGTGCACCGCCTGGTGCGGATATCCCCCTTTGACGCGTCCGCGCGCCGGCACACATCGTTTTCCGCGATTGAAGTGCTGGCCGAGGTGGACAAAGACATCCAGGTCGAGATCCGGGAAGAGGACAATAAGATGGATGTCTTCCGCTCCAGCGGCGCCGGCGGACAAAAGGTCAATAAAACCAGTTCCGCGGTCCGGCTGACCCACCTGCCGACCGGGATTGTGGTTTCCTGCCAGATTGAACGTTCCCAGCACCGGAACCGCGCGACCGCCATGGACATGCTGCGCGCGAAACTGTACGACATAGAGATGAAAAAGAAAGAAGCGGAGATCAGCGCGCAGCGCGAGGGACAGCAGGATGTGGCCTGGGGCAGCCAGATCCGAAGTTATGTGCTGCATCCTTATCAGATGATCAAAGACCACCGGACTGGCGTGGAAACCGGAAACGTGACCAAGGTGCTGGATGGTGACCTGGATATGTTTGTGGAAGCGTATCTGAAATGGCATCTTGAACGCCGCAGCCGTCTCGTTCGGCAGGAGAACGCCTAGCCGCAGGCTCGGGAAAGGTTGAATTATGGATGAATCAATCAAGAAATCCGAATCTACGGGCTCGGAAAACCAGGACGCGGTCAGCGACGTTGGCGCCACCGAACAGGAATTGCGCCAGAACCGGATCCGGAAAATGGAACGGTTCCGGGCGCGCGGGGATGAGCCCTACAAGCGCAAGTTTGAGCGGACCCACGCGATCGGCGAAGTGCGGGCAGCGTTCGAAGCCCTTGAGAAGCAGGCAGGGCCCGGTGAGGAAGTGGTTGTTGATGCCGTGCTGGCCGGACGCATTGTGGCCCGGCGGGTTCAGGGAAAAAGCACCTTCATGGATCTCAGGGACGAGTCTGGAAAAATCCAGGTATTCATGGGCGAGAAACAGGTGGGACCGGAATCATACGCCTGCCTGGATGACCTGGATATTGGAGATTTTATCGGCGTTTCCGGAAAAGTCCATCGGACGCGCCGTGGGGAGATAACCCTGTTTGCGTCCCAGTGGACCATTCTGACCAAATCCCTGCGCCCGTCCGCGGAAAAATGGCATGGCCTGACCGATGTGGAAACCCGGTACCGTAAACGTTACCTGGATCTGGTGGCTAATCCCGAAGTGATGGACACCTTCAAAAAGCGGATTTTCATGATCCAGACGCTTCGGGAGTGGCTGCTGGAACGGGGATTTCTGGAGGTGGAAACCCCTATGCTGCACCCTATCCCCGGAGGAGCAACGGCCAGGCCTTTCATCACGCATCACAACGCCTATGACCGTGATTTTTACCTGCGCATCGCGCCCGAGCTGTATCTGAAACGCCTGGTGGTGGGCGGTTTTGAAAAGGTGTTTGAAATTAACCGGAATTTCCGCAACGAAGGCGTGGATACCCGCCACAATCCTGAATTCACCATGATGGAATTATACGAAGCCTGGCAGGATTACCTGGGGCTCATGGATGAAACAGAGGAAATGCTGCATCACGTCATTTCCAGGACAGTGGGCGGCGAAGAATTTGTGTATCAGGGCATGACCATTTCGGTTAAGCGTCCCTGGCGGCGCATCCGCCTTTATGACGCAATCCGCGAGTATGCCGGTATTGATTTGGAATTGACCAGGGACCGGGATGAAGCGGCGCGGATGGCGGAACGCATCGGCGTGGAAATTGACAGCACCATGGGGTATGGCAAAATTGTTGATGCGGTAATGTCTGAAAAGGTGCAGCCCCACCTGGTGCAGCCCACGTTCCTGTATGACTATCCGATAGAACTGTCGCCGCTGGCCAAGCGTAAGCCGGATAATCCGGCCCTGACGGAGCGGTTTCAGCCTTTCATCGGCTGCCTTGAAGTGGGAAATGCCTTTTCGGAACTGAATGATCCGCTGGACCAGCGCGCCCGTTTCGAAGCGCAGGCGGCGCTGCGCGCCGCGGGGGATGATGAAGCCCAGTATTTGGACGAGGACTTTCTGTTCGCGCTGGAAATCGGAATGCCTCCCACAGCCGGGCTGGGAATCGGTATCGACCGACTGGCCATGCTGTGCACCGATTCCGCTTCGATTCGGGAAGTGATTCTTTTCCCGCAACTGAGAACGCTGTGACGCGGTCTGTTGCAGGAAACTTGTGGATTGAAATTACCGGCAATGTCTGTTACAATGAATAAGTGATTAGGCAACTGAACGGTAAGACATCTAACAAAAAAACGGAGAAATAATCTATGAAATCTTCGAAAGAGAAGGGGTTTACCCTGATTGAACTGCTGGTGGTCATTGCGATTATCGGCATTCTGGCCGCCATCCTTTTACCGGCTCTGGCTCGCGCCAGGGAAGCGGCACGGCGATCCTCCTGCCAGAACAACCTTAAGCAGATCGGACTGATTTTTAAGATGTACGCCAATGAAGCCCAAGGGGCGTTTCCGACCCTAAAGAATAACCTGTCATCCTGGCAGCCCGGTGATGTGATCGGGGATCCCACGAAGACGTGCGACCTTCCGAATTATCCCCTTACCGACGCGGACGGAGATGGCGTATACGATCTCGACTTCATCTTCGATATACAGTCCACCTATCCGGAGTATCTCACGGAATGTAATATTCTGGAGTGTCCTTCCTCCGCGGTGGTTGTCCCCGGGGACTACCACTACGACAACAAAGAGGAGAATCCCATTGACCCGTGCGCGGTGGTGGACCTTTCGTACATGTATTTCGGCTGGGTGATTCTGGGCGATCTGGTGGTGGCTCCGGGGTCGAATCCAAACGCCGCCAATTTCACGCCGAACCAGAATATCCAGACGATTCTGCTGACTACCCTGTTTGGCCGCGCGACCAACCCGCTGGCTTACCATGAGGATCTGACATATAACGATGTATACGAAAACATGGCGGAAAAGAAAATTTACCGCCTGCGGGAAGGGATCGAACGGTTCCTGATAACAGACATCAATAATCCGGCTGCTTCGAACCTGGCCCAGAGCACGGTTCCTGTGGTTTGGGACCAGATTTCAGCAGACCCCAATGGGAGCGGTTTTAACCATATTCCCGGCGGCTGCAATGTGCTGTATATGGACGGGCACGTTGAATTCGTCCGGTATCCGAGCGCGCATCCGGTGACCCGGGCTTTTGCGTCTATAGTTGCCCAGTTTACCAGCACGGATCCAAATAACCCCTGATCGTTTTTTATACGGGTCTGAAATGCAAACCGGGCAGGTGTTGGCCTGCCCGGTTTTATTCTGTTTTGCCGGCATGTTTTCGGTTCAGGGACTCCAGTAAAAGGCAGGCTGTTCCCCCGAGAATTCAAACATGGAATGGTGATAGAACTCCAGCGCCGGATTACCGGCCGAGACGCACAGCCACATTCTGTTGGCCACATAGCGGACCGCGGCAATCCGTTTCAGGCGGATCAGCACGCGGTCGGCAAACCCTTTCCTCCGCTGGTCCGGGCGGGTAAACAGGTAAAGCAGAAAGGCATTGCCGGGAAAAGTCATTTCGATCAGTCCGCCACTTACGGGATTCAATTTTTCGTCGCACAGGGTGATCAGGGTTGCGCCATTCAGCAGCAAACGCCGCAGATAGCGCTCAGCCACGGCGACATCCCGCATTTCCGGATGCAGGACCCGGTCCGGGCTTTCCGCGTACGATTCCACCATACACTGCGCCACGGGCCGGAGGTCATCCGCGGCCGTGGGCGTGTAGATATCCATGTCGGACGGAAGATTGGGAATGGTGCTCAGCGGAGCGCGCATCCGGATGCGGCGTGTCATGGAAAACCCTGCTTTGGTCAGGATGGCGTCCCAGGGAACGTCCCCGGTCAGGAGCGTGTCGGCTACCATGGGATGGGGAGCGAACCCACCCTGCGTTTCCTGAGTCAACCCATGTATCAACGTTTCCGCGGCCTGCTGTCCGGCAAATCCAGGAGCCGCGTGCAGGACGGAAAATTCCCGGACATCCTCCGTATCCGTGAGAATGGCAACAGCGCCGGCCCGCCCATGTTCATCTACGGCCGCATAGACTGACTGTCCGTTGCGCGGTCCGACACGCAGAATCGTCGTTACCGCCTGCAGCATGGTTTTAAAGGCTTCGCCGCCGAAAATGGCCGAATACCCCTGGGCGACATCCCGGGCAATCGCTTCATAGTTAGACAGCTGACCCGCAGTTTTGTTAAAACTCCACACAAGCCACTCCTTTACTGGTACACCCTTATTGTACCCGATTATTCAGCGCGATGTTCGCCGGGTATCAGATACGGTCGGGCGGTCTGGATGTCGGATTATCTGGCGATTTCCACAGCCCGGGTTTCACGGATTACAGTGACCCGAATCTGGCCGGGGTAGGTCATCTCAGACTCAATTTTTCGCGCGATATCCCGGGAAATCTGCTGCGCTTCAGCGTCGCTGACCCGGTCCGGGTGCACCACGATCCGGACCTCCCGGCCTGCCTGGATGGCATAGGCTTTATCGATGCCTTCGAACTGGCTGGCAATCTGCTCCAGCTGCTCCAGCCGCTTGATATAGTGCTGCAGCATCTCACTGCGCGCGCCGGGACGGGCCGCGGACATCGCGTCCGCCGTCTGGACCAGCACGGCAATGACCGACTCCGCGGGCATTTCATTATGATGAGACCCCACGGCATTCGCGACGATTTCGGATTCTCCATAGCGGCGGCAGAGGTCATGCCCCAGAATCGCGTGAGACCCTTCAACCTCATGGGTCAGCGCCTTGCCGATATCATGAATGAGTCCCGCGCGCTTGGCTTCCTGGATGTTCAACCCCATCTCCGCCGCCATGATGCCGGCCAGGTGACATACCTCCAGCGAATGGCGCAGTACGTTCTGGCCGTAAGAAGTGCGAAAACTGAAGCGTCCCAGAAGTTTTACCAGTTCCGGATGCAACCCGTGGACACCCGCTTCCAGGCAGGCCTGTTCGCCCCGTTCTCTGATCAGCCGGTTCATCTCTTCCGTGACTTTTTCGACCATCTCTTCGATACGGCTCGGATGAATCCGGCCATCCTGGACCAGCCGTTCCAGGGTGATGCGGGCGATTTCCCGGCGAACCGGGTCAAACCCGCTGATCACCACGGCTTCCGGGGTATCGTCTATGATCACGTTGACGCCGGTAATATTTTCCAGTGTGCGGATATTACGACCTTCGCGCCCGATTATGCGTCCCTTCATTTCGTCATTAGGAAGCGCCACCACGGAAACCGTGCTTTCCGCAGTATGTTCGGTGGCGCACCGCTGGATGGCCTCCCCGATAATCCACTGGGCGCGTTTTTCTGCGTTTTCCCGCAGTTCATCTTCAATCCGCTTCAGTTCCAGCGAGCATTCACGCCGGACTTCGTTTTCCAGCCGGACGAAAAGTTCTTTTTTGGCCTGTTCTATGGTTAAACCGGAAATCTTTTCGAGTCTTCGGGTTTCTTCGGCAATCAGCTGAGTGAGTTTGGCGTGCTCTTTTTCGATGTCTTTTTCCCGGTTGGCGAGAGCCCGTTCCTGGGTGGCCAGTGCCGCGGAAGCCTTGTCCAGCGCGGCGGCGCGGTTATCCAGGCTTTGCTCTTTGGAGGCCAGCCGCTTTTCAATTTCATTCAGTTCCCGCCGGAATTCCTGTTTTTCCTTGTCCAGCCGTTCCCGAACCGCGGCCTCCATTTCTTTCGCGGAACTTTTGCTGTCGCGGATGATGATGGCTGCCTGCCGTTCCGCTTCCGTAATGATTTGCGCCGCCTGGGTTTTTGCCTGGTTAATCAGGCCGTTTCGCGACACGCGGGCGATCAGAACCGTAATTAAAACCCCCGCAACCAATCCCCCCAACCCACATCCTAGAGCTAATAAAACGCCTGCAGTCATGCCCGGACTCCTTATCTGTTAAGTTTTCCGGGACAAAAGACGCATGCGGCCCCACTCGTTCCTGACAGGCGGTACCTTTTAATGTCCTATGGACTGATTGTTTCCATAATCTGCCCAAACAAATACCCGTCTGAACGTGTTGCAATGCGTGTACCGCAATACATCCGTCCGCTGGATACTGCTTCCGCGAACGGTGAAGCGTCCTTTGACCCTTTATGTTCAATCAACGGTCCCTTTTCCGCTGATACGCGATTATTATAAATTGATTAAGCATCCAAGTCAATAAATTGTTATCAGGCTGGGGATTATTGTGCGTACCTTCGTGCTTTTTCGGGAAAATTTCTACTCCTTTTAATAGTGTGCTATAATACTGGCGAGGCAGAAAGTAAATTTTTACCTATAAGTTTACCTATAAGGAAAGGAAGGGGCCAACATGAACAGGTACTGCGGATTGTGGGTGAGCCTGGTGGTCGGGATGATTAGTGTATGGAGCGCGGCCGCCCCGACCGTACTGGACCATACGCAGATCAATTCCACCAGTGACAGTTTCAACTACACCGTACCGGCAGGAACCAACCGGCTGGTGGTGGTGTGCGTCAGCGTGCGGGTGGGAAGACCGTTATTTGACCAGAACTACTGCAATGTGACCGGCATTACGCTAAACAGCCAGCCGATGACCGAGGCCGTCCGCCGCGTTCGGACGACCGGTATTGTGCTGGCGGGCAACCGTTTCGGTACGTTTCAATACTTTTATCCGGTCGGCAATTCCGGCTCCACGCAAAATGTCACCCTGGCCGTAAGCTGGGAAAACGTTCCTTCCGAAGAGCGGACTTACGACCTGTTTACGCTGGGGAATATAGACCAGACAGCGCCAAGGGGACCTTCTCCCAAAGCCGCCAGTAACGATGGCGAGGGATATTCCACCTCCAGCGGTACGGTAAGCGATATACCTATGGATTACATGCTGATCGATTCCGCCCTGCACGGCTGGTACGCGACGGGCGCCCAGCTGATTGCCTGGTCGGGCCAGACCAGCCTGACAACCACCCGCCAGAATCAGAACCGCACGGTGGCGGCCGGGTACCTGTACTGGGGACAAAACGGCGGGAACATAAGCCTGCAGTACCAGCTGATTAACGGGAATTCGGACTCCTGGGTCCATGCCGCGTCGGCCTATAAGTCCAAATATCGCTTGTCGGTTTCCTCAACGGTAGGCGGAACGGCTCAGATTCAGGGGGACGGCGCCACGGGCAATTACGACTATAACGCGGTGGTGACGATTGTTGCCACCCCCGCGTCGGGGTACCGCTTCAGCCACTGGTCGGGCGATCCCGTGGCCGATACCGGCAGTGCGACAACCACAGTCAGCATGAATGCCGGAAATCGCTCCGTTACGGCAAACTTCATCAAGACCTGGAATGTTTCGGTAAGCGCTGCTCCCGCGGCGGGCGGTTCCGTCAGCGGCGGCGGCACTTATGATAACGGAGCGACTGTAACCGTTAACGCAGTTCCTGCCGCAGGGTACAGGTTTGACCGGTGGACCGAGGGAACCGTGACGGTATCCACGAATCCCGGCTATACCTTTACCGCATCCGCTGACCGGACTTTGGTGGCCGAATTTGTGCGCCAGTATACGGTCAGCGTTATTGCTGTACCCCCGTCCGGTGGTTCGGTCAGCGGAGGTGGGGTGTATGATGAGGGCGCGGCGGTCACAGTCTCCGCGGTGCCCAACAGTCCGGATTACGGATTCACGGGGTGGTATGAAAGCAGTACGCTGGTCTCCGCCGCGCCGGATTATGCGTTTACGATTACCGCTGACCGGACGCTTGAAGCGCAGTTTGTGGATGTCATTCCTCCGGTCATATCCCTGAACGGATCCGCTCAGATCAGCGTGGAATGCGGTGATGCCTGGGTGGAACCCGGGTGGACAGCTTCGGATAACATCGACGGCGACCTGACCGCTCAGGTGAGCGTAACGGATCCGGTAAATTCTTCCGTACCGGGGATTTATACCATTGTTTACAGCGTATCTGATGCCGCGGGCAACAGCTCATCGGTCAGCCGTGAAGTGACGGTACAGGACACGCTGGCGCCGGTTGTTGCGGTTCCGGGACCGAACCCGCTGTATCACAAGGTCTTCCAGCCGCTTACGTTGCCTTCGGGTTCCGCAGCGGACCAGTGCGAAGGGCTCCTGCCGGTGCTGGTTCAGGGAACAGTAGACCCGAACGTGGTAGGCGTTTATCACCTGACCTACCAGGCGACAGACAGCGCCAACAATACCGGCCAGTACTTCCTTACGGTTGAAATCGTGGCGGATGTGCCGCCCGTGATTACCCTGAACGGCCCAGTGGCCCTGACGCTGGACTGCGGAACCGGTTACACTGAACCGGGGTGGAACGTGGCGGATGAGGAAGACGGGGACCTGTCGGGCAGTGTGACGGTGAGTGGCACGCCGCCCGCAGGCCCGCTTGGACCGGGCACATGGACTGTAACCTATACGGTGACGGATTCCGCCGGGAATACGGTCTCCGCGCAGCGGACGGTTACCGTGCAGCAGAACTGCACCCTCACGGTTACAGCGGTCGGAGAGACCGCGCTGACCGCTCCGCCGGGTGGCAGTGTCACCTTTGCCGTGGCGGCAAGCGGCGCAGTGGGGGATCCGGTTTACCAGTGGGAAAAGTTCCGCCCTGCTAAAACGTGGGAGGTCATTCCCGGCGAAGTCCAGTCGGAACTGATCCTCAGCGACCTGCAGTATGAGGATGCCGGCGAGTACCGGTGCGTGGTCAGCGATCTGGTGACCACAGTCGAATCGCCGGTATTTACGCTGACCGTGGATTCCGGTCTGTCCCTGGCGGGCGCAGTGGGTATAGCCCTGCTGGTGGGGGTTCTGGCTGTCCTGGGACACCGGAAAGCCATGGCAAAGTTGTCCTGACGTTGCTGTTTGAGAACATATTTCGAAACGGCCGCGGTAAGGCGAATCGTCGCGTGACGGTTGGGCGGCTGAAGAGGAATCCTGTATGCTGGGGCAGTTACCTGTACTGACAGGATTCCTCCATGGCTCTGGCAGAAATGAAATATGCGGCGTCGCCGGTTTTTCTGCGTCAACGGGCGGCCGAAATCGGCGCGCGTCGGGAATCTCTTGAGTCACAAGTCCGGCGGTTCAGGGGGTACCATGAACGTCAGGCATTGTCCCTGTGGCGCGCCCTGGAAGTTGGTGTATACCGGGGGATTCTTCTGGCCGGGGGGGGCTGGGGACGCGGCTGGCGGGAGGCCCACAGCCCTGTCCTAAGAGAAATGGACATAGAGATTCCCGTTTCCCATGCGGCCCTGAACGGCACTACCATTCTCCACCTTTCCGATTTGCATTTTGGGCAGACTTATCCGGAACATGCGGCCGCCATATTCCGGCTGCTGGACGGGGTGTCCGCCGACCTTTGCGTGATTACCGGGGATTTTCGGCATGGCCACTACGGCCCTGATGATCACGTGCCGGCCATGGTTCGAGCCCTGACGGCGCGTCTGCGTATTCGCCATGGATACTGGGCGGTACTGGGGAACCATGACACGCTGAGCCTCGGAGATCGGCTGGAAAGGGAAGCTGGTCTCCGAGTGCTGTATAACGAAGGGATGCCGGTGGCGGCCGGCCAGGGCGGAACCCTCTGGATAGGGGGCGTGGATGACCCGCACTGGTTCCAGACAGATGATGTGGCCCGCGCGCTTCGTAACAGGCCGGACGGCTTATTCACGTTGCTGCTCGCCCATTCTCCGGAAGCGGCATTTAAAGCCGCGGAATCCGGGGTTGACTTGTATCTCTGCGGACATACCCACGGCGGCCAGATATGCCTGCCCGGTTCCGTGCCGATCATGAAAAACGCGCGGTGTCCCCGTTCTTTGCTGAAAGGCATGTGGCGAGTTGGGACAATGACCGGTTACACGTCTTCCGGCCTAGGCTTCACGGATCTGCCGCAGCGGTTCTGGTGCCCTCCCGAGGCCGCGATCCTGCGCCTCCGGGTGGCGGAATACTGAAAACCATCGGATGTGTATTACCGCCATTGCCGCATGCTGTGATATAAAAATGGCGTTTTAAGGAAACAGCGGACGTGACAGGGGATAGCGGTTATGGGACTGTCATCGGAGCAGGCGCAGGCGATCGACGCCTACCTGAATGATGTCAACCGGGTATTGCTGGCGCTGACTGCTCCGGAAAATGCGGCCCTTACGATCGAAAAACTCCGGCAACGCATTTACACCGCGCTGGACAATGGGCATTCCGACCGGGATGAGGCGGTCCGGATGATCCTGCAGCGTCTGGGGGATCCCATACAGCTTGGCGTACGCCTGGCCCGGACATGGGGGACGAATGAGAAAGAAGTGACTCCTCCGGAGTTTCCCGCGGAAAAAGACCGTAACGCTGATACTGAAGCCGGTCCGCAGGCTGGCCCCGTTATCAGCGATAGGGATGGTGCTAATGCCCGGTCCGGTTCCGCCGGGCGCATATCCCGTTCTGCCCCGTCCGCGGATGCGGTATCTGCCGCTAAAGAAGAAAAAAAAGGAGATGCGCCTGCATCTGCCCAGGACAGCCAGCGTTCAGAGGGCTCCCGGCAAAAACCTAAAGCGCCGATATGGCTTGGCGTGTGTTTGGCGCTGTGGACTGTGTGGGGGGTGCCCACATGGGTCAGCCGTCCCCTGCTGACAGTGATCGGTTTGTTTCTTTGGCCCGCCGCGCTCCCGGCGTATATGGCGCTGTACTGGTGGCTGCGCTGGACCGGGAAATTGGCCGGATCGGGTAAAGTGCGCTGGTTCCATCTGGTGCTGGACCCTGTGGCGGTCATTTTCCTGGTGTGTGTACTCTATGGGATTAGCCGGGCGGCCGGGGAAGGCCTTGACTGGCTGGCTTTGCGTTACCTGGACCATACCCTGATGGACCGGATGGGGCCCTGGAACTGGCTGGAGCCCTGGCGTGATACTTTATTCACCGTGGCGCTGCTGTACGCGATTCCGCCCGCGGTGCTGGGGGCCATGCCGGTGTCTCCGGGATGGTCGGTCAGCCTGAGGCGTTTCGCGTTTGCCCTGGTGGCCCTGTATGGACTTGTGGTTTTTGCCTGGATAGCCAGCATCATTGCCGGAAGCGCCATTCAGGTGGCCCATCTGCTGACCGGAAGATGAGGAACGGCAGGTGCGGTCCAGTCGGGAAGTGGATTGGATGAACAGGTTGCCGTAATGGTACCTTTCTCTTAAGTTGATTTTCTGCACAGAAGGAGCAAAACATGGATCGGGTGCACGCGGCGGGGTGGATTATGTGTGGATTGGCGTGTTTCGTGGCACTCGGCAGCGCCGTTGCCGAACTCACGCCGGTAGATCTCAGGACGGAGGATCGCGCGAATCCGGAGGGCATTGCCACGGCAGTTCCCCGGTTTACGTGGATTCTTCAGGGGAATGGTAGGAATCTTGCCCAGTCGGCCTGGCAGATTCTGGTGGCGGACGCGCCGGACCTTCTGGCCGGGGACACAGGCAATCTCTGGGATTCCGGAAAGGTAACCGGCCGTGAGTCCGCGCTGATTCCTTATGGGGGCAAAGGGCTGACATCCCGGTCCCGCTGCTGGTGGAAAGTGCGGGTCTGGGACCAGGACGGCAAGGTAGGGCCCTGGAGTGAACCGGCCTATTTCAGTGTGGGGCTGCTGAACCGGGATGACTGGCAGGCGCGCTGGATCGGTTATGACACGCCGGATCAGGGTGGACCTGTCCGTCCGGAGGAGCCGTTGGCCGGAAGCAACTGGATTTGGTATCCCGAGGGCGATCCCGCCCATGAAGTGCCTGCCGGAAAAAGGTGGTTCTTTAAGATCTTCCGTCTTCCCGAGGGGGTTATCACTGAAGCCACGCTGTTCATGACGGCAGACAACAAAGCAAAAGCATGGATTAATAATATAAATGTCTGCGAAGGGCACGAGGCGGCCAACAACTGGGGCAGGCTTTATCGTTACCCTGTCCGTGACGCCCTGCGGGCCGGTGAAAACCGGATGATTGTCGAGGCGGCCAACACCCATGGGGCGGCCGCGCTGATCCTTGTCCTGGAAGCGCGCTATGAAGATGGGAAGACGGTCCGGATCGTCTCCGACGGGGAGTGGTTGACTAGCCGGGAAGGACCGGCCCGAAGCGATTGGACTCAGGTGATGGTGGTGTGTCCCTATGGGGAGGGACCGTGGCATAAACCGATGGAATCGGATGTGTATACCCCTCCGGCGGTGCTGTTGCGCCGAGAGTTTGAGTTGAGCAAGCCTGTTAAACGGGCGGTTCTTTATGCATCGGCGCTGGGAATCCATGATACCCTGCTGAATGGCCGGCGCGTGGGCGACGTGGTGTTTCCTCCGGGCTGGACGGACTACAACAAGCGGGTATATC
>JAKOTZ010000049.1 GCA_029776995.1 Candidatus Hydrogenedentota bacterium
ATGGCGTATGCAAGTTCGGCGCGGCTTTTGGGTTTCAGGACCATCCGAACGTGACGGTAACCGCCGTTACGGACCTGATCCCGGAGCGATACAGCGAACTGGCGAAGCGCTGCCGGTGTGAGCGGACCTATCCATCCTTGGAGGAAATGGTGAAAGATCCGGAGATTGAAGCCGTCTTTTTGGCTACGGATGCCCCCAGCCACTGCAATCACGCGATCCTATCTTTGAAACACGGAAAACACGTGGCCTGCGCCGTACCGGCTGTGTTTGGATCCCTGGAGGACGCGGACCGACTGTACCAGGCCGTGAAAGATTCCGGCCTGACCTATATGATGTTTGAAACCAGCGCCTACACCAACGAGTGTTATGCCATGCGCCAGCTGTACCGGGCCGGCGCTTTGGGTACCCTGGTGTATTCCGAAGGGGAATATTACCACTTCATGGAGGAGCCAATTGATTCCTTCCGGGGTTGGAGGATCGGGCTTCCTCCGCAGTACTATCCAACCCATTCCACCGCGTTTCACATTGCCGTTTGCGGTGGCGCGTTTACGGAAGTGACCTGTTACGGGTTCAAAAGCCAGACTTACTGGCTGCAGCCTGAAAACAACGCCTATAAAAATCCGTTTGGGACGGAAATTGCCCTTCTGCGCACCACCGATGGCGGCATGTCCCGGATGGCCGTCAGCTGGGATACGCCGGGCCACGGCGGGGAGATCGGACGGGTCCGGGGTACCCGGGGAAGCGTGAACGGCACCACCTATCACGGGCTGGATAATGTGCAGCAGGTTCAGATTCAAAAACCGGCGTTGCCGCCGGGCGTAGAGGCGGGCGGACATGGCGGCTCGCACGGGTACCTGTGTGAAGAATTTATCCACGCGCTGCTGACCGGACGCCGGCCGCTGGTGGATATATCCGCCGCGCTGAACATGACGGTTCCCGGTATCCTGGCGCATCATTCGGCGCTGCGGGATGGGGAAACCCTTAAGGTGCCGGTGTATCAGCCTGTTTAAGGCAAAACGCCCTGAATCAGGAGATTTAGTCTTCCCCATGGTCGTCTTTTTGGGGTGGTGATTCAGTCGGCTTGTTTTGCGCCTCCGCCAAAGCGCGGACTTTGCGTCGGAATTCGGGATCGCCGAAAGTTTCGAGAAAAATTTTGCGTTCTTCCAGCTTGCGCAGCAGAGCCGTGTAACGCAGATCCAGTGCTACCGTATACAGCGCCGCCCCAAGCAGGAGAAGCATGCCTCCCCACCACAGCACTGCGAACCACCAGCCCTGCCAGGGCATGGATGCCCCCTGCCAGGCCATCAGAGCCGCCAGTATCAGGCAGATTATCCCGGCTTTTCGCCAGCGCCGTTGGTAGTCGGAAATACCCGGTGCCTCACCGGGGGATCCAGACCCGTTGTTCGTATTGTTCGCCATTCGGTC
>JAKOTZ010000051.1 GCA_029776995.1 Candidatus Hydrogenedentota bacterium
GCTGTTTATCAACGGTCCCTCCATTGTGCTGGTGTTGGGGGGAACGCTGGCGGCTGTGCTGAATAATTACCTCCTGAGTGATGTGCTTTCTCTGTTCAATACCGTTAAAAACAGTTTTATCCAGAAAACCGAACCACCCACGGAAGTGATCAAAAAACTGGTGGAATTCGCGACGGTGGCCCGACGCGAAGGCATTCTGGCGCTGGAAAGCCGGGTGGCGGATGTAAAGGACGAGTTTCTCCGCCGGAGCGTGCAGCTGGCGATTGACGGGACAGCTCCGGAACTGATCAAGGATGTGCTTACAACCGAAGTGGCGTTCATGGAAGACCGCCATTCGATGGGACAGTCCATCCTGGCGGCAATCGCTTCATTCGCCCCCGCGTTCGGCATGATCGGCACGCTGATCGGTCTGGTCCAGATGTTGGCCACGCTGGACGATCCGTCCAAAATTGGCGGCGGTATGGCTGTGGCCCTGCTGACCACCCTTTACGGAGCGCTTATTGCCAACCTGCTGGCTCTGCCCACGCTGGGAAAACTCAAGGTCCGCACCGCGCTGGAAATGCTGGAGAAAGAGATTATTATTGAGGGCATTCTTTCCATCCAGTCGGGAGATAATCCCCGGGTCGTGGAGCAGAAACTGAAAGCGTTCATTTCGCCGGCGCAGCGCAGGATGCTCGGCGGAGAAAAATAACATGGCTGGACGCAGGAAAAAGGCCGAGGGCGGCGGCGGGGCTCCGGAGTGGCTGGTTACTTACGGGGACCTGATGAGCCTATTGCTGACCTTTTTCGTGTTGCTGCTTTCTTTCTCCACGATTTCCGAAGAGGATTTCAATCAGGCCATGATGTCCCTGCAGGGTGCTTTTAGCATCATGCCCAGATTTTCCGGGGTCGTGAGCAATATTCCCCGAACCCGCCAGCAGAAAGAAGAAAGCGTGCATAACGTGGCGCGGCGGCTGCGCCGGCGGATTCAGGTGCTTGGGCTGGAAAAGGAAGTGAAAATCGATTATGACGCCCGGGGAGGACTCAAAATCAGTTTCCCGGATAACGTGCTGTTCGAGCCGGGCAGCGAGGAACTGAAACCGGAGGCGCTTCCCCTCCTGGATGACGTTACGGGGATACTGGCGGAGATGCCGGATTCCTTTGTGGAGGTGCGTGGACACACGGATAACACGCCTCCGCTGGCTGACAGCCCGTATCGGGACAACTTCGACCTGAGCCATGCCCGGGCTGATACAGTCGGGCGGCACATGATGAAATCGGGGCAGGTCGGTCCGGAGCGTTTTGAGCTGGTAGCCTGCGGGTCAGGCCAGCCTGTGGCGCCTAACGACACCGAAGAAGGGCGAAAAGCCAATCGCAGAGTGGATGTGTATGTCCGGGGACTGGTGGATCAGTCAAAAATAGAAACGGAAGAGGTCCAGCGGCGGCGGCTGCGCGAAACGGGAACAACTGAAGCGCCCCTGCTGCCGATCTCTCCACAGGAACTTGAAGAGTTGAGGTGACCAGCCATGGCCGACAAAGATACCCAAAAAGATGAAGCCACTCAGGAACAGCAGGCCCCGAAAAAGAAATCTTTACTTATGCCGGTGCTTTTCGTGGTGGCTCTGGTTGTTCCGGCGCTGGCAGGGCTGGCAGTCTTTCGGTTTGTGATCCTTCCCAGGGTAGCCGACGAGACCGCTGAAACGGTTTCGTCTGAACCTGTGGTTGAAGACACTACCGAGTACACGCCGGAGATGCAGATCCTGGAACTTCCTGAAGCCCAGGCGACCGTAACGCCCCCCAATTTTGACGCGGCATCTCCCCTGCTGATGTATCAGGTTGCTCTTACCTGCGCGAATGCCGAGACTGTTTCAGTCATTGAGTCTTATAAGCCGATGTTTATCGCTTTGGTGGCCAAACTGCACCGCAATCGCACCAGAGCGGAACTCTCTGATCCCTTCGTTCAGGAGACTATTCTTAAACAGGTTCGGGAGGAAGCCAACGCTTTGTTGCAGAAACTGGCTGGCAAGGGTAATAATAAGATTCAGATTCGGGTAATTGAAGCGGTTTACGTTAAATTTACAATCGTCGACATGTGATTTGGAGAAGCCAGGTGAGCAGTTCAGAGCGAGAACGGCGGGTGGAGGATCATTCGTTCCGGAATGAATTTGAATCATCCGCGGCCGAAGAGACCCTGCCCCTGAGCGCTTTGTACCCGGTGAACCTGACGGTGTCCGCCGAGCTGGGGAAATGTCCCATGACGGTGCGGGATATTCTCGACCTGAGCAAGGATACGGTGCTGGTGCTGAACAAGCAGGCGGGTGAGATGGCGGAACTGCTGATCAATGGTATTCCATTCGCTCGGGGTGAAATCGTGGTGCTGGGGGATACGCTTCATGTGCGCATAGCGGAAATTTTCGGCATCAACACGGAAGAATCCTGATATGCCGAACCTCTGCCTGTCCCGCCGCTTGTTGTCGGTGTTGGTTTTGCTGGCGTGGCTCATGTCGTCGCTGTTATGCGCTTCCGCGGGCGCTCAGTCCGCGCCCAGGAGGGGGGATGAACCGGTATGGCAGACGACAGCCGCACCGGAGTGGCAATCCGGCAGCGCATTTACCGAACCTTATCCGCCCGGGGAAAATGAAGAAGGAGGTTTGCGTGAGCGCCAGGATAATAGTTCATCCGAGCCAGGAAAATCCGCGCAAACGGCAGATCCTTCAGGTGTCCCATCTCAGGCGGCGGCAGCCGGTACGCCGGGAATGCCTCCCGGTAAGGAGGCAGGTCCGGTCGATCCGGTTATCCAACGGTTGAACACGGCCTATCAGGAAGGTACCGGTACGGAAAGCGGTAATGGCGGCGGCGGAGAATCGGCCCCGTCCGTGTTCGGTATGCTGCTTCGGGCGGTGTTCGCCCTGGCCCTGGTGCTCGGGCTGTTCTTCCTGTTCGTTAAAGGGTTGAAAATAATGCGTTCCATGACGCCGGCGGGATCCTCCCCCTCGGTTGCAACCATGCGCATATCGGTTGCCGATCGGATACCGCTGGGGTCCCGACATTCGGTTTACCTTTTGGCGGTTCGCGACCGGGTGATCGTGGTAGGAACGGCCCCGGGTGCTATCGTGCCTCTGGCGGTTTTTTCCGCGGCGGAAACCAAAGAACCCGCCGCGGTTGCGGAACAGGCCGGAGAAGCATGCGAGCCCGTCAAAAATACAAGCGTGGAACGGTTTCGGACTATGCTTAGGCAGGCGCTGAACCAGGCCGAGGTCGAAGCGGAAAAAAAAGCGGCTGAGCAAACATCCGGAGAAAAAACGACTGAAAGCGATGTCATTGAGAGGGACATTGATGCTCTTCGAGAAGATATAGAGCGGTTGCGTCGATTTCTGGAGGAATCCGGTCGTGACCGGAGCGAGGCGTGAGGGTAGGAAACGTTTCGGTCCGGCCACGGGTAGCGTTGCGGCCGAAGCGCGGGGATCTTGCCTGTTATTTTCCCGTTTATTTTTCCTGTCGGTAGCCGCCGGCGCGTTAATGATCGGCCCCCACGCAGCCGCTCAGGATACGGCGGCCGCGATTGGCGCGAATCCCCTGGGGCTGAACCTCCTGGATACGGTGCGCGCCGCGGCGGAGCCGGATAATATCTCTACATCGCTGACTGTAGTATTTGTTGTCACGGTCATTGCTCTTGCCCCTTCCATTCTGATCATGACAACCTGTTTTACCCGGATCATTATTGTTCTGGGTTTTTTGCGCCAGGCCCTGGGGACTCAGCAGACGCCTCCCAATCAGGTGCTGATCGGACTGGCGCTGTTTCTGACGTTTTTTATTATGATGCCTACCTACGAAGCAGTGAACCGGGACGCGATCCAGCCCTATGTGCGCGGTGAATTATCCCGGGATGAAGCGCTCAGCCGAGCGCTTGAGCCTGTCCGCGATTTTATGCTGCGTCAGACCCGCCCTAAAGATTTGCGGCTGTTTCTGGAAATTGCCAAACTTCCCCGGCCGCAGCGTCGCGAAGATGTTCCGACCCATGTGCTGATACCGGCATTTATGATCTCAGAACTCACGGTTGCCTTCCAGATCGGTTTTTTGCTCTACATACCGTTTCTGATCATTGACATGGTGGTAGCCAGCACGCTGATGGCCATGGGGATGATGATGCTTCCGCCCATTTTTATCTCCTTGCCCTTTAAAATCATTATGTTTGTGCTGGTGGACGGTTGGAATCTTATTCTGGGCAGCCTGGTACGCAGTTTCCGGTAGTGCTGGCTGCTTTTCACGATCTGCAAGGCCTATAATTTTCTTTGGCTTTGCCGTTCGGTGTCCGAAAACGGGAAGAAAATATGGATCCGGCAAAGGCTTTGAAAGTGGGGCTGGCAATACTGGCGATTCTGGTGGCCCTGCCCTTTCTGGTGAGGCTTTGGCCCGAACCGCTGACCATGGAACGGATTAGGCAGGGCTTTGAGGCGTCGGGCCTGCCCGTAGAAGGTATGCGCCTGGCGCCTAAACCTTCCAATGAATCAGTCAGTGAGTTGAATTTTATGGTCGGCGGCGTATCTGTTGCGGTGTACCAGTACGACAATGCCGGTACCATTGCGCGATACCAGGAATATAACCGGAAGGATCCGGGGACCGCTATTGTGGAGAGCTGGAATTTGGCCCAGTCGCTGGGGGCTGCCGTACCCAAACAAACTCCGACCCGGTGTGTCCGGCGGGGATATTTTCTGCTGGTGGCGATCGGGGATGATGTAGCCACCCTTAACCGTGTGGTCGAGGTATTTGAACAGCTGTAAATTCAGTTACGTTGTTCAGCGTTTGGGGATCAGGTCCCGGATTTCATTCCATTCCGGGTCATTTTCGAATATCCAGCGGTAATAATCTTTTTGTGTCAGACGCGTACCTGCCGCCTCATCCACGATAACAGTACAGCGCGGGTGCAGCTGGAGCGTCGTGGCTGAGATCATGGAAGTTACCGGTCCCTCTACCGCCTTGGCCAGAATGTCTGCTTTTTCCTCACCGGTGACCAGCACTAGGCACTCTTCCGCTTCCAGTATGGTGCCGACCCCCATCGTAATGGCCAGTCTGGGCATGTCCTCAGGCCGGGGGAAAAGGGGCGCGTTCTGCTCGATGGTGGCCGGTGTAAGCGCTTTGACCCGGGTGCGCGACAGCATGGCCGATAGCGGCTCATTAAATCCAATATGTCCGGATCTTCCGATGCTCAGCAGCTGAAGGTCAATCCCTCCGACATCTTCAATTTTGGCCTCATAGGCCGCGCATTCCGCCTCGGGGTCCAGCGCCATGCCGTTGGGCAGGTGCGTGTTCCGCAGATCGATATTGATGCGGCTGAACAGGTGATGGTTCATATAATACCTGTACGAGTTGGGGTGCTGGGGAGGAAGCCCAACATACTCATCCAGATTGAAAGTAACGGCAAGCGAAAAGTCAAGCCCTTCCTCCCGGTGCATTTCCGCCAGCCTGGCGTAAAGGGTTTCCATCGTCCTGCCGGTCGCCAGTCCCAGAACGGAATTCGGTTTTTTGCGCAGCTGGCGGGCTATGAGCTGCGCGGTCAGTTCGACGGCGTGATGCCGCGTTGGAAGAAGTACTACCTGCATGGTCGGTCTCCGGTAAGATGCGCCGTCAGGATGTCGGCGCTTTCCGCATCATGTCAGTCGGTATGTACGCAAGGGGTCCCATCCGGGAAGCGTTACAGCAAGGGCATTTTACTGTATTATGTCCTCAATAAGGAACACAGGGAATGACCTATGATCAAGGCATTTAAATATCTGTTGCTTACCGTATCTTCCGGTGTGTTTCTGGTGTTATTCGTGATATTTCAGGGTCCCCAGCACCTGTTCGCCGGGATAACGGGAACGTGGGGACGTTTTCCTGGGGAAACCGAATTAAAAGACCCGGTGGAAAACTGCGGAGGAGCGGACGCCTGCCAGAGCGGGCCTTTGCGCGTGCTGACGTTTAATATTCTGTGCCGCGTCTGCACGGAATCCGATCGTAAACCGGGATATGAGACCTGGTACGTCCGGCTGCCCTATCTGCGGGAAATTATTCGCGGATATGATCCGGATCTGATTGGTTTTCAGGAAACCGGTGGCGTTCAGGATCTGGATGAGTTGAACCCGGATCCGGAGCGTTTTGCCTGGATTGCCTTTGAGATGGGCGGCGTCGTGTATGGGGACGCGGCATTGATGTACCGCCGGGATAAGTTTGACGCGCTGGACTCCGGCCAATTCTGGCTCAATCCCCGGCCCCGGGTACCTTACGGATTCGGGTGGAAACCTCTGTCCATGCCCCGTTACGTGAATTGGGTACGTTTGCGGAACCGGGAAAACCAGTTCGAGTTCCTGTTTGTGAACACGCATTTTGATAACAACACCCCGAACAAGGAACCATCCGCGCCATTTTTTAACGAGGTGATGCGTATTCCCGCGCTGCACCTGCCGCTGGTGATCACCGGTGATTTCAATACGCCCGGGGATACGCAGCGGTATCAGAACCTGATTGGGTCGGACTTCGCTGACCATAAGCTACTGCAGACGGCGGAACTGGCCGAAATTCGGGAGCTGATTCCTCCGGGATATCCGGAGGAGCCGCCTACGGCAATTCCGCCCGATTCTTATAGGGGGCAGATCGATCATATTCTGCTGGGCGGTCCCGGCACGTGGACTGTAACCCGCTGGACAGTTGACACCCGAGCCGGCGGAGCTCAACACCAGGTAAAGCCATCGGATCATCCGGCTGTTTTTGCGGAACTGCAGTGCTCCCTCCGCTGACCGGTTGTTTTTTACCCGGCAAAACGCGTGTTGTATGCTGAATGACTGTTCTTCTGGCAAATGGAGAGTACCGATGAAGACGGAACGTGTTGCTGAAAAGAAAACCGTAATCAGCCGTCGGACGCTGCTGAAGGCTGCCTGCGCGATGGCCGCCGGACCCTGGATCATACCGGGCCGGGCGCTGGGTCTTGATGGCGCTGTCGCCCCGTCCAACCGGATTACGGTTGGGTTTATTGGCATGGGACGCATGGCCCGGGGGCACCTG
>JAKOTZ010000202.1 GCA_029776995.1 Candidatus Hydrogenedentota bacterium
CCGTCCGCAGCCATCGTGCTGCCGGGATTGAATCCGAACCAGCCAAGCCACAGCACCAGCCCGCCGAGGGTTGCGTACGCAATATTATGGCCCGGGATGGCGTTCACCCCGCCGTCCGGGCGGTATTTTCCTATCCGCGGTCCCAGCAGAATCGCGCCGATCAGGGCGGCCCAGCCGCCCACACTGTGCACTACTGTGGAGCCGGCGAAATCCTTGAACGCGCCCCCCATAATATCGGCCAGCCAACCTCCGCCCCAGATCCAGTGTCCGCTGACAGGATAGACCAGCCCCACCAGCAAAAACGAGAACAGGATGAAAGACTGAAACTTAATGCGTTCAGCCACGGCTCCGGAGACAATGGTAGCGGCGGTGGCGGCGAATACCAGCTGGAAGAAGAATTTGGCTTCCAGGGGCACGCCAGTCCAGTTCAGGGCGGAGTATACGCCGCTGTAGGCGTCGCCCATGAACGGGCTGTTGTCCGCGCCCATCAGCAGGAAGCCTGACCAGCCGATGAAACTGTTGCCATCGCCGAACATCAGGGCGAAACCGGTGACCCAGAATGACAGGCAGGCTATGGCGAAAACAATAAAGTTTTTCGCCAGGATATTTACGGCATTCTTGGCCCGGCAGAACCCCGTCTCAACCAGGGCGAATCCGGCATTCATCCAGAAAACCAGGAACCCGGCGATCATGACCCAGAGTGTATCCAGCGCCACTTTAGTTTCGTCAATCTCCGGAGTTGCGGAAACGTCCTGGGCGAAACCGGCGCCGCACACGCCGCACAACAGAACCAGCGCCAGCAGCCTAGCCCAACGATTGTTATTGGAAGTGATAGAAATCTGCATATGTTCAGCTCCTTTGTTGTTGTAATCCAATGTCACTCCACCGCGGTGGCGCCTTCCTCACCGGTTCGGATGCGCACGGCATTCTCAACGGGAATCACAAAGATTTTTCCGTCCCCGATTCTGCCGGTGGACGCCGTTTTCTGGATGATTTCCATCACCTGCCGCAGTTTTTCATCGGTGATGACCACCTCAATTTTCAGCTTGGGCAGGAATTCCACCACGTACTCAGCGCCCCGATACATTTCCTTGTGGCCTTTCTGGCGGCCGAAACCCTTCACCTCCGTGACAGTTACCCCCGTCACCCCTACGGAAGAAAGGGCGTCCTTAACTTCCTCCAGCTTGAACGGCTTGATGATGGCTTCCACTTTTTTCACTGTGTACTCCTTTCTGGTGTTTTTTGTGCGGCAACTCTATGCGCTTTATACTTCGCATAAAAAATTCAGAAAGGTAGTGATCAAAAGGCGTGCCATATAAGGCACGAGAATGCACATGAAAATAAAACATTATAAAATCAATAAAATGAACAACTTAAAAAGAAGGGTTTCTTGCTTTTGGAAAACTGAATTTCTTTTAAGGCTACAATTCGGTAGCTTTTAAATGTACAAGTCACCCCACGGTGGGACAGGTTCGTGTTCTAGAATAACTGGAGGTCGGCCTGCAAAGAATTGAAATCAATCGGGATAATATGCCAAAATCATCTCACAATTTTCAGTTTTATAGAATCAGGTCAAGCGGAGGTTTCCATGTATCTCGGTATAGAAGATTTCTGGGTATTCCTGGCATATGTACTCAGCCTGCTGGCTGCGCTGCTCTGCGTTATCTACGGCGTGATCACCTGGAATAAGGGGGATGAGCCGATAACGACGGAAGATATCAGCTGGGCCAGGGAAGAGAAAAGGGAAGAGGCGGAATCCTGAAAACGGGGGCGCAATCCAAAATGGCCTTCCTGACAGTCTACCCGTGTGAAAGGACAATGTTATGGATTTTCTAACTATTTCCACCGTTGTGCTGTATCTGATGGTTGTGGTGTGGCTCGCCTACAAAGGGTATAAAGGCACCCGCTCAGCTGCGGATTATCTGGTGGCGGGGCGAAACACCCACCCTGCAATTATGGCCTTGTCCTATGGCGCTACCTTTATCAGCACGTCGGCAATCGTCGGATTTGGCGGTGTGGCTGCCAATTTCGGAATGAGCCTGCTGTGGCTGTCGTTTCTGAACATCTTTGTTGGGATTTTTCTGGCCTTTGTTGTATTTGGCGGGCGGACCAGGCGTATGGGGCATCACCTTGGCGCCCACACGTTTCCGGAATTCATTGCCAAACGTTACAACAGCCGGTTCATCCATGTTTTCGCCGCGCTGATTATTTTTATCTTCATGCCGCTGTATGCCATGGCCGTACTGCGCGGCGGCGCTGAATTTATCGCGACTACCTTTGATATCCCGATCCAGGTCTCCCTGCTGATCTTTGCGCTGGTTGTGGTGGCGTACGTGATTCCAAGCGGCATTAAAGGCGTACTGTTCACGGACGCGCTGCAGGGAGCCATCATGGCTGTAGGAATGATTTTCCTGTTCGTCTGGACTTACTGGAATCTGGGCGGCATCATTTCGGCCCATACGCAGCTGACGGAGATGAAAACGCTGGTTCCAGCGTCTCTGCAGGCGATCGGCCATCAGGGGTGGACGTCCATGCCGAAGTTCGGGTGGGCGCCGGCCGGCGCGGATGCCGCGGCAGCGCACCAGTACGACCTGTGGTGGATTGTGGTTTCCACTATCGTGATGGGCGTCGGCATCGGCGTGCTGGCGCAGCCGCAGCTGATTGTACGGTTCATGACCGTGAAATCCCAGCAGGACCTGAACCGCGCGGTGGTTTCAGGCGGAGTGTTTATTTACCTGATGGTGGGAGTGGCCTTTACGGTGGGCGCGCTCTCGAACGTGTATTTTTTCAAACATGAGCGTATCGTTGGAAAGGTAGTCAATGAACAGGTCCTTATGGACCCCGGCGCGTCGGGGAACGATCCTCTGAAACCTGTGCCTGATGACGCGCCGGAAGAGGTTAAACAGCGGGCAAAGGCTTTTGTGGCATATCGGCTTCCCGGTGACAATCCGATGGCGCCTCCCCGTCTGGTGCTGAAAACCCCGAATCTCCGGATTGAAAAAGGCGCGGAAGGAGAATGGGACGTGATCCGTCCGGGCCTGATTTCCGTGGCCCGGACCATCAACGGCAGCACTACCATGAAGGGCAACGTGGATCAGATCATTCCGCTGTTTGTGCAGGGGGCACTGCCCCGGTGGTTCGGCATTATCTTCCTGCTGACCCTGCTTTCCGCGGCGATGAGCACGCTGTCCGGACAAATGCATACCATAGGCGCCGCGCTGGGGCGGGACCTGTTTGAACAGTTCCGTCCCGGGAACTCGGTGCTGCTGATCCGCATCGGAATATGCGTAGGGCTGATGGTATCTCTTGGCATGGGATACGCGGTGGGCGGCAATGTGATTGCGGTGGCCACGGCTGCCTTTTTCGGCATTTGCGCGTCGACGTTTATGCCAGTATATCTGCTGGGGCTTTACTGGAAACGGCCGAATGCCCGGGCCGCAATCGCTTCCATGGTGGCCGGTTTTGTGACCAATGTGTTCTGGATGGCCTTCGTGAATGCCAAGACGGCGGCTTCCCTGGGGATATGCGCGAAGATCTTTGGAAAACCGTATCTGTCTTCGCCGTCCTGGAGCGCCACATGGAACGTGGTGGATCCGCTGGTCGTTGGGATTCCCGCGGCATTTATCGTGCTGGTGGTCTGGGCGCTTATTGACCGTCCCATGGACCGGAAACACGCGGATTACTGTTTCAACCGCGCTGCACAGGCTTAGTGAAGCCCGGCGTGCCGCCGGTTAACGGATGAAATCCAGCAGCGTGGGTTGCAGTACCCGCGCGCCTACGTTCAGCGCACCCTGCAGGGCGTTCAGGGCCACGTTCAGGTTGACAGTCACGTCCGCGAAGTCGGCGTCAACGCTTTCAGAACGCAGCGATTCCAGTTGCACGTTGTAGATTTCTGTTGCGTTTTGGATCAGGTCCATCCGGTTCTGGATGGCGCCAACCCGCGCCAGAGCGGTGGTGACGCGATCCAGATTGCTCTGCAGATTGCGTAGGTCCTGGGTCAGGGCGGCGGTGTTGCCGGCGCGCAGGTTGTCCCGGATACTGATCAGGGTTTCAAAGACGTTCGCGGAAGTAAAATCCGTATCCCAGAAATAACCGTTTCCCGTTTCGTTTACGGGTACCCGTACCACAGGGCTGATTTCGGCTTCAATCGTTTCATTGTTCCCGTTATAAACGATGGAGGTTATCTCTCCGGCAGCGTTCCGAATAGCGGTATAAGGCGGGCTGGCGGTCCAGGTACCGCCAAAAATGTACCGGTTTCCGGTTTTGTGGTTGGCTTCAACCAGTGTGTTTTCGAGAATCTGGTTGATTTCAATGGCGATCTGGTTGCGGTCCACCTGGCTGTTGGTGTCGTTGGCGCCCTGCAAAGTCAGCTCATACGCCCGCTGCAGAATATTTGTCGTAGTTAACAGGGTGGTTTCTGTTTCCTGAAGGTAGGGCCTTGCGGAGGATATATTGGCCAGATACTGTTCGTTTTTTCGGACTTCTGCCCTGGCGTCAATGGCACGCCGGGCAGCCAGCGGATCGTCGGAGGGTCGATTGACGCGCTGTCCTGTGGCCAGCTGTTCCTGTAAATCCAATACCCTTCTTTCGGCGCGGTTGATATTGATCAGCGCGCGACGGGTAAGCATGTTTTGTGTCGTCCGTGACACGATGGCCATGGCGGTTACTCCTTAACCGACAGTATTGAAGTTTCCGGATACGGGCGCTCCCGGTTCAACAGGCATAGCGGCGTGACGTCCGGCCAGTTCTACCAGCAGGGTTCGGGTATGGCGCAGGGCCTGTTCCGCCAGCCGGCGCGTCTGCTGCGTGGCGGTTTTTCCGGCTGTTGCAGCCCGCAACCACTGGTCCCTGGCATCTTCCATCCGCTCCCTCCAGGGAGAAGGTACAGCCCTGCAGAGGGTGGACAGCGTTTGAGGTCCCTCGGGCAGGGGATATTTTTCGACCACCTTTCGGATCAGCGCGACCCGGCGCGGTTCCATGGAAACCAGGTCCCGGGAGGCCTGCTCCAGCGCGTCATTCAGCGCGTTTAACAGGGTAAACTGCCCGGTAGAAATGGCTTCCGCCTGGCGTTGAACCAGGGCGGCAATTTGCTGCTGCAGTTCCGCGTAATCCAGCATCAGATCCGTCAGGGCGGCCAACGCTTCGTCCGGATCCATCCGCATGTATTCGTGGCTGTTGATCGCGGTACTCAAAGAGGAAGCCCTTTTGACTGTTCAAAAGGCGCCTGCAGTTCCGCCAGGGACAGTTTCCCGTCCTCATCGCGGTCCAGCTGGCCGAACCAGGAAGCCCGACCGTCAAATTCCGAACGGCTCAGCAGGCCGTCTCCATTGCGGTCCATTCTGTTCAGATATTCAGCGGCCAAGTCCTGGACCCGGATTCCCGAGGGGACTTCCGGATGCAATCCGGTGTTTTCCAGGCGCGTTTTCAGGAGGCTCAGAAAATCCGGCGCGGCCGATGACCTGACAGCGGTGCCGCGCGCGATTTGGCGGGCGGCGGCAACCGACTCATTCAGCATCCTAAGCTGATTCAGCACACCGGTAACTGCGGTTATTCCCGTTAAGAGGTCCATGCGTAAACTCCTGTACGCGCCGGATCGGAAATCCCGTATTCTTTATCGACCCGTTCGCGCGGAAGGTTTAATGGCCGGGTAGACTGTTCAGTATGCAAGGTGCGTTCCATGGCCCTGGCGATTCCAGTGACGCCGGATGCCGCCCAGGTTCCACACAGGGCATCATCCAGCATTTCTTCGAAAAACTGTTTTTGTGAGGATTTTCCAAAGATGGCATCCCCGGGCAGGGTCCGACGCATGGCCCGGAGCATTTCAAACAGGAACAGGTGTTCCAGTTCAGTCAGCGCGCGCTGTTCTTTTTCGCGCTCCGGTCCCCCCGTGGTTTTCATGCCCGGCGAAAGGGGCGCGGCAGTTATGGGATTGACATACAGCATCCGCTGATCCTCACATGACCTCCAGGTCCGCCTGCAGCGCACCCGCTTCGCGCATGGCCTGGAAGATGGAAATAATATCCCGGGGTGTGACCCGAAGTCGGTTCAGCGCTTCAGCGACTTCCGCGGCGGAAGTGCCCTGTACCGGCATCAGCCTTGCCTCCGTTTTCTGCACGATGATGTCCTCCAGCTGCGTAATCACAGGGGGAGCGTCGGAGAAGGGCACAGCGGGGGTGACCTGGGGCGTGCTGGTGATCTTTATGGTCAGGTTCCCATGGGCCACCTGGCAGGGCAGGATCATGACATCGCCGCCGACGACCACCGTACCGGTGCGTTCATTGATAACCACCCGGGCCACGCTTTTAGGCTGTACCGGC
>JAKOTZ010000069.1 GCA_029776995.1 Candidatus Hydrogenedentota bacterium
CCGGCGCCAGCACGAACCAGGCGTACGCGGAACTGCTCACCTGGAAAGACGAATCCCTGGGCGCATGGACATGGGATAGAAAGACCGGATTTACCAACGTCACCGCCACCACTACACTGCCCGCGCTGTGGACCCCGGTACTGCTGTTTGGCGCATCCAGCATCTCCAACGCCGGCAACGTATCCTATCCCGTTTATCCCTATCCGGATTACCTGTCCTATACCCGCTCCTGGTCTCCTTACGGGACCAATCCACAACCGCCGAATGCCGCATCGGACTTTACAGGCTTCCGTCTGCCCGTGCCGTACCTGTTCGAATTCGAATTTTTGGCACACCAGCGGGTGTTCGGCCTGGATCCGGCGCAACTGCCCAACGGCGTGGCTGACATCGCCAATCGCCTGGACGCCACATGGCCCGCGGAAAAGCGGCCGGCCATGTTCATCTCCACCCACCCGGCGGGGATGCCGGACCGGGACCGCGCGGAAGCGTTGTTCGTGTGGGACGAGGAAGACGGCCTGGAAAACGGCACCTATATCGCGTATATCGGAACGTTTATCCCGGGCATGCACCGGAAACTGGCGGATGCGGATTACCTGACGCAATCCGCGCGGGGACAGAATGCCGCGCAGCTGGGCAATTCCGGCCTGCCCGCCTATCCGGCGCCGCTGCTGGCGCGGGCGAAAAAGCCGACCGCGCCGGTATGGCCGGCCACGGACCCTCCGGATTACACGGTGGCGGACATACTCGCGCTGGATCCCGAGCGGGTGGCCCGGGCGACCGGGGAACCGGAATTCACCTCGTGGCTGACGCTGGAATTCTATACGGATCCGCGCAAGGCGAAGGTGATGTCGCCGCCGCGGCGCGAACTGACCGGCGGCGAGTCCTATCCGGACGCGCTGGAGCATCCGGAAGACTGGTACCCGCCGCTGGGCGCGGACCAACCCGTGGTATACCGGCCGGACAGCAACGGGATGATCCTGTACGCGACCAACCCCGACACGCCCTGGATGGCGAAACTGGTGACCGTGACGAACCGGTTCCTGGCGCTGCGGGTACGGAACGCGAGCCCGGCGGGTTCGCCGGCCTGCATCACCTGCGTGGTCCTGACGCCGGCGCCCCGGACCCGCGGACGGATCAACGTGAACACCGTGGAAAACCGGCTGGCTAGGAATAAAGATGAAAATAATAATGCAATTAATGATCAATATTCTATATTCAATGCGCTGCTTGGGCTGCCGGGGATCACGACGGCGGCCTACACCACCCGAAACCCGGATCTGAGTAATCTGGGCCAGCCCCTGGGCGATTTTCCACGACCCACTGATTCCATGGGACTGCCTAAAACACAGTGGCAGGAGGGTGCCCCATGGCCTTCACCAAACCTGTTGAGCAACGGGTTGACGATTCCCCCAGGCCAGTCAACCGTATTCGCGCCCCAGTCTTCGCTGGAAGCCCAGCGCCTGCTTCCCGGCGGGGATGTAAGCGACAGCAATGGATACACCACCGCTGAAAGTGTGGCGGCGACGCGGCTGGCGGCGATGATGATGGCGCTGCGTCCGGACCATCCGGACGGTCGGTATTACCAGGCCTGGTCCGAACTGCTGAAGGGCCTTACGGATGGTATAATTCCAGAGGAAGCGGTCATGCCGCTGAGTAATGAAATGAGGCCCGACTGGCGGGCGGATGAAATCATCCGGCGGTACAGCGGGCTGGCACAGTTGATCACGCTGCGATCGGATGTATTCGAGATCCTGGCGGTCGCGCAGTCAGGCAGCGCGCAGGATCTGAACGGAGACGGTTATCTGGACTACGCGTCCACGGGCGAGGGGTTCCAGGTGACCGCTGAAAGTAAAGGTCGCATGGTATATGAGCGGCGGGCCCGGCGGGATACAAGTGACCTGCTACCGGGCCGCGACGCCGGACCGTGAGGTAAAGGAGGTAGAACAATGAACCACAAATCGCGCGCGGCGTTCAGGACAGTTTGGGCGGCTGTTCTGGGCGCGTTCTCCGCGGTGGGCGCCGCGGAGGACATTGTCGTCAACCCCGGCGACGATCTGGCCGGGGCCATCCAGAATGCCCCGGACGGGTCAACTGTCA
>JAKOTZ010000093.1 GCA_029776995.1 Candidatus Hydrogenedentota bacterium
GTGGCGGCGCTGCTGCTGCTGGCGGTGTTATGGATGGTGGGGGCGGTATTTTCCCTGTTCATCTTCAAGAAACTGCTCCAGGGTATTGAGGCGGTGGTGCTTCGGGTGCCCCTGATCGCGGAAATATACAAAGTGTCCAAGCAGGTGGTGGACGTGCTGGCGGAGGAGCGGGATACCGAGACTGCCCGCAAAATGCCCGTGCTGGTGGATTTCCCCAGTCCGGGCGTCAAGGGACTGGGTTTCGTAACCGGCGTTTCAAAGGATGAGCAGGGGCCGCTGGTACGTATTTTCTACCCCACCACCCCGAATATCTCCGTAGGCATTCTCATTCTGGCGCGGCCGCAGGATATCCAGCGCTGTCTGCTTTCCGCGGAAGACGCCCTGCGCCTGCTGCTGTCGGTGGGCGTGCTGGCGCCCGAATCCCTGCCAACTGAACCTTTTCCGGCAGAGTTCCTGGAGTGACCTACTCTCCCCCCCAGGAAAAGAAGTTCCATTTTTTACGGCCCTGGGTATAGGAAGCTTTCTCTTCAGCGGATTCCGACGGCTGATCCGCTGAATCCCCGTGCTGCGGTTGCGTTTCCGCAGGGTTTACATTTTCATTTTCCCCTGATGCCAGAGGTTTTTGCAGGTTTTCAAATGCCTGTCACAGGGTTTCTGTTTTGGGTTCCTGGCGCGGGGCGCCGACCGCGGGTGTTTTCAATCCGGATGACAACCCCGCGATGGAAGAAGGCACCCCAAGCGATTCGGTGTCGTCTCCCAGCGTTTTCAGGCGGATCGTCTGGCCCTGCAGGATTCGATCCCGGATAATTTTCGCCTTGTCATGGTCAAACTCCAGGATCAGCCGGTCACAGAGTTCCAATGCCTCATCGGTCAACCCCATCGCGTCGGCCGCGATGGCCAGGGCATACAGCACGTTTTTGGTATTCGGCCGCTCCGCGTCAATTACTTTAAGGACGTCATACGCTTCGGCATACCGCTGCCCCTTAATGAGCTGTATGGCATATCGGTACTGTAGGTGCAGTTCAGCATTATCCACGGCAACTATCTCCTGCTCCTCGCATCAGCAGTATTATACCACTTCCAGTCCGACCGGCTCTTTTCCGTAACAACACCAGTCTCCCTCCTACGGCAATCATTTGGAACCAGGCCGCCTGTTTTTACGCTCTCCGCCCCTTTTCCAGCAGGGCAATCCCCAGCGGCAGCAGACCTGCTCCCAGAATCAGCGCTCCCAGGGACACCTGGGATACCTCCGGGCCGGCGGGGAAAAACCAGAGGCTTACCGGTTCCGGCATTATACGGAGGGAAAACGCCAGCGCCAGGGCATTGACCAGTGCGTGGGCCAGCATGGCGGGAAAAACAGATCCGGACCTCAGGGCTATATAGGCCAGCGGTATCCCCAAAAGCGCCGTGGGGAGGAACCGGAAAATACTCAGATGGAACAGCCCGAACAGAAACGATACCAGCAGCACGGCGGCCCAGGCGGGAAAACGTCCCGCAAATCCCCGCAGCAGCACGCCCCGAAACAGCACTTCCTCACAAAGGGCGGGGCTTAACGCCACCACCAGAAAAAGCCACACATAGGAAACCGGATCGCGGCCGGCTGTGAAAAAAACCTGAAACGCTTCCCGGTATGCCTCCGGGATGGGAAGAAACCGTTCCTGCAGCGCGCCGAAAGACGCCGTGGCCAGAAAGGCTCCGATGCCAAGAAAGACGGCGGCAACATAAGCTGACAGGCGGGCCGGACGCCAGCCCAGTACAGCCCTGAAGTCCGCGCGCACGAGCCAAAGCACCCCCAGCACGGGAGCCAGCACCAGGATCCATTCCGTCAGCAGCAGGCCGGGTAACGGCCAATAGGCCTGAAGCAGGGACCCGACATAGAAAATCAGCACCATCACCCCCCCAAAAATGCCCAGCGCGTGGGACGCGCTCAGGAAATCCCGGGGAGGATAGGCGTCCCGGCGCCAGGACAACGGCAAAACCGGATCATCGGCCAGCGTAATTTCCTCCCGCTGAAACAGCCATGCCGCACAGGCCAACACGAACAGCGCCACGGCCAGCGTGCTGGCGAACACCAGAAACAGGTCCTGCGGCAGGACGCCCCCCAGCATGGCTTCCTTGAACGCCAGCACGGCATTCACCACCGGCACAAAAGTCCAGAATGGCGTCAAACGAAGGCCCGGCATGCCCGCGATCAGGGCAGGGGCGGCAATCAGCAGCATTACCGGCGTAAGGAAGGTTTGCGCCTCCCTGAAACTTCTGGCGAACAGGCAGACCGCCATCATCAGCGAAGACAGCAGCAATGCCATAGGAACCATAATGGCCAGAATGACGGCCAGCAGCGGGAGCGGATTCCGCAGCAGCGCGGAAAACGCGGCGGGCAGCGTTTCGGAAACCTGGCCCAAAAACACATACATAGTCCCCAACTGCGCCACCAGGTTTACCATGGCCGTCAGCATGGCCAGACAGAAAACCGCCAGGAACTTACCGGTAACCAGTTCCGAACGGGTCACCGGCGTTGAAAGAAGGGTTTCGAGCGTTCCCCGTTCTTTTTCACCGGCCGTCAGGTCCACAGCCGGATAAAACGCACCCAGCGCGGTAATAATGATCAACAGCGCCGGAAGCAGCGCGCCCAGGATCGATCCGGCCACCTTCGCGCTTCCCGCCAGGTCCACCCGGCTGACTGTCAGGGGCATAACCTCCGATGGATCGATTCCCCGCTCTTCGAGGCGCCGCCGCTGTTCCCGTTCCGCAACGTCTTTCAGCAGCCTGTCCACCCGGTCGAGGGCTTCAAGCGAGCGCTGTTCCGTCACGTCGTACAGCAATTCAACGGCCAGCGGTTTCCGGGCAAAAAAAGTCTCCGACAGCGGCGCTTTCACCGTGGCGATCAGATCTATCTCTCCGTCCCGAAGGGCTGCCCGCGGCATGATCGTGTACACCACGGAAATTTTCCCGGATGCTTCCAGCCAGGGGCGTATCAGCGGCATATCCAGCAGGCTTGCGGTCTCCAGGTAAACGCGGGACACCCCTTTATCTATCCTTTCCTGGCGAAGCAGCGCCACCTGGGCGCCGATCAGCAGCACGGAGGGGTAAAGCAGAACGGGCAGGCCGATCATCATGAAGAGGGTGCGCCGGTCCCGGAACGTTTCCAGCATTTCTTTGACAAACAGCGTCTGAAGTACCCGCCAGTTCACGAGCGCCGCCCCCTGTCCCCGACATCTTCTCCGGAAACCAGATGGATGAAAGCGGACTGCAGGTCGGGCTGGCGCGTTTCGCGGCAGATTTCGGCGGGAATGCCCTGCCGGATCAGGATGCCCTCATGCATCAGCCCCACCCGGGTACACAGGTTTTCGATCGCGCTGATCTGGTGCATCGACAGGATTACCGCGGTTCCCCGCCGGCCGGCCGCGCGAATAAAGCGAAACAGTGATTCACTGGTAAGCACATCCAAACCGTTTGCCGGTTCATCCAGTACCAGCAGCGGAGGATCATGAAGCACCACCCGGGCGATGGAAACCCGCTGCAGCTGTCCGGTTGAAAGGGTCTCGCACCGCGCGTCCAGGAATGGCCCCAGGTCAAACATCCCGGTGAGTTCTTCAATCCGCCGCGCGATCTCCTGCCGGCCCATGCCGTAGAGCCGACCAAAAAAGAAAAGGGTCTCCCTTGGGGTCAGCCGCCCATACAGACGGGTATTCCCGGAAGCGAAACCGATCCTGTGCCGCAGCCTGTCCGGAAATTCTCGGCCGGATTCCCCATTGATATAAATTTCCCCCTCATCAGGCCGCATCATCAGGGCGATCATGCGCAACAGGGTGGTTTTTCCGGCGCCATTCGGGCCGATCAGCCCGAATACCTCCCCCGGCCGCACCGACAGCGTAACTCCCCGCGCCGCCCAGAATGGCCTGCCTCCCCGCCCGCGAAAC
>JAKOTZ010000107.1 GCA_029776995.1 Candidatus Hydrogenedentota bacterium
GGTACTGGGTGGACCGCTGGTTGCATGGCAGCAAGGGTTTATAACAGGTTTTGCAGCATATGTTTAGCACTGTGGGTTTTAAAAATGAAGGGGGCATGAAAGGTTTTTCCTGCAGCGGGTTGCTGTTGCTGTCTGTCGTGGGTTTTCTGATGGGTGGCGTTATGGCCGAGGACCCTGTCGAATCGGCTACGCTAAACGATACAGGCTGTGACACCCTGGCGAAGCGGGTCGTTCGGGGAGAAGTTATCGCCCGTGAGCAGGGTATCTTCGCCTGGTATGACCTGCAGGATTTCCAGTCGGGGGACACGCTGTTTATGCGGCAGGCCATCCTGGGCGCCGATAAAAAGAACAAGGCGGAAGGGGTGTGGCTGGAGACGGAAATCGTGCCGCGAGTGGGCTTTCCGGTGCTCTATAAAGTGCTGATTGAATCGACGGGGGACAAGGCGGGGCGGATTCTTGATGGACAGGTTCGGGAGGGCTATGATCCTCCGCGCCCGCTGGATCTGAAGAACCTGGACGCGTTGCCGGGGGGAGATCTTGCCGGCGGGCAGATCGAGGTCGTCGGCGCCGAATCCGTGGAGACGCCGTCAGGACCAGTGAACGCCTGTCACGTGAAAGTGATTAAACCGGACGGAAAAAATATAGAACTTTGGGTTGCTCCGGATGTGACGCCCACCGGGATCATTAATATGCGGACGCCGGAAGGGGAGATGAAACTGCGTTTCTTCGGCAAGGGCGGCGCGGATGGATCCAGTGCGATGGACCGCCCGCCGCCGTTCGAAAGCGGCGTTACCACGAAGGTCACCACAGAGAGCGGCACGTCTGTGGAGACGCCGGCGCCGGACCGTCCGGATGACGTGAAACCCTTGGAGGAACCCGGCAAAGCACGCCGGAATTTCAACGTAAAGCGGGGAGAATAGCCACGATTTCTGGACTCGCAAAGCGCTGGAGACTGAGTGCGGCAGCCGGGATAATCCTGGCTGTTGGGGCCGTGTTACAGCCGGGGTGCGCGAGCTTCCAAAAAACAGAGACAGATTCGGACCAGTCTGTGGTGCGGCCCGGCATCCAGGTGCCGTTCTCTCCAGTACGTTCCGGTGGAGCGATCCAGTGGGAAAAGGGTCCTTACCCGACGCTGTTTTCTCCGGAAAGCTGGGCGGTTTGGGTAGGTCCGGAGGCTGACGCGCCGACGCCGGAATGGGCCGCGGCGCTTACCCTGCCTGGGGACCGTTTCGCAATGCTGGAGTGCAGGCTTAAGTCGGCATTTGCCGACCAAAGCATCGCGTACGACGCTGTAGGGCTTCGGGGGGTGGAGATATGGCTGGAGACGCCCGATGGGCGCAGAATTCTTCCGGTGCAGATTATCCGGGACGGGCATCTCGAAGAGAGTATGCAAGGCGCCCTTCGCGTGTTCGGCAGGCGCTGTCTGCTGATATTTCCCCGGGAAGAGCTGTATTTCCTGGTTGACCGATCAACCGGGGCGATCCAGGAGATGAAGCTGCGCATTCGCGCCGCTCAGACCGAATTTACCTGCCGCTGGTCTTCGGAAACGCCGGTGGTCAATACCCCGGTTCCCATACAGGAGCATCCGGCGGTCCAGGAGATCCAGAAGGATGTCCGCAAGGTGTGGGAGAAAAGCAAGGAAGTGTCCCACCAGTTTGACTGACCCTAATTTTTTCAATTATTATCAGTTATGATCTGCGCTGGCAGGATCGGGAATATTCCAGGAAAGGGTATGGCATGCTGAATCTGGCCCATTTTCTTCAGGAAAACGCGGAAAAATATCCCTCGACCACGGCCGTAATGCTGGATCAGCACCAACTTACCTATGAACAGGTGGCGCTGTACGCGCGAAAGGTGGCCGGCGCGCTGAAGGCACGCGGGATCCAAAAGGGAGACCGCGTAGCGATGATGATTCCCAATACGCCGCACTTTCCCATAATCTACTATGGCATTCTGCATGCCGGAGCGGTGGTGGTGCCGGTGAATGTCCTTTTCCAGCACGAAGAAATCCGACACTATCTGCAGGATTCCGGAGCCAAGGCTTTTTTTGCGTTTAAACTGTTTGAAGAGCAGGCGCGCAAAGCCGCCGAAGCCGCTCCCGAGTGCAAGCACTTCATCGTGGTGTCCGCGCCGGATGACCTGACTTCTCCGGAATACGGTGAAAATTTCAACCTGTTTCTTGCCGGCGGGGAGGATGTGGACATTGAGATTACCTCGCCGGATGATACCGCCGTGATCCTTTACACCTCCGGCACGACAGGCGCTCCGAAAGGCGCAGAGCTGTCTCATTTCAATATGTTTTTCAACGCGTATTACAGCGCCCGGGACATTGTGCAGTCCCGGCCGGGCGATGTGGCGTTGGTGACCTTACCCCTGTTTCATTCTTTCGGCCAGACCTGCCTGATGAACGCGGGGCTGCTGTCGGGGGCAACCCTGACCATGCTTCCCCGGTTCGAAACGGAAAAAGCCATGCAGGTGATCGCCCGGGACAGGGTAACGATTGTGGCCATGGTTCCAACCATGTATTTCTTTATCCTGAACCATCCGGAATGGCAGAAATACGACTTTTCAAGTATCCGGATGGCGGTTTCGGGCGGCGCCGCCCTGCCGGAGGAAGTGCACCGGCGATTCAAGGAACGTTACGGCATTACCATTCTGGAGGGATACGGTCTTTCTGAGACCAGCCCGGTCGCTTCTTTTACTCTGCCGGGCGAGGAGGTAAGGGTGGGCTCCATCGGTAAAGCCATCTGGGGGGTTCAGATGCGGATCCGCCGCGATGACGGCACGTTCGCCCCGCCCGGAGAAGTTGGAGAAATTGTCATCCGGGGGCACAACGTGATGAAGGGATATCACAACAACAGCCGGGCTACGGCCGCCGCGATTATCGACGGGTGGTTCCTCACCGGTGACATCGGCAAGATGGATGAAGACGGCTACTTCTATATCCTTGACCGAAAGAAAGACATTATTATTCGCGGAGGCATGAATATCTATCCGCGGGAAATAGAAGAAGTGCTCTACCGGTATCCCAAGGTTCGGGAAGCCTCAATGGTGGGCGTTCCCGACGAAGCGCGCGGGGAAGAAGTTAAGGTATACGTGTCTCCGGCTGCCGGGGAAATGCTGACCCCCGAAGAGATTATGGAATATCTGAAGGAGCATACCGCCCGCTACAAGTGGCCCAAAGAAGTTGTCGTCCTGGAAGATCTCCCCAAAGGGCCGACCGGAAAAATTCTCAAGCGCGAATTGAAGATGCGCCAGTAACAGGGAATAGAATACGTTCGCAAATTTACGCGCGAGCGGGAGGTTCATGGTTATGCGGATTGTAATGATTTCCTTTGCCGGCGCCCTTTTCTGTGTGGGATGCGCGACTACCGGCGGCGTCCCGAAAGGAGTGAAGGGGGGGGCGATTGATGTGATTGCCCATCGGGGTGATTCCGCGCAGGCGCCGGAAAATACCCTTGCGTCCTTCCGCCAGGCCATATCCGCCGGAGCGGACTGGTTTGAGCTGGACTGCCACATGACCTCTGACGGGCACACAGTCGTGTGTCACGACGACCGGTTGAAGCGAACCGGTGGGCTGGATATGGCCATCGCGGAGCTTACCCTGGAGGAAGTCAGGCGGGTCGACGTGGGAAGCTGGTTTTCTTCCCGGTTCGCCGGAGAACGGGTACCCACGCTTGGTGAAGCGCTGGATCTGGCGCGGGATGGAGGCATCGGCGTTTACATTGAAATTAAAGGCGCGGAGATTCCGACATCCCTGCTGGCAGAGATGGAATCTATCGCATCACTTGACGTGCCGCAGCCGGAACGGTTGAACAGGCTGGTGCGGTTGTTGGATGACGCCCGGTTCCGGGATGTGACGCTGACCCGGAAGGTAATCCAGGAAGTGCGCGACCGAAAGATGCGGAAACGGATCGTGATACAGTCGTTTTCTCCGGCGGTCTGCGCGGTGGCGCGGGCGGAAGCCCCGGATATGCGGGTAGAGTTCCTGGGAGGATATGATCCGGAACACCCGGAGAATTGGGATCGTTATATCCGTTTCGGCAGGGCAATCGGTGTGGCCGGATTCAACGTGAGTAAAGATAACCTTACCCCGGAACGGCTGGAACAGCTTCGGGAACAGGGTGAAACGGTGGCGGTATGGACTGTTGATGATCCGGAACAGATCTGCCGGCTGGCGCGCATGGGCGTGGATGCGATTATCACCAACAATCCTGCCCAGACACGTCAGGTGCTCCGTTCCTGCCGCTGATTACCCGGCGCTTACACGTCACCGATTTCAAAGGAAGGTAGCTCGGTAACCTTTTGGTCTTCCGAGCGGAATGGGTCGTCGTATTCCAGCAGCCAGGTCAGCCCGTCTTTGAGCACCTGCTTGGTATTCGCGAAATTGGTGTCACGGTCTGCCCCGATGTGATCGGAGTCGTACCAGGAGACCTTGGTGGGGGTGCCAATGGCCTTTATCAGGGCTTTGCTGGCCTCCGGCCAGACCAGCTGGTCATGGCTGCCTGCCTGGACGTACACCGGAGTTGGCGCAATTCCCCCCGCGTAGTGTTTCGGGTCCGCCACGCTTAGGCAGAACCAGGCGACGGGCTTGGCCAACGAAACCAGCCAGCCGCCTTCCCGGCGGATAAGGGGGGCGTCAAGCATAAGCGGAATATTGGCTCCGCCGTACACCAGGATGCCCGCCCGGATCCGTTTATCAAACGCCATTACGGTACTGCCGGTGATGGCGCCGTAACTGGCGCCTACCAGGTAGATTCGGCGGCTGTCGATCTGGGGATGGCCGCTCAGGTAATCAATCAGCCGTCTGGTTTCCATGATGGTGCGTCCCGGACGTTTGCGGAAGGCCTGGTACTTTTGCAGCCAGTTAGCCTCGGGTGGAAGTTTCCGTTCCCCCTGCATGAGCTGGTCAAAGCAGGCCATGGCAAAACCGGTCTGCGCGAAGGGCAGCGTTATTTCCTTCAAAAAGTCTTTCTTTTGGCCGATCCCGTGGAGAAAGATTACAACCGGGTATTTCTCCCAGCCTTTATTGGGGAGGGTCATCAGCGTTGGGACCATTTCTCCGTTCACGCCGGCAAAATAAAAATGGATCAGCTGGTATTCCTTCTGCGGATCCCCCTGGTTGACGATGGTTACCTCCTTAACATTGACGTTGAAAGGAGCTTTGGGGTCATATTCGGAAAAATAAGTGGCATCCGCCCAGACGCGTATGCCCACGGCTGCCAGAATGATGACGGCCAGCGCGATTCCGATACCTGCCAGGATTTTTTTAAACATGGTTCCACTCCAAAAGTTTTTACCGATACCTTACCAGGGCAAATTGAGACGGCACACTCCTCCCGCCTCTGCCGCATTATAGAAAAAACGACCTTTTAAGGCCAATATGGGTTTCAGGGCTCCGGTAAAGAGGATTATTTTTTCGGGATTGATGTGGTATATGATGCCTCCTGATTTACAAACTTGATATGGCTTTGCCGGTGTCTGCCGGTGCGTTAGCGGCATTGTTTTGCGAGTCAATATGTTACCCGGCAAATCAGGCGGGAGGGATAGGTTATGGACTTTTTTACCGTTGTTGCCGTGACCCTTTACATCATGACTGTGATATGGCTGGCCTACAAGGGGTATAAGGGGACCCGTTCCGCAGCGGACTACCTGTTGGCCGGCCGGAATGCTCATCCAGTGATCATGGCGCTTTCATATGGCGCCACCTTTATCAGCACGTCGGCCATAGTCGGCTTCGGCGGTGTGGCAGCCACCTACGGCATGAGCCTGCTCTGGCTGGTGTTCCTGAACATTTTCGTGGGTATCTTTTTAGCTTTCGTGGTGTTTGGCGGCAGAACCCGGCGGATGGGGCATCACATGAACGCCCATACTTTTCCCGAGTTTCTGGCCAAACGCTACAACAGCCGCTTTATTCAGGTTTTTGCCGCATCCATTATATTCGTGTTTATGCCGCTGTACGCGATGGCGGTGCTTCGGGGAGGCGCCGAATTTATCGCGACCGCTTTTGATATTCCCATGTCAGTGGCCCTGATGATTTTCGCGCTGGTTGTAGTGGCTTATGTCATTCCCAGCGGCATAAAAGGCGTGTTGCTGACGGATGCGCTGCAGGGAGCCATCATGGCCGGGGGAATGCTGTTCCTCTTCATCTGGACCTATGCCAGCCTGGGCGGGGTACTCGAAGCGCATACCCAGCTGACCGGAATGAAGAAACTGGTTCCTCCCTCGCTGAAAAATATTGGCCACCAGGGTTGGACCGCCATGCCCCGTTTCGGCTGGGCCGCGCCGGGAGCGGATCCGTCAGCGGCGCAACAGTACAACCTCTGGTGGATTGTGGTGTCTACGATCATTATGGGGGTGGGGATAGGGGTGCTGGCGCAGCCGCAGCTGATTGTGCGTTTCATGACGGTGAAATCACAGAAAGACCTGAACCGGGCTGTGGTGGCCGGGGGCATTTTTATCTTTCTGATGGTGGGGGTGGCCTATGTGGTTGGGGCATTGTCCAATGTCTATTTTTACCAGCACGAAGCCATCACCTGCAAGGTAATTGATGAACAGGTCTTACTGGATCCTGGGGCGGACGGGAACAGCGTGTTGAAACCGGTACCGGCAGATGCGGATCCCGAAGTTTTGTCGCGCGCGAAAACGTTTGTGGCGTACCGGCTGCCGATGGATGATCCGATGTCGGCGCCGCGGCTGGTGCTGAAGACGCCCGGACTGCGGATAGAAAAAAATGGTGCTGGGGAATGGGATATCCTTCGCCCGGGACTCATTGCCATCGCGCGGACGGTCTCCTCCAATACGACTATGAAAGGGAACGTGGATCGGATTATCCCGCTGTACATTCAGGGGGCTATGCCCAGATGGTTTGGAGTCATTTTTCTGCTGACGCTGCTCTCAGCGGCGATGAGCACCCTTTCCGGTCAGATGCACACCATAGGATCGGCTCTGGGAAAGGATCTTTTCGAGCAGTTTAAGAGCGGGAACTCTGTGCTGCTGACCCGTATCGGAATCGCGCTGGGACTGCTGGTTTCCCTGGGGCTGGGATACCTTGCCGGCGACAGCGTGATCGCAGTGGCCACAGCCGTGTTCTTCGGTATCTGCGCGGGCGCGTTTCTGCCGGCTTATCTGGTTGGCCTGTACTGGGGCCGTCCGAACCATCGCGCGGTCATTGCCTCGATGGTAACGGGTTTTCTAACCAATATGTTCTGGATGGCCTTTGTTAACGCGAAGACCGCCGGAGCGCTGGGCATATGCGCCAGGCTATTTGGGAAACCCTGCCTTTCTTCTCCGGCGTGGAGCGCGACCTGGAACGTGGTAGACCCTGTTGTGGTCAGTGTGCCGGTTTCGTTGGCCGTGCTGGTCATCTGGGCGCTGGTGGACCGACCGATGGATGCACAGCACGCGACGTGGTGCTTTTCGGCGGGGTCGGCATCGCGGGCCGTTCAGGATTAGTCGGGGTCCTTATCGACAGACAGGGGGATGGCACCGTCGCCGTTTTCGGAAGATACAGCCGAAGTCTGCATGGAATCTGTGGATTGAGACGCCTCTGTTGGCAACAGCAGGGAAAGCGGAGCGTCCACTTCATGGAAAGCCTCACTGACAAGCTCAATCATTCGCCGGATGCTCCGCCTACAGCTCTGCAGGGCCTTGCGCTGGTCGTCTGACAGTTCGCCCAGCTCCTCGTCCAGCAGCATGGCCAGCAGGCCGGCAGTAGCCGTAAGCGGGGATCGAAGCCTGCGGGCGATATCCACGTAAAACGCGGTTCGGATCCGGTACAGCCGGTGGAGTTCCCGGTTGGCTTTTTCCTGCTGTTCCTGGGTGGCCCGCCGCATTTCCTCCAACTCTTTTTCCCGGGTCAGGTCGCGGACCAGCCCGACATAGAGGCGTTTTCCGCCACTTTGAAAAGAGTGCACCCGAAGTTCAACCGGCCTTTCCGACCCATCAGGCAGGGTCATCAGTATTTCTCCAGTCCAATTTCTCTTACTGCGGATTATCGACATGCGGTCGGTGAGCAACCCATCGTCAAACTGAAATTCCCGGAAACGCCTGCCCAGCAACTCGGATTTGCTGATGCCAAAATAGGCTTCAGCCTGCGCGTTGGCTTCCGTAATTTTTTCCTTGTCGTCAAAAACCAATATGGGTTCCGCCGTGTGGTCCAGGATTGCCCGCAGCGTATCACTGTAATCCCGCAACTGGTGTTCCTGAATCCGCTTGGTTTCCTCCATGCCGTGGAGCAGTTCGCTGATCATGCTGATAATCCATCCGGTCGCGACCATCAGCGCGAGATTGGCGTAAATCCTGTAATCCAGGGCGTCCAGCCCGTAGAACCACGCGCCCCCCAGCGTGATGAAAGCGTATACGGAACAGCACAGAGCGGTTACCCATGGGATTTTTCTGGAATGGGGGCTGTACAGGTTCATGCCCATGATAACCAGCGCGTACAGCGGCGCCATGGGACTGGTTCCAGCCCCGGTGATTGCCACCAGGAACGTAATTCTCCCAATGTAAATGAAAAGGTTCAGCGGAGAAAAAAAGAGGTGGTATCTGCGCGTGTACAGCGCCCAGTGGGCAAAAATGTTGTGCAGGATGGCAGAGGCCGTCACCGGAATCAGCAAAGGGAACCAGTCCGTATCCGGCGAAATTAATTTCAGCAGCAGGGCGGCAAAATACAGTAAATACCGGCCCAGCACTAAGAACCATTCAAGTTTCAACACAAGATCCGTACGCGGATATAGGGAAATAGCATCCGCATCCGATCGGGCAGTCAGTCTGTTCCAGAAAGAGCGGGGAGTCATGACGATCCAGGAGTTGTTTCGGATTTTGGAGAGGACTCGCGGGCTTTTATATTGGCGGCAGACAGCACCTCCAAAATTTCCTGTCCGTATTGCTCAACAGTGAAGATGCCCACACCGAAAACATCTCGCAGGGAATCCAGATTTTCGGGGTTTGTTTCGGCAATAGCCCGTGCCGCACGTCTGGACAGGATCACGTCGGATTCCACTCCCCGAGCACGTGCTTTTTCTTTCCGCCAGTTCAGGAGCAGGTCAAGCCGGTAAGAGAATCCGTTTTCCTTTTTTACGGCAGCGCGCCGACTCCGGACCGGCACAGGATTTTTCAATCCCTGCCTGATGGCGCGGACCAACGACTCTCCGAAACGGGCGTGCAGTTTGCGAAAACCCGGATTGTCTTCAGGGATCCGAGCTTCCCGGGCGCTTGCGTCGGCCAACTGGACCATGATTTCATCGTTCAGGACCTTGAAAGGGGGGAGATCCCGTTTACGCGCTTCCTGGTCGCGAAAAATGTACAGCGCCCTAAGGACGGCCAATCCCCGGGGTGAAAGATCCTGGGCGCCGGCAATCTTCCAGAAACGTTCCGGATCGAATTCCCGCTGAACAGGCACAATGCTGCTTGTCATGGACTGAAAAATGGATGAGGCCTCATGCCATCGGTTATTTTCCCGGAGTTGCCGTTCCAGCAGATCCCGAAGGGGCAGCAGGAAGCGCGTGTCGTTGGCGGCGTAGGCCAGATAATCCGGCCGCAGGGGCCGTTTTCCCCAGTCCGCGCGCTGGTACCGTTTGTCGATGGTTACGTTAAAAAAGTGTTTCAGCAACGCAGCCAGCCCCAACTGTTTGAAGCCGAGCACGCGCGCCGCCGCCATGGTATCGAACAGGTTTTTCACGTCCCATCCATAGCGGCTTTTCAGAAGCATCAGGTCATAATCAGCCGCGTGGAAAACCTTTTCGAGACCTCCATTTTCGAACAGTTCTTGCAGCGGCGCGATATCAAAAGCGTTGCTGAGGGGATCAATAATAAAGATTTCAGTATCCGTGGCCACCTGAATCAGGCAGATCCGCTCCCGGTAGGAATACAGGCTGTTGGCTTCCAGATCCACGGCAATCCGTGTCGCTTCCTGAAGACGTTTGATGCAGGCAGGCCACTCAGCGGCATTATCGATCAGCGTGTATTTTTTCTCCACCGTACCGCAGTACTCCTGATCCTTTGCCCACCACCCGGCGAGGCTTCACGGATTGGTTATGAAGAAATCTTATCAGCATGTCAGGAGATGCCGCAACCTTGCTTTTTATTCGGCTTTTGCTGAAATCCCCGCGAACAGCCTTAGGGTCTGATACAATA
>JAKOTZ010000120.1 GCA_029776995.1 Candidatus Hydrogenedentota bacterium
CCGCCTCGTCCGCGCTGTGTTCCTGGCAGTAGGCTTTCAGGGCCGGATTGCCCAGCTTGGTTTCCGTTTCCACCCTCTTTCTCAGGGTGGGTACGTCTGGCAGCCGGATCCCCCGGGCCATCGGCGCGTCCCAGTCCGCCAGCAGGTCAAACACCATGAGCAGGGCCGGGAAACGGTTGATGCCACGCCATTTCGAATAAAGGTTCACGAATTCCGCCGCCATGCGGGCATACTTCGAAACCGGCTGCAGATTCCAGTACCGGATGATATTGGGGATAAAACATTCTTTGTGTTTTATCTCCATGGTGTCGAACGCGCAGCCGTCGGAGTCGATGGCAATCAGGAATTCCCGCGCGGGCTGTCGTGATTTCAGAGCGGCAACTGGATCACTCATCTTAACCTTTCCTTATCTTGTTGGGCGCATCTGTTCAGCGCAACCTTTACACGCCGGAAAATGCCGAAAATCCGCCGTCCACGGGGATGACCACGCCCGTGACAAACCGGGACGCGTCGCTGGCCAGCCAGATCGCGGTACCCAGCAGGTCTTCCGGCGCGCCGAACCGTCCCATCGGCGTATGGGAAATGATGGCCTGTCCCCGGGCCGTCAGCGCGCCGGTGTCCTTGTCCGTCAGCAGATAGCGGTTCTGTTCGGTCAGGAAGAAACCGGGCGCGATGGCGTTGACCCGGACCAGGGGCTGGTACTCCTGGGCAAGGTGCACGGCAAGCCACTGGGTAAAATTGCTGACGGCGGCCTTGGCGGCGCTGTATCCCGGAATGCGCGTCAGCGGCCGGAACGCGTTCATCGAGGAGATATTGATCACGGCGCCGCCGTTGGGGTTGGCGAGCATGGCCTTTACGAATACCTGGGTGGGAACAATTACGCCTCCCACCAGGTTCAGGTCGACTACCCGCATCAGGGCGTCAGCGGGAATATCAAAAAAAGACAGGTCAGGAGCGGTGGTGGCCGCTTTCATGTTCCCGCCCACGCCGTTTACCAGGATGTCGATTTTCCCGAAGTCCGCCAGGATTTTGTCGCGGGCTTCTTCGATGGTTTCCCGGCGGAACGCGTCCATATAGTACGCGTTCGCGGTGCCTCCGTTCTGGCGGATGGTTTTAGCCCGGGCTTCGGCCTGTTCAGTCAGCAGGTCGGCAACTGCGACCGTGGCGCCCGCCTGTGCCATAGCCTCCGCGATGGCGCCGCACAGTACGCCCCCGCCGGCGGTCACGACAGCCACTTTGTCCTGCAGGCTGAATTGTTCAAGCATATTCATGGCCTATTCCTCTTCTGTAGTTCTTGCGGCTGGTTTTTTGTGGAACGGGACAGTCTGATGGCGGCCGCGCGACGGGCCGGTCCTGGGCACTATTGTACACGTTTGGCCGGCTGGTGTTCGAACAGCGGCCGGAAGCCGGCGGGGTATTTGGGAGCCGGTTGGGTGTGATAGGCATGTTGCGGCGGCCTGCGGATAGGTGGCGCGATCGTCTTAAGTCCGTTTTATTTGCCGACTAGGCCGGTCAGGAGCGGAATATAGTGCCGCCGGATGACAGCGTGCCAGTCGTAATGTTCTTCGACCCGTTGTCTGCCGGCGATGCCCATGCTGTTGCGGATATTCGGATCCGAAAGCAGCCGTGCGATCGCCTCAGCGAGGCAGCGGGGATCGCCCGGGGGGACCAGCAGGCCGGTTTCGCCGTCCACAATGATGTCGGCCAGTCCGCCAGACCGCGACGCGACCACCGGCTTGCCGGCTGCCATGGCCTCGACCGCCACCAATCCGAACGGTTCATGCCAGACGCTGGGTACGACTACAATATGGGTGCTGGAATAGGCTTCAGCAGTTTCTTCTTTGGTCAGCCAGCCCAGCGACCGCACCGGCGGTTCCGACCAGGCCGGGTCCGGATGGGTGCAGCAGCAATCCAGGACAAATCCTCTTTGGACCAGCAGCGCGGCGGCCTCCCGGAATACCTGAAGCCCTTTAGTCGGGTCGTCGCAGCGGCCCGGCATGAATATGCGGAAGGGATCGGTGGATGCCCGGAACGGTTCCGGCCTGAAAGAAAAATCGCTGACATTGGCGCCGCCGGGTACCACAAACACATTGGGATGGAAGTGCTTCGCTTCCCGGGCCAGTTCCGTATTGGAAACCACCAGGGCGGCCGCGGCCCGGATACCCCGCTTGGCGGTCTCCACCCACTCGGCCCGCCACGCGCCAGACGCGACGAATTCCTCGGTCCACGCATTCCAACGGCCCGACCGTATCCCCGACATGAGATGGGACGTCGCGCATTCCCCGCAGGGAACGGCGTCCCGCAGGCAGTGCCTGGGACAGGGAGCGCCGTTCAGGAACCGTTTCGGGTCCCGAAGGCAGGCCATCTCGTGCGCGTAATATCGCGAGATTACCGGCCATGAGCTGCCAAGGCGCTCCAGGAGCAGGGGTTTCAGCGTGAATCCGTGGGCCAGCAACACCAGATCGGGGGACCAGATTCGGAATTGAGCTTCCAGTGTTTGCGCCAAAAAATCGGCACACAGCGCGTTGCGTGAACATTCTATAACGTGGACGGGGCACGGCAGCTGATCGGGCGCTGTAATGCGTCCCCGTTCCCAGGATCCGGTTACATGGAGGCAGTAAAGCTGTAACGATGCGCCGGCCTCAGCCAAGCCCCGCATGACGTGGAACAGGTCCACGTCCGCCCCCCCGTTGGGCGGCCACGAAAACAGCAGGTCGACTACCGCCAGCCGCAACCCGGACAAAGGTCCTGTTGTGGAACCATTAGGCATAGTCCGCAGGAATCTCCGGCAGAAAGGGCCGCCAAAGCGGATAATAGTACTGCCGCATAATGTGGTCCCAGCTGTATTGTTTCACCCGGTCTGATCCCCGCGTCCCCATGTCCTGGGCGCGTTCCGGATGGGTCAGCAGTTCCTGGATAGCCTCAGCCAGGGCGACAGGGTCCCCGGGGGGAACAAGCAGCCCCGTTTCTCCATGCCGGACCGTTTCCCGAAGTCCCCCGACAGCGGACGCGATGACGGGACGGCCGATGGCCATGGCCTCCAGCGCGGTCAGGCCGAAAGGCTCTTCCCAGACAGAGGGGACTGCCACAACCGCCGCTTCCGCGTAATGCGCGTATAGATCCTTGCGGGAAAGCCAGCCAAGGGGAGCAACCCATTCGGGCAGGTCCGGGGATGGCGCGATCGTGGCGCGCAGCTCCAGGGAAATGCCCCGATCAATCAGCATGCCGCAGGCGCGCAGCAGCACGGAAAACCCTTTCACGGGGTCCTCGGCCCTGCCCGGCATGAATACCACGGGAGGTTCACGTCGGACATTATCCCAGGGGCTTGCGGGAAAATGGTTCAGATCGATGCCCGAAGGGATGACCTGGCAGGGGATTTGGAGCGGCGACAGCGCGTCAGCGATATCCTGGTTGTAGACCAGCGCGCGATACATTTTTTTCAGCGCGGCGCGCGTTTCCTGCTGGATTTCAGGCAGCCAGGGGCGGGTGATCAGCAGTTCCCGCAGCCAGGGGGAAACCTGGTTCCGCCTTATCGCGCCTGCCCAGTAATCCATGGCGCACCGCGCGCAGGTATCC
>JAKOTZ010000126.1 GCA_029776995.1 Candidatus Hydrogenedentota bacterium
ACTGGAAAAAAATATGACTGGTCCATCGTGACCCTGCCCTGGCGCGTCAGGATGCCCGATACCCTCTGGAACGCCAGGCTGGTATGCGAGGACCGTCGAAACAGCGTTCTCTTTGAACACTGTTTAGAAAAAGGTTATCATCGAATCAAAGCTTCCTTTGCGGGGGAGAATGACACGCCTCCGCTTCAAATTGACCTGATGCTGCATCAACCCCTTGACCAGATAGATCCCCTGGTTTTCAGCATGCCTATTAAACCGGCACATCACACGTATACCCATAAATCCCCGGTACGCCTGGAAGGTACGGTTCGGATAGGCGGAGACACCTTCGAATATACCCCCGAGCGGGACCTGGGAAACCTGGACGAACAGCTGACTTACTACCCATATCTCACCCGTTGGCGCTGGGCCAGTTTTGCAACCCGGATTGATACAGGTCGGGAAATCATGATCAACCTGGTCAATCAGATGACGCCGCCGGAAGAGCCCGGCGAAGACGCGCTCTGGATTGACGGCAAAATCCGGCTTCTGAATCCCGCGGCAATTACTCCGGCCGGCTCGCCCGGCCGTTATGAAATACGTTCCGCTGATGGCGGCATAGACCTGGTTTTTACCGCCGAAGGAAGTCGCCGTGAAAAGCACCAGCTGATTCTGGCCGCCATGGATTACTACCAGTATTTTGGGCGGTTTCAGGGGCAGGTCAAAGACCCGGTTGATGGACAGACCTACCGGATCCGTGACGTTTACGGCCCGCTCGAAGACATGCGCGCCCGTTTTTGACGGGCAGAAGCTCGTCTTTGTTCTGGTTCAATGTCCAATTTGCGCTGAATTGCCCCAAAAAATCGGATTTTTGTCTTATATTCGTTTGTTTCTGTATACTGAACTTGCTCCTTGCTAAGCATAATAAACAAGCGTATTGCCGTTCAGGGAGCTCCCGATGGATACGTTACTGGTTCTGGCGATTGTGGGCGTGGCAGCCTGGGCAGTATGGCGTTACTCACGGCGTTCTTTGTCCGGAAAAGCTTCCGCCTGTGACGCGTGTTCGAATTGTCCGGCCGGACCCGGCAACTGCCCGCAATTCCGAGAGGACGGATCCGGACCAGTAAAAGGTCAAACTGGCATTCACCATGTGGAATAAGTGGTTCAGACAGATCGGCCGAAAAAAACGGCGGCATGGAAATATATTCCAGTCCGTTATCCGGACTGAAGATCAAACAGCATCCGCGCATTCTGCACTGGTGACCCTTTACGATCTCAACCAGGGAGAATGGGCGCGGGTAAAAGCCGTATACGGCGGGCGGCACAGCCACGGTATTCGCAGGCGACTGCTGGATATGGGCATCACAACCGGAACGGAACTTCGGGTTGAGCGGCACGCGCCCCTTGGTGATCCAATGGAAATTGTTGTAAAGGATTATCGTCTGGCTCTTCGCCTGGAAGAAGCCCGGCACATCGAGGTGGAACGCATTGCTCCTCCCCAGCCCAACTGAAGTCTCCCCTGCCCGCCCTAATCGGATCGTGGCCATCGCAGGCAACCCCAACGCCGGAAAAACCAGCCTTTTCAACGCGATAACCGGCGCTTCCCGCCACGTGGGCAATTATCCGGGCGTTACCGTTGAGATTAAAGAAGGGCACGCCAGAGGAAGCCAGATCCCTTTCAACGCGGTAGACCTCCCGGGATGCTACGGCCTGACCGCATATTCTCAGGAGGAGCGGGTCGCGCGGGATTTCCTGTTATGCCACCGTCCCGACCTGATTATCAACGTCGTAGACGCGTCCAACCTGGAACGCAACCTTTACCTGACCGTACAGCTGCTGGAACTCAAGCAGCCGGTGGTCATCGCGCTGAACATGGTGGACGCCGCCGAAAAACGCGGAATCCGCATTAACCACAAAAGTCTGGAACGGCTGCTCGGCGTCCCGGTCGTACCCACAGT
>JAKOTZ010000130.1 GCA_029776995.1 Candidatus Hydrogenedentota bacterium
ACCAGTTCGCGCCGAAACTTCGCCGCCGGGTAAAACTGTACACGGGACGGGAACCGCTGTTTGAGAAAGAGGGTATTGAAGAGGAAATCAGCAAGGCCCTTCGCAGGACGGTTCCACTGAAGTCTGGCGGATATATCTGCATTGACCAGACCGAGGCGCTGGTGGCGATTGATGTCAACACGGGCCGGTTTACCGGAAAAAAACATCTGGAAGAAACCGTGCTGCAGACCAATCTGGAAGCCGCGGAAGAGATTGCGCGCCAGGTGCGGCTTCGGGATATGGGCGGCATCATCGTGATTGATTTCATTGATATGGAAGTGCCGCAGAACCGGCGGAAACTGATGGAGACTTTTACCGCGGCCCTGAAACGCGACCACGCGAAATATACCCTGTCGGAAATTTCAGAACTGGGCATGATTGAGATGACCCGGAAACGGGTGAAACACAACCTGGTCAAAATGCTGTCGCAGCCGTGTCCGTACTGCGAAGGCAGCGGCATGGTCCGGAGCGTGACCACCGTCACGTTTGACGTGCTGCGCCGGCTCCAGTCGCTGTTCTGCCGCACCCGGGAACAGCATGTGATTCTGCAGGTGCATCCGGATATTGCGGAACGGTTCCAGGGGGAAAACGCGGAGCACCTGAACCGGCTTTGCGCGGCCTTTGACCGGCAGGTGACCGTGGAGCCACAGGACACGCTGCACATCCATGACTGGCGCGTGCTCAAAGCCCGCAGCCGCCAGACGCTGAACTGTTGAGATTCGCATCGCAGAACGGTTTTCAGTAAAAAAGCACAGCCGGTATGTGGGGGAGAACGTGATTTCGTATACTGGAGCAGGGCAGGGGGCGTATCCGGGAAAGAAACATTGAAGCTGCTGCACGTATACAAGGATTTTGATCCGCCTGTTAAGGGGGGGATTGAAGGGCATATCGCGCTGATGTGCCGGTACCAGCGGTCGTGGGCGAACGTGGAAGCGCTGGTGTGCGGAGGCGGCCTGTTCCGGACGGTTCGGGAAGAACGCAACGGGATTCCGGTTACGGCGGCGGCGGAATGGGGGCGGCTGATGGGCGCGCCGGTGGCGCCGGGGTTTCCGCGGCTGATCCGGCGCGCGGGCGCTGACGTCGTTATGGCGCACAGCCCGAATCCGACTGGAGAAATCGGCTGCCTACTGGCAGGCGTTATGGCGCGGACCGTGGTGCGGTACCACAGCGACGTGGTGCGCCAGGCGTCGGCGATGCGGTTGTACGGCCCAATGTTTCGCGCGTTCCTGCGCCGGGCGGCGGTAATTCTGCCTACCTCCCGCGTATACATGGAGACCTCCCCCTGGCTGCAGCCGTTTCGGGACCGGTGCGTGGTGGTGCCGCTGGGCATCGAGACGGAAGCTTTTGACCGGCTGGATCCGGAACGGGTGGCGGCGCTCCGCCGGGCGTATGGCGAACCTTTTGTGCTTTTCGCGGGTCGGCACCGGTATTATAAAGGTCTTCCCGTGCTGGTCCGGGCGGCAGCCCGCATACCGGCGACGGTCGTGGTGGCCGGGGACGGCCCGGAACGGGACCGGACCATGGCGCTGGCGGAGTCGATGGGGCTGAAGAACCTGCGGTTTCCCGGGGCGCTGTCCCAGGAAGACCTGGTGGCCCATTACCACGCGTGCGCGGTTGTGGCGTTTCCGTCGGTGGCGCGGAGCGAGGCTTTCGGCCTGACGATTCTGGAAGCCCACGCGTGCGGCCGTCCGGTGGTGGCGACCCGGCTGGGCACGGGCGTCGAATGGGCAAACCTGGACGGCGTGACGGGCCTGAATGTTCCGCCCGGTGACCCGGACGCGCTGGCCGAAACGGTGAACCGGCTGCTGGGCGACGCCGACCTGCGGGAGCGGCTCGGCAGCGCGGGCCGGACCCGGGTCCGCGCGGAATTTCACGCGTCCCGGGCGGCGCGGATGGAGTACGCGGCCTGTCGGGCCGTGGCGGAAGGACGGTTTCCAACGGATGAAGATCTGGCTGTCTGAATGGCTGCTGTATATTGGGCTGCTGAGCGGCGCGACGGCGCTGTCGGCATCCCTGACCGAAGGCGCGCGCCGCCTGGCGCTGCGCTGGGGCGTGCTGGACCATCCGGCAGGGCGCAAAATCCACCATCGTCCGACGCCGCTGCTGGGCGGCGCGGCGATCGCGGCCACTTTTTATCTGGTGACGCTGGGATGCGCCGCGGCTGTTTTGTCGATTGACCGGCTGGGCATGGCGTGGCTTCGGGAAACCGTGGAAGACCTGCTGGGACCGGGCGGCGAACGCAAGGCGCTGGGCATCCTGCTGGGCGGACTGCTGATGTTCCTGCTCGGGGTGGTGGACGACCTGAAGGCGCTGCGCCCGAAATGGAAACTGGCGGGACAGATCGCCATCAGCCTGCTGACCGTGTGGTTCGGCGTCCGGGCGGAACTGTTCGTGTTCCGGGATCCGGTGAGTTCCACCCTGCTGACTGTTTTCTGGCTCGTGCTGGTTACCAACAGCATGAACCTGCTGGACAACATGGACGGGCTGTGCGGCGGGATTTCCATCATCGCGGCGGCGACGCTGGCGCTGGCCATGCAGTCCGGTTCCGACACGGTTATCGCGCGAGGTCTGCTGTTTATTTTCATGGGGTCGGTGGCGGGATTCCTGTGGCATAACCGCCCCCCGGCGCGGATATTCATGGGGGACAGCGGGGCGATGTTCAACGGCTACCTGCTGGCGGCGGTATCCGTGGCGGGCACCTTCCACGTGGAAGGCCAGGGACCCCGGCTGTCGGTGGTGGCGCCGCTGCTGGCCCTGAGCGTGCCGCTGTTCGACACGCTGAGCGTGATCTGGATCCGGCTGCGTCACGGGGATTCGATATTTCTGGGAGACAAGCGGCATTTTTCGCACCGTCTGGTGGAAGCGGGCATGAGCCGGCCGGGGGCGGTTGGATTTATCCTGCTGGTAGGCGCGCTGATGGGGCTGAACGCGG
>JAKOTZ010000148.1 GCA_029776995.1 Candidatus Hydrogenedentota bacterium
CACGGGCGGTTGAGAATATACCACTTGAGGCTCGGACCGTCCACGTATTCCATGGACATGCAACGGCCTTCGGAGCCATCGTAAAAATCGTAAATCTGGACTACATTGACGTGTTTGAATTTTTTAAATTTCTGCACGCTTTTCGCGAGATCCCGCACGTGGAGCCGGTTCCGAAAGAAGTTTTCATGGAACAGTTTAACCGCGGCCGGTTCTCCGCGTTTCTGGTCTACAGCCAGGTAGACTTTGCCGGTTCCACCTTCACCCAGTACCCGCAGGAGTTTGAAGTGGTACAGCGATGCTCGATCTGGGGCATACGCCTCGGCAAGCGGTGAGCCGGCAGGAGGGCGGCCGGCCTGTGGTTGGGCGGGAGGCGAACCGACGGGCCGGGGCGCGGCCTGGCCAGGGTTTGCAGGCGGAACAGGCGCCGCCGGCCGTTCCTCAAAGGGTTCTCCCGGCGGAGGGCCCGGAAAAGGATTTTGAGGTGTGGTCTGTTCGGTCATACGCTCTGATATTACCTGTCCGTGGAAGCCTTGCGCAATTCCGGAATCTGATGCTCCCCGATTTCGGGCGCGTCCGCCCACAGCCGGTCCAGGTCATAAAATTCCCGGGCGGCCTCCCGGAAAATATGGAAGATTACGTCTCCGAAGTCCACCACCACCCAGCCGCTGCGGTGGGTGCCTTCCAGCCGCAGCATGGAATATCCCGCCTCCTTCATTTCTTCCCGAGCGGCGCTGGTTACGGCGCGCATCTGGGGTTCGCTGGTAACGCTGCAAAGGACAAACACGTCCGTGAGCAGAGTCAGGTTCCGCACGTCGTATATCTTGAGATCCCGCGCTTTTTTATCCGCCACGATGTCCCGTAAAACGGCCAGCTTTTCCCAGACAACCCTGGAGAGAGGCTCACGGTCCTTGACGCGTTCCGCCATCAGGCGTCCCCCTCCTCATTCAACACTTTTCGAAGCAGGTCGTTGACCAGCGCGGGATTGGCTTTGCCGCGGGATGCTTTCATGACCTGTCCAACCAGGAAAGCGAAGACTTTTTCTTTCCCCGCCCGGAACTGCGCAACCTGGTCGGGATTATTGCGCACCACTTCTCTGACGACGGATTCCACCGCCCCTGCGTCAGAGATCTGGGACAGTCCTTTTTCGCGGACAATCGTATCCGGATCTGAACCGTCGGCGAACATCTGATTCAGCACGTCCTTCGCGATTTTGCCGCTGATGGTGCCATCATCGATAAGTGCGATCAGCCTTGCGAGATTGTCGGGAGATACGGGGGATCTGCTGATGTCCAGGTTGGCTTCGGTTAATCTTCCCTGCAGTTCCACCATGATCCAGTTGGCCGCTTTTTTGGCATCCGCCCCCCGGGATACCGTGCTTTCGTAGAAATCCGCCATGGCCCGGGTCTGGGTCAGCACGCCGGCATCATAAGCGGACAGGCCGTACTGGGTGATAAAACGTTTCCGCCGGTCGGCCGGAAACTCCGGGAGCCTTTGCCGGATACGCTGTTCCCAGTCTTCATCCACCACGATCGGGACGAGGTCCGGTTCGGGGAAATATCGGTAGTCGTGGGCGGATTCTTTGGCCCGCTGGGAAAAGGTGATGCCGCGGTCCGGATCCCAGCCCCGGGTCTCCTGGATGATCGTTCCGCCGGAACGGATAACCTCCACCTGGCGGCGGATCTCATAGTCGATCGCCTTCTGGACCCCTGAGAAAGACGCGACATTTTTGATTTCAGTCTTGGTGCCGAGCCGATCGCTACCCACAGGCCGCACGCTGACGTTGGCTTCGGCCCGCAGGGAGCCTTCTTCCATGTTGCAGTCGCTGACGTCCAGGTACTGAAGCAGCTGCTTGAGCGCGGTCAGGTAGTCATACGCTTCCCGCGCGCTGCGGATGTCCGGCTCGGTGACAATTTCCAGGAGCGGCACGCCGCTGCGGTTGAAATCCACGCCGGAGAGGCCTCCGGCAATGGTGTGAGTATTCCGGGCGGTATCTTCCTCCATGTGCGCGCGGGTGATGCGGATGCGACGCGTTTCTCCGTCCGCCTCAATATCGATCCATCCGTGATGGCACAGGGGAAGGTCGTACTGGCTGATCTGGTAATTTTTAGCGAGGTCGGGGTAGAAGTAGTTTTTCCGGTCCATTTTGGACCATCTGGAAATCTGGCAGTTTAACGCCAGCCCGACCATAATGGATTTTTCGACCATATCCCGGTTCAGCACGGGCAGCGCGCCGGGCATGCCCAGGCAGACGGGACACACGTTTGTGTTCGGTGGCGCGTGGAAATCGGTGGAACAGGCGCAGAAGACTTTGGACCTGCTGTTGATCTCCACATGAACTTCCATGCCGATAACGGCTTCAAATTCCATATCATACTCCTCAGCTGAGCGACGGACGGCCGATATCCGTCACGCCGATCATTTCCAGGTGGCGGGCCGCGCGCAGCAGGGTGATCTCATCAAAAGGTTTTCCAATGAGCTGCAGGCCAATGGGGAGCCCCTTTTCCGAAAGCCCGCAGGGGATGGACATTCCGGGCAGCGTGGCGAGATTGACTGAGATCGTGTAAATATCGCTCAGGTACATCTCAAGCGGGTTTTCGGTCTTCGCGCCGAATTCGAAAGCAGGCGTAGGGGATGTGGGACCCGCGATAACGTCACACGTCTCGAAAGCCCGGTCAAAGTCCTGTTTGATCAGCCGACGCACTTTTTGGGCTTTCAGGTAATAGGCGTCGTAGTACCCGCTGGACAGAACGTAGGTTCCCAGCAGAATCCGCCGTTTCACTTCCGGCCCGAACCCTTCCGTGCGGGAAAGGTCGTACATTTCATCCATGCTTTTCGCTTCGGGGTGCCGGAATCCGTACCGGATGCCGTCAAAGCGCGCCAGGTTGGCGCTGGCCTCGGCGGTGCAGATGATGTAATACGCGGCGATCGCGTAGGGAGAGTGGGGGAGGGAAACCTCAACCACCGATGCCCCCGCTTCTTCCAGTTTGCGGACGGCGGCGATTACGGCATCCCGCACTTTCCCGCTCAGAGCGTCCGTGAAATACTCCTTGGGGAGGCCTATGCGCAAGCCCTGGACGTCCCCGGCACGTACC
>JAKOTZ010000159.1 GCA_029776995.1 Candidatus Hydrogenedentota bacterium
CACTTATACCTGATTCGATCAGTAAAAGTGCCGCGTAAAGGTCGCCTGCCCGCAAAGTGCTGATCAGGGATATCTGGGCCGGCGCGGCCGCCAGCATAGTCTCATAAACGGATTGAGCGGATGCCAGGGATTCGAGCCCCTGGTTGGCAGGATCCGCGGGGGATAAATCCGCGGAGGTGTTGTCCGCGCCGACGGATCTCACGCCGACCGCAAACCACAGCGCGCCAAGCAGCAACAGGGCAAATGCCCCGGCCGCTACTGAAAACCGTTTTTGTTCATTATTCGGTTGCTTGTTCATACAGGTTTACTATTCCCGCGTGGTAACGTTATTCGGGCGATCTGAAGTCTGTGATTTATTCAGTCCATCGGTACGTAGCGACAGATCCCGCGGGGAGCGTGTCCCGGAACTGCTTCTTTCCGCTGGTTACCGCAAAGGACCAGGGTTCTCTGCCACCGTTAGCCACGACCAGCACATAGGTTCCGTCCGGATTGCGGAAGGCGGCAAAACCGGTTACCCGTGATTCCTCGCCGGACGCGCCTATGCGAACTGCGCCAGGTTTAATAAATTTCATAAATTGGCCGTACATGTAATAGTCGAAATTCCAACGCAGCGAACCATTATCCAGTAACTCCACGCAGGTTGCGCTGGCCGAATGAGGTCCTCGGTTGGGTTTGCGGTGTTCGTCCAGCATGACGACCCAGAAATTGTAGGACCGCGCCCAGTTCTGAAGGATGGAGGTCAATTTGACGGCGCCCCGGGCGCCAAAGACGGACCCTTCAGAAAAATAGATGTGTTTATCCGGGAACATTTCACGGATTTTCGACTGGGTTTCCACTTTGCCTTCGTACAGGTGAAACGCGGTTCCATCCACGTACTGGGCGGCTTCCGGATCGGACAACACCGCGATGGGAAATTCCGGACGGTTCCAGTTGTGATCCCAGCACCATATTTTGGTTTGCAGCCCCAGTTCGCGAAACAGCGGACCCAGGTGGTCCCGGATGAAATCCCGCTGTTCCTCGCCCGTCCAGAGGCAGGTGGGATAATTCGGATCGTTCATCCGGGGCTCGTTCTGCACGGTAATGGCGTAGATAGGAATGCCTTCCGCTTCGTAGGCCTGGATAAATTTGGCCAGATATTTGGCGAACGCGGGGTAGAATTCCGGCAGCAGACGGCCGCCTTCCAGGCGTTTGGAGTCTTTCATCCAGGCCGGGGGACTCCAGGGCGAGGCAAAAAATTTGAGGGATGGGTTGACGCGGTAGGCCTCTTTGATGATCGGCAGCACGTAAGCGCGGTCTTTTTCAATGGAGAAGCGGGCCATCTCCGGATCCGTTTCCCCTTCAGGCAGGTCGCAGTACGTGTAATACGGTTCTCCTATGAAATCGGAAGCGCCGATGCAAATCCGCATCAGGTTCATTCCGATGCCTTTTTCGGGGTCGAAGAGCCGGACGATTGCGTCAGACCGCAAATCCGGCGACAATTTAGAGAGATTTTCGCATGAGGCATGGTCAAAAGATGCCCCCATCCCCAGCATTTCCTGATATTGGGACGCGGTATCCACCCTGATCTCATAGCCACGGGATTTCTTTGCGTTTCCCCAGTCCAGGCCTTCCTGTCGCGACAGCGTGGCGCTGAGATCCGGGGTGGTCAGCCATTTTTCCACCTGGTCAGCCGCCTGCGTCAACCCTGCCCAGCACAGCAGGAGCAGCATCAGGCATTGTGATTTCGGATTCCGCATAGATTTTCCTTTCATGCCATTATTAAAAGCATATCAGATCCGCGTCCGCGGCAGGCATTTTATCCCTTCCAGGGATGCGGCAGCAGCAGCTCCTGATACAGTTGCATGGCGTATTCATCGGTCATGCCTGCCACGAAGTCAGCCGTGACCCGAATCAGCGGGTCTCCGGTGCGTTCCATTTCTCGTTGCATCTCCACGGTTGGGTGTTCGAGGAGATACTCAAAAAGCTGGGCCAGCATGCGTTCGGCCCGACGGATTTCTCGGTCGATGGTTTCGCAGGGGTAAACTTTCGCGTACATGTGGTCCCGCAGGGTGACCATGGCCTCGCGTATTTCCGGCAGGATGGCGATTTCAGCGCCGCTGGAGCCTTCAATGACCGCCATGACCATTGTCTCAATGCGTTCACTGTGCGTTTTTCCAAGCACGTTCAGGGCATCCTGGGGAAGGCTATCCAGCGTGATAACCCCAGCCCGCAATGCGTCATCAATGTCATGGGTGATATATCCGATCGCGTCGGCTATGCCTACGACTATGCCTTCCAGCGTATTCGGCCCTTCCGCGGGGCGGTTGCCGTAAAGCAGCGTTTTGGCCGCGGAATGATACAGGATGCCGTCACGGGTTTCCCATGAGAGATTCAGTCCCGGCCCCGCCGAACGGGCTTCCAGCAGATCCACCACCCGCAGGCTCTGTTCATAATGCCGGAATCCACCGGGCACCAGGCGGTCCAGGACGCGTTCCCCGGCGTGTCCAAACGGGGTATGGCCGAGATCGTGTCCCAGCGCGATGGCCTCAACCAGGTCCTCGTTGAGGAACAGCGCCCGGGCTATCGACCGCGCGATCTGGCTGACTTCCAGCGTGTGGGTAAGGCGGGTGCGGTAATGATCGCCAGCCGGCGCCAGAAATACCTGCGTTTTACGTTTCAGCCTGCGGAAAGCTTTTGAGTGCAGTATGCGGTCTCTGTCGCGCTGAAATACAGTCCGGCATGGGTCCTGGGGCTCATCAGTCAGCCGGCCCCGACTGTTGGTCGCGCGGGTCGCGTAGGGAGACAAAAAAAGCTTTTCCTTTTCCTCAATCCGTTCTCGTATGGCGTGGCTTCGGGGCATAAGAGTCTCCGGTCAGCTATTCACCCAGCGGTTTGCGGGCAGGGGGAGCCTGTGGGGAAACCCCTGCTGCATCAGCAGCGCCAGGTCCGTCTGTATGGGAGGGTGTATGTCCAGTCGGGGAATATCCTCACAGGAAACAAAATGGGCGTCCACCACCCGGGGATCGATCCCGGTGGCCCGCGGATGATCATCTGCGCGGCATTCACACAGAAACGACAACTGAATAAGATGCCGGCTTCCCTGAGGATCAATGGCTTCGCACGCGTGGACGATTGCCTTGGGTACGATGGCGAGGCCCAGTTCTTCCAGCAATTCCCGTTTCAGCGCGTCAACCATGCTTTCGCCCGGATCGACACCGCCGCCCGGGAGTACCCATACCCGGCGCCCGTCCTTTTCATGTAACGCCAGCAGAATGGCATTCTCCCGGGGTATGAGTGCTGCCACGCGGACGCGGGGTAAGAGCATAGGTAAAATCCTTCGCTACCCGATACGGGTCATGAATTCTGACAGTTGGGATACCATCGAAGGCGGGACTTCCGCTTCCAGAATCAGCATGTTCTGGTCCACCTGTTGGCGCAGAATCCGTCCGCGGCGGTGGATGCCCGCAAGCACGTCACCCCGGGCGGCCGGAATCCGCAGATTAACCACAGTACGCGACAGGGCTACCCGCTGGGAAATGGCAGCCAGCAAATCCTGCAGTCCCCATCTTTTTATTGCTGAAACCAGCACTTTGGGAGCACGCTCACCGCGCAGCATCGAGAGCTCATCCGGCGGCAGCAGGTCAATTTTGTTATACACCAGCAATGACGGCACGTTCGCGGCCTGGATCTCTTCCAGGACCTGTCGCACGGTGGCAATATGTTCTTCCCGGCAGGGATGGGACGCGTCGGCAACGATGAGCAGCAGATTAGCCTCGCGTACCTCTTCCAGGGTTGCCCGGAATGCCGCCACCAGCGAGTGGGGAAGCCGCCGCACAAATCCCACCGTGTCTGCCAGCAGCACTTCGCCCCCTTCCGGCAGGCTGCACCGGCGAACCAGCGGGTCCAGGGTGGCAAAAAGCTTATCTTCCGCAAACGCGTCCGCGCCGGTCAGTGCGTTCAGCAGGGTGCTTTTTCCGGCATTGGTATACCCTACCAGGGTAACCGTGAACGCGCCGGTATCGGCCCGGCGTTTGCGCTGAACCTGCCGGTCCTGGCGAATAACTTCCAGTTCTGCCTCAAGGCGCCGGATCCGTTCCCGTATAACCCGCCGGTCAACTTCCAGTTTCTGTTCCCCGGGGCCGCGCACGCCGATGCCGCCCTGCTGTCTCATGATGGAACCGCGTCCGGTCAGGCGTGGGAGAATGTAGCGGAGCTGCGCCAGTTCAACCTGGCAACGCCCTTCATGGGTCTGCGCCCGCTGGGCAAAAATGTCCAGAATCAACTGGGTTCGGTCAATGACCTTTACCCCCAGTTCCTCTTCCAGCGTAGCACCCTGGGCCGGGGTCAGGTCGGAATCGAAGATAACCACTTCCGCGCCCAGCTCTTCCACCATTCGCCCCAGTTCCTGCACCTTGCCGCCGCCGATCAGCGTTGCCGGATCCGGCCGCGGACGGCGTTGCGTGACTATGCCGCAAACGACCGCTCCCGCGGTTCGGGCCAGTTCCCGCAATTCGGCCAGGGACTCTTCCACTTCCCGTTCGTTTTCCTCCGGCAGCACCAGGCGCGCCAGGATGGCCTTTTCAATCACCGGCGGCCTGGGTATATTGATCATTCTGGAGTCGGTTGTCATATTGTTTTCGGGTGGTGAACTGTCTATTTTCCTTCCCCCGCATCTATTATATGGCATAATAACAAACGTGGAAGCATTGGACATGCACGGAAACCCTAAGGAGGAACTACCATGTCGCGCGTACCGATGATCCGGAAGGCAGGCGTGTTACTGTTGCTGGCGGTGGGGATGCCCCTGGCTTCATGGGCAGCTGAGGGGGATGTCGTGGAGCTGTTCAACGGAAAAGATTTTTCGGGCTGGAAACTGTTTATTCCAGACCCTTCCGCGGACGTGACCCGGACCTGGTCCATTAAAGATGGCGTGATTCACTGCAGCGGCGATCCGGCAGGATATTTCCGGACCACCACGCCCTACAGCAACTATGAGCTGACCGTGGAATGGCGGTTTCCCAAACAGGGCGGCAACAGCGGCGTTCTGCTTCATATCCAGGACAAGGATGAAGTATGGCCGAAATCGATTGAAGCCCAGCTGAACAGCGGTGACGCCGGCGATATCTGGGTGATCGGGGGGACGACATTCAAGGAACACGGCGGAAAGGAAGACCGCCGGGTACCCAAAAAAGAAAAATCCAGCGAAAAACCCCTCGGCGAATGGAACCAGTATCGGATTGTCTGCAATGGCGACACGATTGAACTGTACGTGAACGGGGTGTTGCAGAACCGCGCCACGCAATGTTCGGTGACATCTGGATATATCGGTTTCCAGAGTGAAGGCGTTCCCATTGAATTCCGCAATATCCGGCTGAAACCGTTAAAAAAATAATGGATTTTGGTTAAAGCGGCGGCAGGAAGGCCAGTTTTCTGGATTCCGGCGCGTGCAGCCTCAGCTGTACGGTAAGACGCGGGCCGGCGCTTTTGGCGGCCTTGATCAGCAGTGAGTTTCTTCCGGGCCGCAACGTGACTTCTTTCCGTTGCCAGATGGGGGAGGTGGGGTCTGGGCTGCTTTCGGGTTGGCTGATGATCTCCGTGTCATTCGCCCACAGCCGAAACGGCCAGACGCTCCCCGCTTCCAGGGTGGCATGACACCGCTTCTCCGCTTCAATTTCAGCCCAGGCATAGGCGGTGAAACAGTGCCAGTCTTCATCGCCTTCTGCGTTTCCAATGACCTCAGAAAAGTCCAGGGTAAGCGTGCCACCCGCCGGGATACAATGCGACTGCCACATCACCGGAAGATGGCTGCCGGGATATATACCGTTGAAATTCAATTCCTGTTCCGGGGGAAAAGGCTCATGAATTCCCTGTCCGTTCCAGTTTGGAAAAGGACCGATAAACCGCCACGGAAGCATTGCCTGCTCAGCGCGGTCGCGAATCCATTCAACGATCCGGGATTCCGGCGGAAGCGGTCGATCCGGAGGAACAGATCGTCGGTCAAAATGGGACAGCAGGTTCACCATAATCCGGTCAGCCACCGGGTCCAGGCCAACATAGTCCAAAAGGGGCATCGCAATAAAAGTGATCAGTCCCGCCCCTAATCTCTTTACCACGATCCCGTGGAGTTCAGTCCACTTCCTGCCCGCGGGGGTTTCCGTGGGAAGATAACACAGGAGGATTTTTTCCATGCTTTCCGTCTGGTACACCGTGGAAGGCAAAAGATTCCTCAACTGATATAGGACGTGTTTTCTTCCGCTGAGCCCATCGAATACGGGGTGTAACACGGGGCAAAAAAGCGCGGCATCGCCCTCCGGCCGGCCGTTCAACCGTATTGGGATGCCCGGTTCCGGGATGTCCGTCACGCCGGCCAGTTCGTTCCAGTCGGAAGGTGGGGAGAAAAATAGCGCGACCGCGCCGCCCCTGACCTGGGCGAGCACCTGTGCCAGCGCGTTGTCGGGGTATCCTGCCAGAGAATTCGAAAATGGCGCGATAATATGAATAGGGGACAGAAGGGTGCCGGGCGAGGCAATCCGCTTTATGGCATCGGCATACCGGTTCTGCTGGTCAAGGATATGCACGCGCCCCTCATACCGGTTTGGGGCGGGGATCACGTAGAAAGGACAGCTGGATTCCGCGGGGGGAAGGTGGTTCCGCAGGATGCCTACCTGAAGATAATGCACGCCCACGGTTCCTGAAGCCGATATGGTACCCTCCCAAAGCGGCTGTCGGTGTTTTGGAATGAAACGGAGACCGCGGCGTTTTTTCCAGAGCACCTGGCTGGTTGGGCTGACTATCTGCAGCATCAGTTCGGCATTGTCTTCTTCTTTGGCCCAGTTGACTGTGGATACCTGTACGCCGCACTCCTGTCGCGGAATGAGATTAGGTTGGGAAAGGTGAATAACAGGGCGAAGAGGAGCGTGGATTTCCTCCAGCGCGTTTAAGGCGGGGAGAGGGGTTCCGTACCCATCCAGCAGACCGGTGCCGGGGCGTTTTGGAGTTTCTGTCAGAGGGTCAACAATATACCCGCTGACTTTCTGGTTCAGAATAAGTGCGTTTATTGCGCGGCACAAGGTATCCTGATGGAGGTCTTTACGCGCGGAGTCCGGACCTTCATCGCCCCGGAAAGACAGCAGCAGCCCCTGATGCGCCTCGCTGTTTGCCGGCATCTCCGGAGACGCGAACCCCGGGCACATGATCCACGCGAGATTGAGGGTGTCTGCCCCTCCCGCGTGGCGCAGGAACCGTTCCGCGTTCCGGCTCAGCGGCGAAGTTTCATGGAACCGGATCATGTCAAACGGAATCGGGGCAGCCTGGTGCGGTTTTACGGCTATCCTCTGGCTCTTTGGTCGATCATGCCCAACCAGAATCAGGCGCGTGGGATCCAGTTTTCTGAGCGCGAGAGCGGACACCTCAGTGGTATTGCCCAGATCCTGTGGCGGAATGGCGTCCAGGTCCGTAGTGAGCGCCCATGCGCACAGAGAAGGGTGATGATGCCTGCCCAAAATGTCCTGGTATGCGAGGGTGCTGCTGTGGGAAGGGGAGTTCTGATCCGTCCATAAAAAACAGGGCATTTCCTCCACCACACACAGACCGATTTTGTCACACAGGTTCAGGAACCATGATGGCGCCTGTCCTCCTCGAATCCACAGGGTGTTGAGTCCGGATTTCCGGACTTCCTTTGTCAGCAGGCGAAAATTATCTTCCGGTGTCTCCTGTTCCAACAGGGGCAGTTCCCAGAAATCAAGCGCGGCCGCCCGCATAAAGAAGGGATGTCCGTTCAAATACAACCGGCGGTCCTGAATGGATAAACTCCGCATGCCCCAGCGTTTGCGTAATGTCTGATATGTCCGGCCGTCTTTGGATTTGAGTGACACGGCCAGCGTGAGCAGTTTGGGTTGCTCGGGGCTCCATCTGAATGAAACGGGAACGGGCAGTTCGTGGGTTCCAGGCGTTCCTGATGTTTCGACGCCTATTTCGGGGATGCTGAGATGGACTTCAGTGGAATCTGCATCTCCCCGTGCGGCTACTTCTACCACCACGCGGTGACGTACGGTATCCGGTTGTATCAGCACAGCCGAAATACCCGGGACCGGTGTGATTTCTATGGATGGCACGCCCCAACACTGGCCGCCCGGCTGGATCAGGAGTTCAAGTTTTGCATTTGGCTTTTCAGACGATAAAAAATCCGTTATATCTGCCCTGAACCGCAAGGGATGTTCAAATGGAGCGAGGATCTGCTGTCCGTTGAAGCGGATCCCGGTTTTGGAACAGATCCCGGGAAAGGTTAAAAATGCCCGAAAGGGTTGACTCCAGGGCAGGCCGGATAAGTCGATGTTTCGGATAAACAGAGCGGAGGTTTGTTCGTCGGGTCTTCCATGAAAAGGTCGGACGGGCGAGTAAGGGATCTCGATAGCCTCACCGGATTTTTTAGCATCAGCCGCGGAATAATCCGCGTCCGCCTGAAAAAACCAGATACCGTCCAACCTTAAACTGTCAACACCCATAAGAACCTCAGTAAAGGCAAGGTATGCGCCCTGTCCCTGATCAAGGGCATTATACCGTTTTTGAGAGGTCAGGGACAATTACGCCGGCAGCTCCCAGTCTGCGGTCGTTCGCAAGAGGGGAAATCGATACGTGTATCAGTCTTCAGGGCGTTCCCCGGCGGGCGCCATCATGACCAACTTGGGATGGAATCTGGCTACGGGGGTTACCAGATCCTGCTGGGATTTCATGACCTCCTCTATATCTTTGTACACAGCGGGTACTTCATCGATTCCCGCGCAAAGGACTTTGACGCCTCGATCTCGGAGCAGCGCCGAAAAATCCGCCCACCTGAATGTCCGTTTGGCCTGGCTGCGGCTGATCCGACGTCCCGCGCCGTGGGCCGCGCTGTTGAGTGACGCCGGATTTCCCGCGCCGCGGACCAGATAGGCGGGTGACGCCATGGATCCCGGGATAATCCCCAGGATGTTTGGCGCGGCGGGCGTTGCGCCTTTTCTATGGACGATCACTTCTTCCCCGTCGTGGACCTCCTTCCAGGCAAAATTGTGGTGGTTTTCCACGGTGAATAGGGGGGCAGCTCCCAGCCGTTTCAGGATATGTTCGTGGATCAGCGCGTGGTTGGCGGAAGCATATTCCCCCATAAGATTCATGGCCTGCCAGTATTCCCAGCCTTCCTGGGTGTTCAGGGGCAGCCAGGCCAAGCGGGTCAGTTCCGGTGGCAGTCCGCGCAGGCGTTCCCGGGCGACGCGGCTGTAGTGTTCACAGACCAGCGCGCCGGTGCCCCGGCTGCCGCTGTGGGACAGCAGCGCCAGATAACGCCCGGGCGGAATCGGCAGTCCTTCTTCTCAGATTTCCAGTTCGCCGAACTCCACAAAATGGTTGCCGCTGCCGCTGGTGCCCAGTTGCGCCCAGGCCTTGTCTTTATGGGCGCGGGTGACGGGGGAGACGCTCCAGTCCCTGTCCAGGACCGGGTGCTGCCGTCTGGGATGCCACTCGGCGCCTACCTCGAAACGGGTTTCGCGCCGCAGCGCATCCTCCAGCGTGTCCTGCCGCTCCGTTAAGGACTGGACCGGCCAATCCAGCACGGTCATTTTCATCCTGCAGGCGATATCAACGCCGACCGCCCAGGGGATCACGGCGTTCCGTACGGCAATCACTCCGCCTATGGGAAGGCCGTATCCTACGTGGGCGTCAGCCATCAGGGCTCCCCGCACCGTGACCGGGAGCAGGCACGCCTGTTCCATCTGGCGGATTGCTTCGGGATCGATATCATTTCCCCACTGCCGCCAGGGCGCCGGATTCTCCCTAATAAAAGCCGAAGAGGTTACAGTGGATGCGCGGTGTTTTTTTCCGGCGCTTTTTTTTGATGTCTTGTCTTTGGATTTTCGACTCATATCCGAAATGTGCTTGTATGGGGCGGTCAGTTTTTATAACATTCAACAATCATAAAAAATGTTCCGCCGGTCCGGCGTACCGACCCGGCGGAACGATATCGGGATTAAGTATTATCTGGATGACCGGCGACGGGCAACCCTTGCGCCGATGCCGGCGAGGAGTACAGCGCCGAGCGATAGCGCCACACCACTGACCGCCGGCACGCCCTGTACCACTGTGATATACCGGGTACGTGTCATGGTGTCCGCGCCATCCGCGCCGGTTACGGTCAGGGTCACCGTGTATTCGCCCGGTTCAGCGTACACGTGAGTCGGATTCTGTTCCGTGCTGGTTTCACCATCGCCGAAGTTCCACAGCCAACCTGTGATGGGCGACTGGCCGGGTGTGGACTGGTCGGTAAAGCGGACCGTCAGCGGCGAAGAACCGGACTGCACGTCACTGGTGAACGCGGCCGTAATGGTATTGGGCGCGCCGACAGCCACATAGGCGGCTTTAGTGATCTGATTGCTCCGGCCGAGCGAGTCGGTAACCGTCAGGGTAACGTTATAGGTTCCCGACATGCTGTATGTGTGAAGCGGGGCCGCCTCAGAGCTGGTGAAGCCATTACCGAAGTTCCACAGTCTGGACACGATCGGGGCGTCACCCGGAGTGGACCTGTCACCGAACTGCACCGAAAGCGGCGCTTTTCCGGATCTTGGATAAGCCGTGAAGTCAGCGGTTGGCCCACCCGTGGAAGTTACCACGACGAAGTTCGGTTTGGTGACTTCGGAGACTCCCAGAGCCGTGGTCACCCGGAGAGTTACCGAATAACTTCCAGGATCCGTGTAGACGTGCTGCGGTGAAGGCTGGATGCTGGTCTGGCCATCGCCGAAGTTCCACAGCCATTCCGTAATGGACGCGTTTCCGGGCAGTGAAAGATCCACGAACTGGACGGTCAGAGGCGCGGAACCGTTAGTCGGCACGGCGGTAAAGTCTGCGGTCGGGCCGTCCGGCGCGGTCACGAGCACGTAAGCGTTCCGGGTATCCATGCTCTGCGTACCGTCCGTGGCGGTTACCGTAAGCGCGATGGAATACACACCCGGAGCGGCGTACGCGTGACGGGGTGAGCGGTCCGTGCTGGTTTCGCCGTCACCGAAATCCCACAGCCACGCGTTGATCGGCCGGGATCCGGCCGTGCTCAGGTCGTAGAACTGGACCGGCACGCCGACTCTGGCCGACAGCGGCCAGGCATCAAACTGGGCCGTTGGGGGTGTGGGCGCGCTGACTGTAATAAAGCCGGTCTTTACTTCGGTGTCCGTGCCCGCGCCTGTAGTTACCGTCAGCGTTACCGCGTAGGTGCCCGGCGAGGAATAGGTGTGGGACGGGCTTTGCAGCGTTGAGGTCTGGCCGTCTCCAAAATCCCACAGCCAGGTCTGGATCGGCATGGATCCCGGCAGGGACAGGTCGCCGAAGTATACGGTATCTCCGACCAGCACCGATGTCGGGCCTCCACTGAACAAGGCAGTCGGCCCAACCGGATCCGTAACCAGAATATAATCAGCCTTAGTCTCGATGCTCATGCCATAATCGGTCTGCACCGTCAGCGATACGGTATACACGCCTGACGCCGTATACGTGTGGCTGGGGTTCTGGTCCGTGCTGGTCTCGCCGTCTCCGAAATGCCACAGCCAGCTGGTGATTGTTCCCGTGCCGGGCAGGGACTGGTCAACGAACTGTACCACCAGCGGTCGGGCTCCAGCGGTCGGCGTTGCCAGGAACTGGGCTACCGGACCGTCTCCGGGGTCGCCGCTGGCGCCAGGCACATTGATGTAGGCGCCGGCTGGAACCGTCGTGGACCAGGTTTGGCCAGGTTCCAGAATGCCGGGGGTGCCACCGGAACCATCTATGATTCTGGGGGTATTCACTCCTACGATCAGCGCCACGTTCTCGATATTTCCGGTGCTGTTGGTGTTCCGGATTAGCACCTGATCAAATCCCTCGAAGGGTGAGGTGCCGTCCGCTACCCGCAACACGCGGAATTCCAGACCGTTATTGCTGTTGAACGGCGGATTTTCAGCGCCGTCATTCCAGTAATTGGATTTCAGCCATCCGCGGCTGTCCGGCCCCCCTGCCAGTTCGGGGATTACCGGCGTTTTGCCGCCGACAAACGGGTTCATCACCTTCAGCAGGGGATCATGGGTGGTGGATCCGCGTACCAGTGTTGGCGTTCCACTCTGGGGGCCGGCAGATGCCAGCATGGTGGCGTTCATGTTGGAAATCACGGTCACCGCGCCGTTGTGGTCCGGATCCGCATTGAATGGATTGGCCGCAACCACTGTGGCGCCATCCGCCAATACAACCGACCCGTGAAGTTTTACTGTACCCGGCGTGGCGTACCCGCCTGTGCCGCCAGCGCCGCCAGCACCGCCGGCCGCTCCAGCCGCACCGTTACCGCCCTGACCGCCGTCACCGCCCCGTCCGCCGACGCCGACGATGCCCCAGGAACCGATGCCCAGCGTGCGGCCGCCTGCCTGTCCCTGCACGCCTGCAGAGCCATTGGTTGGGCCTTGCGGAGAAGGCTGAGCCGCGGAACCGGATGTACCCGTTTGGGGCGTTCCGGCCGAAACGTTAATCGTGGTACCTGGACCGACACGCAACAGTCCCCTCGCGGCCAGGACGACCGCGCCGCCGCCATCCGCGCCTTTGCCACCATTGCCGCCGGCGCCGCCGCTGCCGCCTGTACCGCCGTTTCCGCCTGTGCCGCCGGTCGCGCTGGGCTGGCCGCCAATCGGGCTGGGCGGCCAGGTCTGGTTTCCGTTATAGGAGCCGTCATTGCCAGGTGTGGCCGCTCCGCCGGAGCCGCCGGCCGCGCGGTAATTGCCCAGAATGCTGTCCTGGGCCGCGCCGCCGCCGCCACCGCCGCCGGATCCGCCGGATCCGCCGCCGCCGCCACCACCGCCACCGCCACCACCACCGCCTGCGCCGCCGCCGCCACCACCGCCGCCGTTACCGGCAACCAGCGTCAAAGAGTTAGCTACCGACGTGATATTCGAATATTGCGCGTGTCCTCCCGTGGCGCCGGCTCCACCTGCCTGACCCGCCGTGGGCGCGTTGGCAACTGCGCCGGAAGGCGCATTGCCACCGGGGTTCGAGGAACCCGCCTGGCCGTTCTTCGGGATAGCCAGGAATCCGACCGTGACATCCGCGCCAGCGCCGCCGGCAGCCTGCGCGCCGCCGCCGCCGCCCGCGCCACCGGTGCCGCCCGCGCCGCCGGAGCCACCTGCGCCGCCCTGGCCACGCTGGCCGTTGTTGCCAAATCCTTTCTGTCCCAATTCACCGTCTCCGCCGGATGAACCGGCCAGTCCGGCCTGTCCTGGGGTTCCGGGAGTCCCCGCCAGTCCTGGGGTTCCGTTTTCC
>JAKOTZ010000161.1 GCA_029776995.1 Candidatus Hydrogenedentota bacterium
ACCAGTGCCTGGCCTGGAGCGTGGCGGTAAACCGCAGCGTCGAGGAAATCGTCCAGGGCGGGCTTCCGCCATTCCCGTGGGTGCGGGAATGCCTGGAAAAAGCTTCTGCCCACGCGGACATGATGGTGTGCTCCCAGACCCCGGGGGAAGCGCTGGAGCGGGAATGGGCCGAGCAGCAGCTGGACCATTTCGTGTTCGCCATCAACGGGCAGGAAGTCGGCACCAAGGCCGAACACATCCGGTACGCGTCGGAAGGCCGTTACGCGCCCGACAAAATCCTGATGATTGGGGACGCCTATGGAGACCTCAAGGCAGCCCGGGCCAATAACGCGCTGTTTTTCCCGATCAATCCGGGCGATGAGGAAACTTCCTGGAAACGCCTGTACGAGGAAGGGCTGGACCGGTTCTTCTCAGGAACTTACGCGGGAGCATACGAACAGGCGCTGATTGACGAGTTCGCCAGACACCTGCCGGACACCCCGCCCTGGAAAAAATAACCCTTAACGGCAACGCCAAATACCATGCGTATAGTAGCCGACGAAAATATCCCCTACGCGGAAGAGGCTTTTGGGCGGCTGGGATCCGTACGGCGGATGCCGGGGCGGAGCATTACCCGGGAAGCCCTGCTGGACGCGGACGCGCTGATCGTGCGCAGCATTACCCGGGTTAACGCGGATCTGCTGCGGGATACGCCGGTTCGTTTCGTGGGCACCTGCACCATTGGAGAGGACCACGTGGACCGGACCTGGCTGGCGGAACACGGCATTGCCTTCGCGTCAGCCCCGGGATGCAACGCCAACAGCGTGGCGGATTACATCACCGCCGCGCTGCTGTACCTCGAAGCCAGGCACGGCGTCCGGCTGAACGGCGCGAGTATCGGGATCATCGGCGTGGGAAACGTAGGCTCCCGCGTCGCCAGGCGCGCGCAGGCGCTTGGCATGCGGGTTATGCTGAACGACCCGCCCCGCGCCGAGAAGGAACCCGGATTCTCCTCTGTAGCTCTGAAAACCGCGCTGGCCTGCGACTTCATTACCCTGCACGTGCCGCTGGAGAAAAACGGCCCCTGGCCCACCTGGCATATGATTGACGCGGAGCGGCTCCAACAGCTACGTCCGGACGCGCTGCTGCTCAATTCCTCCAGAGGCGCCGTCGTGGACAACGCCGCTTTGCTGAACCATTTAGAGTTGGGTAAATTGCGGGGATGCGTACTGGACGTCTGGGAGGGAGAACCTGCCCCTGACCCCAGGCTGATCCGCCGGAGCGATCTGGCCACGCCCCATATCGCGGGGTACTCCTTTGACGGAAAAGTCAACGGAACCCGACAGGTTTATGAAGCCTTATGCCGTTATCTGGGCGTCACGCCGGACTGGGACCCCGCGCCGCTACTGCCCCCTCCGGACTGCCCGGAGGTCACCGTGGACCCATCCGATCCGGAAGCCCTGCGCAAAGCGGTTTTTGCCGTTTATGATATTCGGAAAGACGATGCCCGCATGCGCCCCCTGGCCGATCTGGCCGATCCGGCCGAACGCGGCAAAGCCTTCGATCATCTTCGGAAGACCTACCCGAGGCGCAGGGAGTTTCTCAACACCGTCGCAAGGCTCGCTCAGCATGATGAAGCCACCGCGGCAACACTGCGCGGACTGGGGTTTCAGCTGTTAACGAACATGGAAGAGGCTCATCCCTGAAAGGAAGGGTAATCATGGTCAAAGCATGCGTCGCGCCACCGGGAGAATGGCTGTCATCCGATATCCTCCGGAATTTTGTCCACGAGTCCCTGGCCGAAATCCGTCTGGAGAACCGGCGGATCCTCTTTATCATTCCGGACCACACCCGCAGCATGCCGATGCCGCTGATGTTCCGCGCCCTGTGCGAGGCTACCCGGAAACGCGCCGCCAAAACCGATTTTCTGATCGCCCTGGGCACTCATCCTCCCATGACCGATGAGATGATCCAGGAACTGCTGGGCATCACCGCGGCGGAACGGGCGGAAGTATACGGAGATATCGGCATTTTCAACCACGCGTGGAAAGATCCGGAGGCACTCGCGGAGATCGGCTGGCTGACGGCCGAACAGATCGAGGAACTTTCCGGGGGGCTGATGCGCGAAGCGGTCCGGGTAACCGTGAACCGCCTGGTGCTGCAATACGACGTCGTCTGTATTGTGGGCCCTGTTTTTCCTCACGAAGTCGTGGGATTCAGCGGCGGCAACAAATACTTTTTCCCGGGAGTCGCGGGCGAAGAAATCCTGAACATGTTCCACTGGCTGGGCGCGCTGATCACCAACTACGCCATCAACGGCACCAAGCATACGCCTGTGCGGGCCGTGGTGGACCGCGCCGCGGCGCTCATCCCGGTGGAAAAGTGGTGTTTCTGCCTGACCCAGGTGAAAAAGAATACCCGGGCGATTTTCTTCGGCACGCCCGAAGCCGCGTGGGACAAGGCAGCGGACCTGAGCGCGGAAACCCATATCATATACAAGGATAAGCCGTTCCGGCAGGTGCTGGCCATGGCCGCGCCGATGTATGACGAGCTGTGGGTGGCCGGAAAATGCATGTACAAACTGGAGCCGGTGGTGGCAGACGGAGGCGAACTGATCATTTACGGCCGGCACGTGAAAGAAGTCAGCGTAACCCACGGCGCGCTTATCCGACAGATCGGCTACCACGTGCGCGACTATTTCCTGAAACAGATGGACCGGTTCCGCCACATTCCCGGGGGTATCCTGGCCCACTCCACCCATGTCAAGGGCATGGGCACCTTTGAAAACGGGATCGAGATTCCCCGAGTCACTGTAACCCTCGCCACATCCATCCCCGAATCGGTCTGCCGCGAGATAAATCTGGGATACCGCGACCCTGACAGCATTGACCCTGCGGAATGGGAAAACCGGGAGGAAGAAGGAATACTCCTGGTCCGCGACGCCGGTGAGATTCTCTATCGGGTACGCCCGAGCTGACCTTGCCCATCCTCTTTATTTAGCGGACTTTCCGGAAAGTTTCCGGTCCTGTTCCCGGATCCAGGCCATCACGTTCGCCGGAGGGCGGCCCCGCATCAGCTCTTTCGCCATAAAACTCATCGCGGCGTCGATATGCGTAAAAAACATCTTATAGCCTTCGCACAGCCAGTGGCGGGGCAGATCGTCCGATTTCACTGACCGGAAACGGTCCTTGGGGCATCCGCCCTGGCAGGCAAAGCGGACGGAACACACCCTGCAGGCTGCAGGAAGCCGGTCCCGTTTCTGCTCGCCGAACGCGCGCTGCCTTTCCAGTCGGGCCAGTTCCCAAAGCGGCATGTCATGGATATTGCCCAGGCGATATTCCGGAAACACGTAATGGTCGCACGCGTACAGGTCCCCGTTGTGTTCCAGCGCCAACGCGCGGCCACAGGTGGCCGCGTGGCTGCACAGGGTGGACGGCATGCCCAGCCAGGCTTCCAGCGCGACGTCAAACTGCTGCACGAACACCCGCCCCACATCGCGGCGGACCCATTCATCAAATATCGCGCACAGAAAACGCCCAAACGGCTTGGGCGACGCGCTGAACCCATCCACCGCGGCTTCCTCAAGGGGGATATCCGGCGAAGCCAGACGCCCGCCGACCTCCTCCGCGCCATGCCGCTCAATCACCGGGATGAACTGCATGAACGGGCTGACGTGATCCCGGATAAACCGGTACACCTCCAGTGGAATATGCTGGTTCCCGGCATGAATGCACACCATGGCATTAAAGGGCACTTCATGCCGTTTTAAAATCTCAACCGCGCGCATTACCCGGTTAAAGGTCGGATGCCCTCCCCGGTCCCGGCGGTACTGGTCATGCGCGGATTCCGGGCCGTCAATGGAAATCCCCACGAGCACGTTATGCTGTTTGAACAGGCGGGCCCAGTCTTCATCGATCAGCACGCCATTGGTCTGAAACGCGTTGGTGATGCGCTTGCCGGCAGCATACCGCCGTTGCAGTTCAAAGGCTTTCTCAAAAAATGCGATGCCGCAGAGGGTCGGCTCGCCGCCCTGCCAGGCAAAGGGCACTTCGGCTCCGGGCTGCGAGGCAATGTAATCGCGGACAAACCGTTCGAGCGTGGCCTCCGACATAATCGCTGACGACGCGTCGGCGCACAGATCTTCTTCTTTCTCCACGTAGAAACAGTACGCGCACCGGAGATTGCAGCGCGGCCCCACCGGTTTGGCCAGCACGTGGAAAGGATATGCCCCGTTCAATGCTTCTGATCCTACGCCCTGTCTTCCGTGAATCGGTCTATCCGCGGAAGCCCACAGCTGTCATACCGCCCCCATCATACCACCCGGCAGAACCGTGGAAATAAAATTTCAGAGGTCTTCGGCTGTTGCCACGCCCAGGGAGGCAGCCCACCCTGAGCCCAGTTGATCAAGACAGGCCGCGGCGCGCCGGACAAAATCCTGCTCACTCGGATAGGACATATCCCGCGCGGCTGAATGCAGAGGACGCCAAACCGGCCGGAAAAGCGCCTCTTCCGCCCCAACCGGCTCGGGACATCCCCGCGCGCCATCCGTAAGGGCCATCAGATAATACCGTTCCCGGCGGATATGATGCCTGCCGCGGAAATCAAAACGGCTTTCTCCCTCCCCCAGATCCGCCACGATGGCCAGACCGCCATACCCGGACTCTTCCCGGACCTCCCGCAGGGCCGCTGCTTCAGGCGTTTCGCCCGGATCGATATGCCCTTTGGGCAGCCGGATTTCCCGAACCTGACGCCCGTCCCGGTCCACAGTCCGCTCCAGGGTCAGTACCCGCCCAAGGGCGTCAACCACTACGCCGCCTGCTGTTTCGTGATATTTGACCAGCACGCCGTGCCGCGCATCTTTTTTTGTCACGGCCCTTTCCCGACAGGCTCAGGAGATGTCCCCGACTGTCTCGACCACCGGGCCGCCGGGCACATCCGACTGACCGGCTTCGCAGACAATTTTCAGTTCCCCCGCTTCGACAGTCACCCGGGCCACACCGCCCGACTGCAGGTTTCCGTAAAGAATCTCCTCGGAAAGTGGCGTTTCCACCGTTTCTTCCAGCAGACGCGCCAGCGGACGCGCGCCGAATTTGGGATCATATCCCCGTTCGGCAAGCCAGGCGCGGGCTGGCTCAGTAAGTTCAAGACGTACCGCCCGCTCGGCTAGCTGCGCTCCCAGGCGGCGGGTAAATTTATCCACAATCTGTTTCATAACCTCCGGAGAAAGCGGCTTGAAGGTGATAATGCCGTCCAGCCGGTTCCGGAATTCGGGCGATAAAACCTTTTCCACGGCCTTGAGCCCCTTGACGGAGGGATCTTCGTCCGACGCGCGAAAACCGATGGAAGCGGACGCCATTTCCCGCGCGCCCGCGTTTGACGTCATAATCAGGATGACATTCCGGAAATCCGCCTTGCGGCCGGTATTGTCCGTCAGCGTGGCGCTGTCCATTACCTGCAGGAGAATGTTGAACAGATCCGGATGCGCCTTTTCGATTTCATCCAGCAAGAGCACCGCGTAGGGACGCCGGCGGATTTCATCCACCAGCAGGCCGCCCTGGTCGAATCCCACGTATCCCGGCGGGGCGCCAATCAGGCGGGAAACGGCGTGTTTTTCCATGTACTCGCTCATGTCGTAGCGGGCAAAGTGGTTGCCCAGCACGGCTGCCAGCCGCCGCGCCACTTCGGTCTTGCCCACGCCCGTGGGACCCGTAAACAGAAAACAGCCGATCGGCTTGTCCGGACGGCCCAGGCCGGCGCAGGCGCGCCTCACCGCTTTTGCCAGGCGGCTGATTGCCTCTTCCTGGCCATAAACCTCCGCCATGAGTTCCTGTTCCAGTCCGGCCAGGCGTGTGCGGTCGTTCCCCTGGAGGCTGTGCAGCGGGACCCGGGCGATCTCCGCGACAACCCGTTCCACGTCTTCCCGCGTTACTTCCTTCCTTGCGTCTGACCGCAAACGCAACGCCGCGGCGGCTTCATCCAGCACGTCAATGGCTTTATCCGGCAGAAACCGGTCAACGATATACCGCGCGGAAAGCACAGCCGCCCGTTCCAGCGCTTCATCCGTAAGTTGGAGTTCATGGTGCTGCTCGTAGCAGGACCTGAGCCCCCGGAGGATCTGGATCGTATCCTCGACAGAAGGTTCATCAATCATAATGGGCTGGAAACGGCGGGCAAGCGCCTTGTCCTTTTCCACGTGGGATTTGTACTCCTCGTGCGTGGTGGCTCCGATCACCTGCAGCGCGCCGGAACTCAGCAGCGGCTTCATGAAACTGCCGGCATCCATTTTGGATTCAGACGCCGCGCCCGCGCCCACAACGTTGTGGATTTCATCGATAAAAAGAATGATATTTCCGCGGCGGCGCACATCCTGGAAAATTGCCTTCATCCGCTCTTCAAAATCTCCGCGGTATTTGGTTCCCGCCACCACGGATCCAATATCCAGCGCGAAAATTTCTTTTTCCCGGAGGGACGCGGGAATGGTGATGTCCCAGTGCTCCGGCAGGGCATCTGACACCAGTATCTGGGCCAGTCCCTCCACGATGGCAGTTTTTCCTGTTCCCGGTTCGCCCAGATACACGGGATTATTTTTGCGGCGGCGGCATAACGTCTGCAGTCCGCGCCTCAGTTCCCGTTCCCGGCCGACCAGGGGGTCCAGTTTCCCTTCTCGGGCCAGCGCCGTCAGATTAACCGCGAACAGATCCAGCGGACGCGCGGCCGTCCTGGACCGGCCAGGCCTTCGCGTCCTTGGAAAATCTGAATCCTCGCCGTCTTCTGTGTCGTTATTTTCATCCGGACGCTGTTCCTGCCGTCGTCCTCTGACGCTTCCTTTTTCGGAGCGTTTCTCAGGTTCAGCATCCGCTTCCTTATCTTGCTGAGACCTGCGGGTATCCGTCAGCTCGGGTTCATCCTTATCCCCGGAACTTATCTCCTTTAACCGGTCAGGGTGAGGAGAATGAAGCACCGGCCCCACAACCTGCCACCGCTGCGATTTAACGAATGGCTCTGATCCGTCGGCATCACTTCCTTCCGCGGCTTTTTTCCGGATGTTTTTATCCTCCGGTTTATCCTCCGCCTCTTCCTGTGGCGTTTCGTCCCCTTCATCCCGATCCGGAAGCAACCCGTGGCTGATATAGTTAAGGACGTCGAGGCGGGTCACCCCGGCCCCCAACAGCATACGCGTGGCATCCAGATCCGTATCTTCCATGATGGCGGCCAGCAGGTCTCCCACTTCCACCAGATCCTGCCCTGAGCCCATGGCGTGCTGCACGGCCCGACGCATCATACCGTCAAAGGCCCGGGAATGGTTTGGCTCCACATACCCCCTGACTGTCCCGTCCTCCAGCTCCACTTCAAAAAAACGCTGGAGCCACCGGCGCAGTTTGCTGAAGCTTCCCCCGCAGTTCCTGATAATGTCGCGGCCTTCTTCATTTTCTATGAGGGTATAGAGCACGTGCTCCACGCAGAGGAACTCGTGCCCCCGGCGCCGGGCAAAAAGATAGGCCCGGTGCAGGATATCCTGAACGTTTCTGCTTAATGCGATCATAACGTTATGCTTCCATATCCGGTTCTACAGTACACAACAAGGGATATCCGGCTTTTCGCGCCAGCAGCATCGCTTTATCGCATCGGGTTTCCGCAAGCTGCCGGGGATACACCCCCACCACGGCCTTACCGGTCCGGTGCACGGTCCACATCAGGTGCTCCGCTGTCGCGTAATCTTTTTGGAATATCGTCATCAACACGTATACAACGAACTCCATCGTGGTGTAGTTGTCATTGTACATAACCACACGATAACGGGGCGGGCGATCGTAATCATCACGAATCTCTTCTCTTGGTTTCTTTTCAAGAGAAACGCCGGACCTCGTCATCCTCTATTCCCCATTCAGGCGCCCCCATGCTGCGGTTGATTCCCCTTCATGGTCAAGTTGTCAGCATTATACCACACGAATACATTTTTATGCCCATTTTTTAGGCGTCGATAACACTTTACAACTCGCTTTTTACAGAATAAATATGCGACAAATTCTAACGTAAGTCTAATTTTGCCATTGATTTGTCTGTTTGGACCGTGGTAAACTTCCCTTGTTCCTGATGTTGCCTGCCCGCGCCGGATCGGCGCTTAACCTTACCAGGAATCAAATCATGTTTATTGGCAGCCAGTCAACCAGCACACTCATGGACATATTCCGAATCGGAATGGTGGAGGTTATCCGGGCGTGCGGCCTGCCCGCGGAGGTCAGGTTCAACACCGAAAACGCCTCCATCCTGGCCAAAGGATCCGACATGACCAACCGCATCGACCAGATGCGGATTTTTTTTGAGCCCAAACCGGGCATCACCCAGGAGATCCTTGAACAGGCCCTGGCCGCCACCCGGATCAACGGACGGGTGAAACTGGATCAGGAACAGAACATCGCCAAGATTACCCTGCCTCCCTTTGAATGGCGCCACCTCACCATGCTCAACGCCATCGACACGCTGGTGGAACATTTCTGTGTCCGGTCCCTGCGTTCGCTGACCTGGGAACTCGAGGTGGTGTCCTACGTGGACTCCCATTTCAATATCAATGTACTGATTGAGGAAATGAAGCGGCAGAAGGCTTCCGACCTTCACCTGCGCGCGGGCAACCGGCCTTATCTCCGGGTGGATAACGACCTGATTCCCATGGCCGACCAGCCTATCCTGACCGCGGAAGACATGCGTAAACTGGTGCTGCAGCTGGGCGGTCCCCAGGAAATGCGGATGCTGGAAACCGAGCGGGAAACCAGCTTCCAGTACCACGCCGCCGGCATCGGTTACCTGCGCTGCTCGGGCTACATGAAACAGGGCGCCATGGCCCTCGCCATCCGCCTGATCCCGGAAACGCCCCTGCCCTTTAAGGCGCTGAATATTCCTGACGTGGTCGCGTCGGTATGCAATAAACACCGTGGGCTTTTCCTGGTATGCGGCATCACCGGCTCCGGCAAATCAACCACCCTTGCCGCCATGATCGATTACATCAATGAAACAAGGCACTGCCACATCATTACCATTGAAGACCCGATCGAATACGTGTATACCGACAAAAAGAGCATCATCTCGCAGCGGCAGGTCGGCCGGGATACCCACTCTTTCGCGAACGCCCTGCGCGGCGCCCTGCGCGAAGACCCTGACGTCATCCTGGTCGGCGAAATGCGTGACACGGAAACCATTCGGGCGGGCCTGAGCGCGGCCGAGACCGGGCACCTGGTCTTCTCAACCCTGCACACCACCACGGCCGTGGACACCATAAACCGCATGATCAGTTACTTCCCGCAGGCGGAACGGGACCTGATCCGCCAGGAAATCGCCTATACCCTTCAGGGTGTGGTCTGCCAGCGCCTGCTTAAACGCATCGGCGGCGGGCGTATCCCAGCCGTCGAGATCCTGCTGGGCGGGAAACCCATCGTACGTGACGCCATCCTGGAAGGCGACCTGGATAAACTCTATGGCATTATTGAAGTGGACAGCGACATGCGCAGCTTCGATCAGTACGCCGTGGAGCTGTACCAGAAAGGCCTGATCACCAAGGAAGAGGCCATCTCTGCCTGCAGTAACGAAGAGGGCTTCCAGCGGATCATCTCCGGAATCAAGTCGTCCGAAGGCCGCAAGATTCTCAAGTAATCACAATCCGCCATCCAAATTGCCGGTCCCGCAAAACTCGTGTGCTGGGCGAAGCATAATTCCGCTGGAAAAAAAGAAATGGCGGACGGCAAGCGCCCGCCATTTCTTTTTTCCTTTCCAGCAACTAAGCGGAATCAGATCAGCCCCGTACCGGTGGCTGTTCCGGTAGTGGTTTCGCCCGTTGTGGTACCCGTGCCGGTGTCGGTGTCGACGGTATCAGTCGTGGTGCCGCTTGGTCCGGTAGCTTTCCACGGGGACTGGCGGGGAACCAGCAGCAGCCGGTCAATGATTGCCGAAATGGCTTCCATTTTGATCTGGAAATTGCTGATCTGGGCCGGCTCCACCGGCCGGGTAACTGTTTTGAGGTGCCGTTTCATGGCCGGATCTCCCTGACCGTTTTCACGAGGTTTTGATAAACACGTACTCAATAATCTGGTCCGTCAGCTTCACCAGGAAATCCATCAATACCTGGAAATTGGATATCTGGCCTTTGGACGGCCCTTTTGATACGCCGCGCATGTGTTTCATCTGTCGTATCTCCCGCTTTTACCCACCGGATGGGAAAAATTTCATGCGTATCCGCGCATCAGCATACCACATGGCGGCAATTTTGTCAAGTAATTTCCTTAGTAACTTTCAGCGGTCAGTTTCACTTTTCCGCGGAAGACCCGGTAAATCACGATCGTGTAGGTCAGCACCAGCGGCATGCCGATGAGGGCGATCAGGAGCATAATTCCCAGCGTTTTCGGGCTTGCCGCCGCATTGTAGATATTCAGGCTCCATTCCGAATTCAAAGAGGAATGCACCATGTTGGGCGCCATGCCCAGCGCGAACAGCGCCACAAAAAAGGTTATGGAGAGGGAACTTGAAATAAACGCCAGGCCGGGGCGCTTTTTGGCCAGAGCATAGGGGATCAGCAGGATAGCCGCGACATTCAAGAGGGGGATCAGCCAGGTAATTGGATACGCCCGGATATTGGCCGTGGCTGTGGGAATAAACAGATTGGCGTAGCCGGTCACCACCAGAAACAACAGCACGAACGCGGCATAACTGAACCAAATGGCCCGGCTGATGCGGCGGCGCAGTTCCCCTTCTGTTTTGAAGATGAGGTAGATCCCGCCGTGCATAGCGAACAGCGACACCACCAGCAGGCCGGTCAACAGGGCAAATGGGTTCAGAAAATCAAAAAACGACCCCACGTAATGGCCGGCGGCATCGATTTTGATGCTCTGCATCGCATTGCCCACCGCCACGCCAAACAGCAGCGACAGCAACAGGCTGGACAGGAAAAACGCGGCGTCCCAGAAAAGCCGCCACCAGGCATGAGGCTGTTTACTGCGGAACTCCATGGAAACCGCCCGGAAGATAAGACCGCACAGCAGCATCATAAACGCCGTATAGAAAGCGGAAAATACGGTGGCGTAGGTGTTGGGAAACGCCGCGAACATGGCGCCCCCAAAGGTTACCAGCCAGACCTCATTACCGTCCCAGACGGGCCCGATCGCATTCATCAGGATGCGCTTATCCTTGTCTCCGCGGGTCACAAAGGGGTGAAGTATTCCCACGCCCAGGTCGAACCCGTCCAGCACCGCGTATCCCACCAGCAGTACGCCCAGCAACAGAAACCAGATTTCATTCAATGGAAGCCAAGCGAACATATTTCAGCGTCCTCCGTCTGCCCGGAACTGAGCCCGGATCAGTTACCGTCCTTTTTTTGCCCGTTGCCGTTTTCATCCGCGTGCGCCATGGTCATGGATTCTCCAGAGGGGTCCGCCATAGCCTCCGCGGCCGCCATGAACCCTTTCGGCCCTTCCGGCAGCGGAGGATGGTAATCCGGGCCCTTCTGGATTTTATCGTTCAGGGTGTAGATCCATACCGCAAACAGCAGCAGATATACCACGCCGAACATGATGAGTGACCCCAGCACCTGCTGGGCGTCCAGCGAGGGCGACCACGCGTCCTGAGTTTTGAGGAGATGCCAGACGATCCACGGCTGGCGTCCGACTTCCGCGGCGATCCAGCCGATCTCGTTGGAAAGATAGGGAACGATAACTGCCGGAACAAAAATCCACAGCAGCCAGCGCTGTTCGAAAAGTTTTCCGCGCCACCACAGCAGCATGGCCAGCGAAGTCAGCCCGATCATGAACATGCCGCCCATTACCATCAGATGATAAGTCTGGAACGTCATATTTACCGGTGGCCACTCGTCCTGGGGAAACTGGTCCAGCCCGGGAACCGGCTTATTGATGTCGAAATACATGAGAAAACTGAAGAGGTACGGTATGGCCAGGCCGTATTTAACTTTTTTCTCCTGTTCATCAGGCCATCCGAACAGGTACATGGGCGATCCGCCTTCACCGGTCTCAAAATGACCTTCCATCGCAGCCAGTTTGACAGGCTGGGTGTGCCCCACTTTCTCCGCCTGGAAATGACCGGATATCAGAATGGCCCAGCACGCCAGGAATCCCACAACCAGCGCAATGGAAAAGGATTTTTTCGCGAAATCCTGATGCCGGTTGTGCAGCAGGTACCAGGCGGATACGCTCATCACGAAGAAAGATCCCAGGATAAGCGCGCCAAACAGCACGTGGTTCAGCCGGTGCATCGAAGAAGGGTTGAAAACCAGTTCCCAGAAACTGGTGATTTCCGCCCGGGCATACGCGCCTTCGCCCACGATTTTATAGCCCGCCGGCGTCTGCATCCATGAGTTGGCCACCACGATCCAGATCGCTGAGAACGTAGATCCGAGCGCCACCATCAGCGTGCTGAACAGGTGCATCCTGGGTGACACCCGGTCCCATCCGAAGACCAGGACCGCCAGGAATCCGGATTCCAGGAAAAAGGCGAAAATACCTTCAGCCGCCAGAGCAGAACCGAAAACGTCGCCCACATAGCGGGAATAGACGGACCAGTTGGTGCCGAATTCAAACTCCAGCACAATACCGCTTGCGACGCCCATTGCGAAAGTCACGGCAAACAGTTTTGTCCAGAACCGGGCCATTTTTTCGTAGATTTTGTCACCGGTTTTGTGGTACATGGCTTCCATGATGAAAATCAGCCAGCCGAGTCCGATCGTCAGGGGAGGGAACAGATAGTGGAAGCCCGCCGTGAAACCAAACTGAATCCTGGAAAGCATGCCCGCATCAAGATTCATAGCGTGATCCTCATATTGACCGTAAAGTATTCCTGAAGAATAACCCCATATTAATGGAAATTATTCTCGATTGCAAATTTTTTTTGATCCAGGACCACCCGACGCAATTGGCCGCAGGCCGCATCGATATCCCTTCCCTGTTCTTTGCGAAGGGTTACGGGAATATTCCAGCGGCGCAAGGTTTCCGCAAAAAATACGGCCCGTTTAGGCGAAGACGGTTTAAATGGCAAGCCCGGGACCGGATTCCAGGGGATGAGGTTCACGAATGCTTTCAGTCCTTTGGCGAATTCCGCCAGTTCAGCGGCATGTTGGGGCTGGTCATTCACGCCGTCCAGAAGGGTCCACTCAAAGGTAAACTGCCTTCCCGTGCGTTCCTGGTAGTATTCCAGGGCCGCGCGAAGTTCCTCCAGCGGGAATCGGCGGTTCAGCGGCACCAACTCCGACCGCAGGTCATTATTCGCCGCGTGCAGGGAAACGCTCAGGCGCACCTGCCAGCCTTCATCCGCGAAGCGGCGAATCCCCCGCACCTCTCCCGCAGTGGAAACGGTAATGCGGCGGGCACCGATGTTCAGTCCATCCTTGCGCATCAGCAGTCGGATGGACTTATGAACCGCGTCGTAGTTGTAGAAAGGCTCGCCCATTCCCATGAAGACGATATTAGGATGAATTTCCGGATTGACCTGCCCAGCCTCCAGCAGCCACAGCGCCTGCGCCACGATTTCCGCCGTGTCCAGATTGCGGCGGTATCCCGCCGCGCCGGTCGCGCAGAAGGCGCAGCGCAGGGGACATCCTACCTGGGTGGACAGGCAAAACGTCACCCGTTCTCGATCCCGGATCAGCACCGATTCCACTGTATCCCCGCGGTCCAGGCGGAGCAGGACTTTAACGGTACCCGATTTTTCGGACCGGACGGCTTCCACGCACTCCGCGTTCCAAATTCTGGCCCGGGATTTCAGCGTTTCCCGCAAAGCAGCGGGCAAATCCGTCATGCCGTCAAAACTGGCCTGACGCCGGCGGTGAATCCAGGCGAAAATCTGCCTGCCCCGCAAGGGCTCAACTTCCAGTAATGCACTGATTTCCTCCGGGAAAAGGCCGCAGATTACCGGAAGATCCCGAATGACATCATTGACCATGCCGTTACTCTCCCCCAGGGTCATCATCCAGCCAGGTTTCGGGCATACCGACCGACTGGGGTTCTCCCGAGAGTTCTGAAGTCCGCTCGACGAAGACATATCCGGCACGTTCAGCGTCTTCGGCCAAGGCTCCGATCCGTTCGAAGGGCGCGTTTTCGAGCGGCGGATTCAGCTCAATTTTTCTAAGGGACATTTTCATCCAGGCCGTCTCCGATGGGAACCGTGATTCCACCTCACGGGGAAACCGGATGCCGTCCAGCACATAATAATCCCGTTTAAGCGTTTCCGCCAGCAGGTTACCGCGGGCATCATAAAGTCGATTTTCAAGCACCACCCATGGCAGCCCCTGGACCTTTACCAGCCGTCGCCGCTTTTGTTCCGGATACCGGATTTCCAGTTCCGCCGATCCGGACTCAGGGTAAAATCCCACAAGCCTGACCCGATCCGGCGGCAAATTGCTCCAAATCTCGGGCTGGAAGATCTCCCGCGCCATTTCACCGGTGGTCAATTTGCTGAACTGTTCGCCGAGCGGCTTGTAGCAGTATTGTTTTTCGGTCGGCAGCAGCAGCAGGAACGCGTCGCCGGAGCAGATCAGCTCGACCACCCGGGTTCCGTATTTTCGTCCCACGACATGCAGGCTGAGGGGAGCCTGATAGACAATGACGCTTTCCCGAGAGACCTGGGTGGACTCCAGTTCGGGCGACTGCAGAATGATGGTGCCCGTCGCGCGGAATCCTTTCAGAGACTGCTCATTTTGATTCAGGTCGCGCAGAATTTCCTCGACGGATGGCGCCCCTGGAGGCAGTTCAACCCGTTCCATCCGCTCTCCGAGGCGCGCGCAACCCGTCAGGCCCGCGAAAAAACACAAAATCAGCAAAGTGGATCTGGCTGCCGCTTGAATAACCGAAAAACTGCTTGCAGTGCTCACGCGTTGTGGTCCTTGCCGTCTGGGCCTGTCCGGCCGCGGTAACAGCCCCCTCGCCGGTTTGAAACTGTCACGCTGTTAATGATATACTATAGCACTCTTGCGGAAAAATCCGCAGGAGCCTTGAAAAGGATTTGCCGGGAAATTCTTCGTAACACTAGATCATGATGCGGTTCTGTGAAGACCGCAGCGGGAGCTGAACAATGTCCTGGAAATGCGAATACAGTGGTAAGCGTCCCCGTATCGGCAACAAGGTGGTGCGCCGCGGTAAAGCCAAACGGGAAGGCGGTATCGGTCAGAATGTCACCGGCATTTCGAAACGCCGGTGGTATCCCAACCTGCAGTCGGTGCGGGTAATTGATGAAAACGGGACCGTGCGGCGGGTTCGGGTGTGCGCCCGTTACCTGAAAGCCGGAAAATTCATGAAAGCGCCCCGCGGCCTGCACAAGATGTATCTGCAGGAGCAGGCGCGTAAAGCCAAGGCCGCCCAAAGCCCCTCCTAATCCCTGCCAGAAACAACACCTCGCCGCGGTTATACGGGGTTGTCCCCTATAACCGCGGCGTTTTCTTTGACTTTTTCAGCCTTTTTATTCGGCGGGCGTTACAGGCTGAACGGATTCAGCGTCTGTCGTCCGGGGATCCGCCCCCGAGGAAGGATCGCTTTTTTCAGGGGATTCCTGACCGGCGGATGATTCCTGGGCCTTCTCCCTGGCTTTGAGCAGCGCCGGCGGAACCGCTGATCCCGGATGGTCGGTCACTTTTACGCCTGCCGCGCGGGCGGTATCGCGCACTTTATCCAGCACCTCGGCGGGCGCTGCCGGATGATGCCGCAAAACAAGCCGCAGGGATTCGGGATGTTCGAGTTCAGCCAGTTCCGCGGCCAGCGTTTCCAGGCTCACTTCCTGGCCGGCGCAATAGATGCGGCCGCTGGACCCGACAGCCACAAGGATTTCGTTCTGGCTTTTCAGGTCATCCCCGAGGCTCTTCCAGAAGTTTTTCTGGAGTCCCCGCTGCGCGCGGACGACATCATCCTGCGCTTTATACAGGTCCTGCACTTCTTCCGTTCCCGATTCTTCGACAACCGTGGGCGTAATGAAAATCAGCAGGGATGAGTTGCTGGCGCTCCGTGACGGGCTGGAGAAGAGTTTTCCGAGGACCGGCAGGTCGCCCAGCAACGGGGTTTTGGTCCTGGCATTCTGGGCGCGGTCTCTGCGCAGGCCGCCCAGCACAATGGTCTCCCCGGACGTTACGCGAACCTGGGTGGCCGCTCTGCGGACCGTTTTTTC
>JAKOTZ010000179.1 GCA_029776995.1 Candidatus Hydrogenedentota bacterium
GCCAGTCCGCCAGCGGCGCCAGTTTGAGGATGCTTCGGTTGTCCACCTTAATCCACTGTGCCCGCGGCGTCACCGCGCGGAACGTGGACTGGTCCCGCCGCAGCCCCGTAAACCATACATCCAGCGTCGCCAGCGCCCGGCGGTTGGGTTCCACCTTGCGCACGCTGCAGCAGTATTCCTGTTTGGCCTTGCTGTCAAAAAAAAGATATTCCCCGTGCGTCCGAACCATCCGTTCCAGGGCGTCCGGATCCGGAGTAAACCGCTCCAGGTTCAGCCCGTACCGCTTCACAATGGCATCGATGTGGCTCAGTGTCTCCGGGTGCAACCGCAGGGTATCGATGGTAATCACCCGCATACCCGGGGCATGGCGGCTCATCATATCCACGAGCACGCAGCCGGTATCCTGGAAACTGGTGATAATACCCGCGCGCGCGCCGTACTGGTCCAGCGCCCAGCGCAGCATCGCTTCCGGATCCATCTGTTCCAGAACGCCCAGCTGGATTGGCGCTCCCTTCGGCGTAAACTCCGGATGAACCGGATTGTCCGACACGCTTACTGAATCCGGCAGGGAACTCATTTACCCGTTCTCCCGAGCATTTCACGAAGCTTTTCAACCCCCACGCGCCAGGACCAGTCGCCAAAACGTTCCCCTTCCTGACGATGTTCCTTCCACAGGGTCAGCAGCCCCGCAATCAGCGGAACCACTTCCTCGTGGCGTACCTTCTCGTCCAGCGGCATATTCAGGCGGGTACCGTTGTATTCCCCGCCTACCAACAGCACGTACCGCCCCGGGCCCTTACCGATCAGGCCGATTTCGGAAGTGCTGGACCGGGCGCAGCCGTTCGGGCATCCGGTCATGCGGAACACTACCTCCGCGTCCCCGTGGCCCGCCTCCTCCAGGCCACGCATGAACTCCGGCATAACCCGTTCCGATTCACTCTGGGCCAGCGGACACAGCGGCAGCGCCGGACAGGCCATTTCCATGCGGCGCAGGGTGGATATCCCCTTGTCGGTCGGCAGTCCGAATTCATCCAGACAGGACTGCACGGCGTCCCGGTCCCGTTCCGCAATGCCAGCGAGAATAATGTTGTGATGCGGCGTAATGCGAATGGACGGCCTGAACCGCTCAATAACAGTTTTCAGTCCAGTCTTGAAACGGAAGCCTTTATCTTCCATATCCCGGATGCGCCCGTTCTCAACCCACACCCCGACGTACCACAACCCCGGCTGCTGCTGGGCGTGCCACCCTAGATAGTCCGGCTGGGCGACCGGCGCAATCCCTCGGGCGGGAGGAAAGTCCCGTCCCGCGTATTCCCGGACCAGCTCACGGAACCTAGCCTCACCCAGACGGTCCAGCGTGTACTTCAGACGCGCCTGTTTTCGGTCGTTCCGTTCCCCGTAATCCCGCTGGATTTTAATCACCGCCTCAAGCAGAGGCCATATCTCATCCCGCTGAACAAAATACAGCGGCGTGCCAAGGCGCGGATAGGTGTTTTCCTTGGTGTGCGAAAAACCAAGTCCTCCCCCCACCAAAAACTCATACCCAATAATCCGTCCCGAACCGTCCCCGCCGTACCGGGGCAGGGTCACCGCCAGAATGCCAACATCCTGGGTATAAACATCCACTGAATTGTCAAAATCCGTCGCGATGCCGATTTTGAATTTGCGGGGCAGATACTGTTTTTCATACAGCGGATCGTCGACCGGCTCCGATCGGGACAGAAAACAGACCGTCCCGTCCGAATTGATCTGCGCTTTCTGATCATCGATCCACAAATCAAAATAACTGGGCGTTTTGGGCAGCGTCCGTTGCGCTATCTCTTCCGCCAGTCCGATCAGGTCTTCCCCGCACCCGGCATAGGCGGGGTCGATATCCGCAACCGGCGGCGCCATGGTGTTGCGCACCACGTCCCCGCATCCCCCCAGTGTGGTAATCCGGGCCAAATGGTTCAGGTCATGGATCAGCGGACGCAGGTTTCCTTTGACCACGCCGTGAAACTGAATATCCTGCCGG
>JAKOTZ010000210.1 GCA_029776995.1 Candidatus Hydrogenedentota bacterium
TATTACTGGAGCCGGCCTTGCCGTTGGCACGGTAACCCAGGTATGCAGCGATACGGTGCCGGCGGGCCAGGTGATCAGCCAGAACCCGGCGGCGGGAACTTCCGTACAGCCCGGCTCTGCGGTGGACTTGGTAATCTCCAGCGGGCCGTGCGTGGTGCCGGTGCCGAATGTAGTCGGTCAGGCGCAGGCGGCCGCGCAGGCGGCGATAGAAGCATCTGGACTGGCGGTGGGCCAGGTGACCACCCAGTGCAGCGACACGGTCCCGGCAGGGGACGTAATCAGCCAGAACCCGGATGCGAACACGCAGGTGGCGCCCGGCAGTGCGGTGAGCCTGGTGGTGTCGGCCGGTCCGGCGGTGGTGCCGAACGTGGTCGGCCAGGCGCGGGCTGCGGCAGCGGCCGCAATCACGGCGGCGGGACTGACGGTCGGCGCGGTGCAGGAGGTGTACAGTACTCAGGCGCCTGCGGGTACGGTGATTACCCAGTCGCCGGCGGCCGGCGAGACCCTGACCTGCGGCGCGGCGGTGAACCTGCTGGTGTCCAAAGGCGCGCCGGGGAGCGTTCCGACGAACCGGGAGATCATGAAGCAGATTCACGACCAGTTTGAAGCGCTGGATACGGACGGTGACGGCAAACTGTCGCTGGAAGAAGCTCAGGCGGCGCTGCCGATGCTGCCGTGGGAAATCTTTGACGCCATTGATGCGGACGGTAACGGCAGTCTGACACTCGAGGAGCTCAAAGAGTACCTGAAGATCAGCGGATGCTTCGGGTGCATCAAATGGCTGTTCGTGAAGGACCTCTGGGTATCCGCGGGCGGCGACCTGCTGCTGGCGGGGCTGGGCCTGGCATTGCTGGGCGCGGCGGTCCTGCGGCGTCGGAGCTGATCCGGAAACGCTACACTTAAATGGACACCGCCCGGTCGGGGTTTTCGGCCGGGCGGTATTATATTTCACCATATACCGTTACGGAGTAAACGCTGTTCGTTATATCCGCCTGTCCGTGCCTTGCGTAATTTTTTTCTTGAAGCCCAGCCCTTGTGAAATCGGTGATGACCCTTCTTTTCCGGTTATATCATCTTTAATGAAGGATTGTTTTCTTACTTGGAAATGTTTACCATACGTGATACAATATTTTTGTCGGATTATTTGGCGTGACTTGGCAGGTGGTTACAGGGATTTATTTCCAGGAACCCTGAACTGAGCCACAACAGCATTAAGGAGCAGGCGTCATGCGCACATCTTCAACTTCGTTGTTCCTGGTCGTAGCCTTTGCGTGGATCTTGTCTGGTTCTGCTTCCGCCGTGGTGTGGAACTGGGACACCAACGGCAATCTGGAAGGCTGGGGATCCCCAAACCAGATCACCGGCCTGACCGCGTCCGGCGGCGCCATGACAGGGCAGACCACCGGCGGAGACCCCTATGTCTACAGCCCTGACAACCTCAATTTGTCCGGGAGCGCCCACCGCTGGATCAAAATTGATCTCCAGACCAGCGCGACATCGGCCAGGACCTGGCAGATCTTTTTCATCACCAACGCGGACGGCAGCTGGTCTGAAGCGAAATCCGTAACGTTTACCGTCCAGCCCGGCCGGGATTTTTACCAGATCCACGTGCCCAGGCGCCTCGCCGAAGAATCTAAAGCCAACGTCTGGGACGGACAGACCATCAGACAGCTCCGGCTGGACACGGGAGACCAGAGCGGTATTACGTTCCAGATTCATTCCCTGGCTGTTGAGGGGTATCCCCATCCGGACTGGGGCTATA
>JAKOTZ010000228.1 GCA_029776995.1 Candidatus Hydrogenedentota bacterium
GTCGGATTTTCCTGGCTGGTCCGCATCACGGCGTTGATCAGCGTGAACCTGTTCATTTTCAATCTGCTACCCCTCCCCGTGCTGGATGGAGGGCAGATCGTCACCAATCTGGTTGAAGGGCTGCGCGGAAAACCCCTCAACACGGTTATTCTCGAGCGGGTCCAGCAGATCGGCATCGTTCTGGTTCTCCTGCTGATGATCTACGTGACGTTCAACGACATCATGCGCAGAATTGCGGAACCCCTTCTTCAGTAAGTAAAATAAGTCAACTTTGTCCATTCATTTTACGCTGTCAAGAGGAGAAATGTATGAACGCCGCGCGCCGTATAGCCTGCAAATTCGGGGGAACATCTCTGGCGGACGCCGCCTGTGTCCGGCGGGTGGTTGAAATCATTCAAAGCGACCCCGCCCGGCGGTGGGTTGTGCCTTCGGCACCAGGAAAACGGGATCCAAAAGACCGGAAAATTACCGACCTGCTGTACACCTGGCACACCATGGCGCTCCAGGGACTGGATCCTTCAGAACCGATGAACATTATCCGGGACCGCTTCCTGGAACTCGCCCGGGAACTCGGCGTGCGGTTCGATGTGGCCTCCATCCTGGATGAGATTGCCGCGCGGGCCGGACAGGACCAGGCCCCGGATTATATGGCTTCCCGCGGCGAATACATCAACGGCCGGCTTCTGGCCGAAGTGCTGGGCGCCACGTTCGTGGACCCGGCCGAATGCATCCGTTTCGACAAATCCGGAAGGCTCGACCCTGTAACCTATTCGTTACTCGCCGAACGGCTTCAGGGAGACGGACGTTTTGTGGTGCCCGGTTTTTACGGCGCCATGCCGGATGGGTCCATTCGCACGTTCTCCCGGGGGGGGAGCGATATCTCCGGCGCGATTGTCGCCCGGGCCATCCAGGCAGACCTCTATGAAAACTGGACCGACGTGAACGGGTTCTGCATGGCGGATCCCCGGATCGTCCCCAATCCAAAACGGATCGTGGAAGTCACCTATGCCGAACTGCGCGAACTTTCCTACATGGGCGCGACGGTACTGCATGACGAAGCCATTTTCCCGGTACGGGAACCGGGAATTCCCATCCACATTCGCAACACATGGGACCCGGACGGCGGGGGAACCCTGATCGTGACGGAACGCAAAGCAGCCACTCCGGTATGCGGCATCGCGGGACGGACGGGCTTCACCATGATCAATCTCGCCAAAACCCTGATGAATAAGGAAAAAGGGTTCGGACTGCGGGTTCTGCAGGTCCTCGATGAATTCGGCATCAGCTGGGAGCACATTCCCACCGGTATCGACACCATGTCCATTATCCTGCGGAATGAAGAACTTAAAGATCAGGGTGAAGCCGTGCTTGAGGCCATCAGAGCACGGGTGAACCCCGATGAGTCCTCGATTACTTCAGGGTTGGCCATGCTGGCCACGGTTGGCCAGGGCATGAACCACCACATCGGCGTCGCGGCCCGCCTGACCGGCGCGCTGGCCCGCGCGGGCGTAAATATCCGGGTCATTGACCAGGGTTCGTCCGAAATGAATATTATCGTCGGCGTGGAAGAAGATGATTTCGCGGCCGCCATGCGCGCTATATACAACGAGTTCAGCAAAGACGAACCGTGAGGTTTGCGCGGTTGAGGAAGCCCCATTGAATGACAGCCCGCCGAAAACGCCTCCTCCGGATGACTGGTTTGCCGAGGCTTTCGGCGCGCTGTATCCGTTGATTTACGCCCACCGCTCCGAGTCCCAGGCCCGCAAGGAAGTACAATTCGCCCTTCGTGTTATGAAGCCCGACGCGGGATTGCCTCTGCTGGACTGTGGCTGCGGCGCGGGCCGACATCTGCAATGGCTGGCAAAAGATTTCTGCGGAATCTCCGTGGGGCTGGATTATTCCGTTCCGCTGTTATGTAACGCGCGGGAAAAAATCGGGCATGATATTCACCTGCTGCGCGGCGATATGCGTCGCCTGCCTTTTCCGGACCGGACTTTCGGATGCGTCTGCAGTTTTTTCACCAGCTTCGGTTATTTCCCCGATGATGAAAACGAGAAAGCGGTGGCGGAATGGGCCCGCGTCCTGAAACCGGACGGCGTCCTGTTTCTGGATTTCCTTAACGCGGAACATGTCCGCGGGACCCTAGTGCCGGAATCGCGCCGCGTCATCGGCAGATGGTCTATACAGGAGCGCCGGTGGATCGACCACCGGCGGCACCGGGTAAACAAACAGATAACGGTCACAGACAGCCAGGGAAACTGCCGTGAATTTTACGAATCCGTCCGTCTGTACGAACCGGATGAACTGACGGCCCTGCTGGCGTCACGGGGACTGCGCGAAACGGGGCGCTTTGGGGATTACGGTGGCACTCCCTGGAGCAACCGCTCCGATCGCCTGATCATACTGGCCCGTAGGACCAGGTCATGAATTCTCAGAGGGTTCCCGTCTTGCCCAGCTGATCGATCATTCCGATCATCGGCAGGAACAGTCCCGCAAACAGCAGCAGCACTATCGCGCCCATGAATACCGTAAACACCGGCTGAAGCGCTTCTCCCAGGCCGCTCACGGCGATCCTGACTTCCTCTTCGTATACATCCGCGATCTGTTCCGCTATCGCGTCCACGCGGCCTGATTCTTCGCCTGTGGCAATCATATCCGCCACCACGTCCGGAATTACGCCGGACGAACGCATCGGTTCCTCCAGGCCTCCGCCCTTCTCCACCGAATCCCGCATTTTGGTCAGCGTCTCCGCCACCGCCCGGTTATGAATTGCGTAGCGCGTCAATTCAAGGGTGGACATCATGGACACGCCGCTGCGCAACAGAAGCGCCAGCGTCCGGCAGAGTTCCGCGATCGCGTTCTTGTGAATAATCTGGCCTACCAGCGGTATCCGCAACTTTATCCGGTCGGCAACCAGCCTGCGCTCAGGACTGCGGATAAACCAGAACCGGTAAAATGCGGCCAGCCCGGCAACCACCACGATCGGCAGCCACCACCAGCCTCTCACAATCGCGGCAAAGGCAATCATTACCCGCGTCCCGCCAGGGATCGGCAGGCCTGCCCGGACAAAAAAATCTTCGAACACCGGCACCACGAACGCGGACAGCACCACCACCGCGCCAAAACAGGCCAGCAGCAGAACTACCGGGTATACCATCGCCGAACGCACCCGCTTGCGCAACAGCTGACGGGACTCCCGGTAATCCGTCAGGCGGCGCAACACTGTCGTCAGGGTACCGCTGGCCTCACTCGCCCGGATCAGATTCACAAAAACTGTGTCAAAATGAGCCGGGTATTGTTCAAAGGCCATCCACAGAGGATTCCCTTCTTCCACTGATGCCGCCATCCGCCCGATCATGGCTTTCAGCGCCGGGCGGCTGCCCCGCTCCGAAAGGGTCTTCAACGCCCGGAGCAGGGATGTCCCAGATTCCAGCAGCAGGATCAGCTGACGCAGAAACGTAACGATATCGCCTTCGCGAACCCCGCTGACTACTGAAAAAGAGCTTCGGCCGGATCCCCCCGGACTGGGCTCGGAAGATGGCGCGGACGCGTCCTGTTCCGCTCCTCCGCCAATCACCAGCCGTTTGCCGGCTGGACGGTTTTTTCTTTTCTTATCGCCGTTATCTTCAGCCATTGCCGTGCTCCTCTGTCATGGCGCGCCGATTCAAAAGCACAGCGCCGCCACCTGACACCGCATATACCAGCCGCAGCCCCGACTGGGTTGAGGCATATCCGCGCTCTTCTGTCCATCGCGCGCGGTTATAAGGCCTGCCGTTCACCAGCCGGTAGGCTACCCCCTCCACCCGAACCACGTAACAGGCCGTGGCATCAGACGGCGCGCCCGGAAGTGCTGTCGGATCCACAGCCTGAACCGATACCCGCGCTTCCGAAACCATGTCCGGACGGTATCCGGCCGCGTCCCGTCTCCCTCCTGGTTCCTGTGCCATCCCGTAATTCCGCAGGGTAAGTACCTGGTCTCCCGCAACCTGATCCGACGTCCCCTCGCGGGCAGATGCCGCCAGTCGCGCCGCCACGGTTTCCATGCCACCCATAGCGGCTGCCATGGCCCGGGTGCGGATCTCCATGATCTGCCGGCGTTCCAGCGCCATCCGCGCGCCCTGGAACCACGCCGCCCCCAGCAGGGAAAACAGGCTCAGCAACGCAATGGCGAACAGCAGCGCCGCCCCGCGCTGCCCACCGTGTCTATTCTGCCTGAATCGCCGCTTCATGGCTGCGCTGTCCCCAGGTTGACGTCCACAAACCGAACTACCGGCCGCCTGCCACGGATGTTCCCGCCTTCCGGCATCATTTCAATCACCATTCGCACCGCGTCCGGCGGTTCCGCCTGTTGCCATTCCCTCAACCATGCCAAACCGGAAGCGGCCGCGAAATATACCCCGGCTGCCTCTGTTCGCAGCGTGGCACGAACCGCTCCGTTAGCGCCCTCAATCGGCAACTCCTCCCGAACCAGCACGGAACCAATGCCTTCCTGTTTTACCCGGTAGGTAACCCGTACGGGTTTGGACGGGTCCCGATCGGTTTCTGTCGACAGGGCGCCCACCACCAGGGAAAGTTCACCCGATGACTGGTTCAGTCTGACGTGTTCCGGACCGGGCAGTACAGCAGAGGCATCCGCGCGGAACATTTCAAGCACCTGTTCCGCCTGGGCGGATGCCGACTCCCGCGCGGACACGTCACGGTGGTAATCCATCAGCCGGGCCAGCATGACAACGCCTATGGTGGTCACCACGGATAAAACGCCCAGCACCACCAGCAGTTCCAGCAGGGTAAAGCCCCGACGGCGGGCGCAAGGGTTATCCCGCATGGCTTCCCCCTCCCGTGCTTTGCATCACGTGGCCCGCCGGCAACGGCGACGTCAGCGCGAAAGACCGCGTCTGCCCCCGATCCTGCCACACCACCACAACAGTCAGTTCCAGCGCATCCTCCCGGTTTTCCAGGGCGCGCGCGAACGCCTGCCACCGAAAATCTGCCGCCCGCGACAGCGACTCAGGCATATCCTGAAAAGCGTACCCGTCCGGACTCGGTTCTTCTCCCACAGGCGCCGCAACCAGCCTGCCGTCTTCCCCGTCCTGCCGCCACCGGAAAGATGATGGCGCCCGTAAAAACGCGGCTACCTGAGAAAGGGCCAGGTCTGATGCCGCAGCCCGCAATTCCGCTTCCCGGTATAGCTCTCCCACCCGCCCAAGCAGCAGAACCAACACTCCCACCGCCACGGAAACTACGGTAAGCGCGGTCAGCAACTCCAGCAGCGTGAATCCTGCCCGATCACTCGCTGAACCGCATACTTTTTTCCGCATGGCAGCCTCTTCCTTACCCCCTCGTTGGCTTTCATTATAAAAATTCACTGTCTTTCAATCAATACCCGCCCAAAAAACATCCCTTTTCGACGATCCCATTAAAGCACTCCCAACATCGCATCGGAGGCGGATGAGCTGGGCAATCTCATCATAAGATGCTTTTTCACGGATGGCGCTCCTTCAACCCTGCCGGATAACAGACGGTATTGCGCTCATAATAATCAAGGGGCCTTTATTTGCCGGCTCTGCCAAATATATTGAATTTTCAGACTGAAAAAGGTATAATATTATTGCTTTCATCCGGTTTTTCCGAAAGGCGGGGCTGAAACGATGGGAAGTAACAGAATCGCGCCGGGTATCATCCGACCGGATACGGGTGAAATTGAAACTATTGTTATAGAAAAGCCCGTATCGCCCGCGCCTGACGGGTTTTTCATGGTTTGGCTGGATACCCTGCGGATTGACACGGTAACCAGTTTTGCCCTGTACCTGCCCCGAGGAAGCGGCCAGCCTGTTTTGTACCGGGAGCCCCAGATCCCCTTCACGGAATCCACCAAACGGAAACTGCAAGAAGTGGGCGTGCGGCACCTGCTGGTCAGCGAGGAAGACCGGGATGCTTTCCAGCACTACCTTGAAACCCATCTGAACGCGATTCTGGAAGACCCTCGCGTTCCTGATGAGCAGAAATCCAAGGTAATCTACGACACGACCCAGTGGCTGCTGGAGGAAATGTTCTCCAGCGAAAACCTGGTGAATATTGCCGCCCGCACGGCCAATGTCGCCAAACAGACGATGCAGTACATCAAAAAAGGGAAAGATGCGCTGCATCACCTGGTCAAAGTGATGAGCTTTGACTATTACACGTATACCCACAGCGTGAACGTGTATGTTTTCAGCATGAGTCTCGCCAACGCGCTGGGTATGGATGCCGCGCTGATGGAACGCTTCGGGCAGGGAGCGCTGGTCCACGATATCGGTAAACGCAAGGTGGACAAATCCGTGCTCAATCACCGGGGCAAACTGTCACCGGAACAGTGGGCCATCATGAAAAAACATCCCGAGTGGGGCGCGGAAATTCTGGAAGCAGAAGGCGTCAAAGACCCGGTGGTGATCGACGTGACCCTGCACCACCACGAAAAACTGGACGGTTCCGGGTACCCGCACGGCCTGAAAGGCGATGAAATTTCACTTTGCTCCCGGATTCTCACGGTAGCCGACATTTTCGACGCGCTGACCACCCGACGGTGTTACAAGAATGCGGTATCCACCTTCGAAAGCCTGCAGCTGATGCGGCGGGAAATGGCAAGTCACATTGACATGAACGTCTACGCGACCCTGGTGCGGCTCATGGCAAAAGTCTAAGACGCCCGGGAAATTAGGAAAGCATCCGCCGGGAATGGGGGCAACGCCTTGCGGGGGAACAGGTATAATACAGCCAGTCCGGCTGCCTCGTCCGGATCATCTTCCTGAACCGCATTTGTGAAAGGAGCTCGTCATGAACTACCGCATAGAACGGGATACCATGGGAGAAATGCGGGTTCCGGCGGACCGGTACTACGGATGCCAGACTGCCCGGTCGCTGGAAAATTTCCGGATCGGCGGGGAACGGATGCCCCTGGAACTGATCCGCGCGTTCGGCTATCTGAAAAAGGCCGCCGCGCTGGTGAACCGGGATCTGGGGCTGCTGGATCCGGCCCTGTGCGATGCCATATGTCAGGCGGCGGATGAGGTGATCTCCGGCGCTCTGGACGACCATTTCCCGCTGGTGGTCTGGCAGACCGGCAGCGGCACCCAAACCAACATGAACGTGAATGAAGTGATCGCCAACCGGGCGATCGAACAGCTGGGCGGCGAACTGGGCAGCAAAAAGCCGGTACACCCCAACGACCACGTGAACATGTCTCAGTCTTCGAATGACACGTTCCCCACGGCCATGCATGTCGCGGCAGTGGAGCGTCTGGAACGGCGCCTGATTCCCGCGCTGGAAGCCTTGGCCGCCGCGCTGAGGAAAAAAGCGGAAGCTTTCAAGGATATCGTAAAATGCGGCCGAACCCACCTTATGGACGCCACCCCGCTTACGCTGGGCCAGGAGATTTCGGGATGGGCGCAGATGGTTGAAAACGGTGTCGCGCGCGTCCGGACCGTGCTGCCCCACCTGAGAGAACTGGCCATCGGGGGAACTGCCGTTGGCACCGGACTGAACACCAAAAAGGGGTTCGCCGAAGCCATGGCCGCTAAACTTTCTGAGCTTACCGGACTGTCGTTCGTATCCGCGCCGAATAAATTCGAGGCGCTGGCCGCCCACGACGCGCTGGTCATGGCGCACGGCGCCCTGAAAACCGTGGCGTGCAGCCTGAATAAAATCGCCAACGACGTGCGGTGGCTGGCAAGCGGTCCGCGGTGCGGCATCGGCGAGATTCTGATCCCCGAAAATGAACCCGGCTCTTCGATTATGCCCGGCAAGGTCAACCCCACGCAGAGCGAGGCCATGACGATGGTCGCGGCCCAGGTGCTGGGCAATGACGTAACCATTAACATTGCCGGCGCCTCCGGGAACTTTGAGCTGAATGTGTTCAAGCCTGTGATCATCCACAATTTCCTGCAGTCAGTCCGGCTGCTGGCGGACGCGAGTGATTCGTTCCGGGAGCACTGCGTGGTTGGCATAGAACCCAACATGGACCGCATCCGCATGCACCTGAACAACTCGCTGATGCTGGTCACGGCGCTCAACCGGAAAATCGGATACGATAACGCCGCCAAAATCGCGAAGGCGGCCCACCGGAATGGCACCACCCTGCGGGAGGAAGCCATCCGGTCCGGCCTGTTGACCGGTGAGGAGTTCGACGCGGTGGTGGACCCGGCAAAAATGATCGGACCGTCCGAATGAACCGGATAGGCAGGCTGTTTACGAAAGAGGGTGTGGAAACGTTTTTACGGGTATCGTGTATGGAATTTCCTGACTCCGTATTGGAAAGAGGGTGTTATGGTTATTTTCAGCTCACGGTGGTGCGTATTGGGAACGGTGCTGCTTTGCGCCGCGGCCGGCGCGGAATGGACTGCCATGTTTGATGCCGCGCCGGATGATCCGCTCAAGGTCAAGGCTTTCCGGCTGAAAAACGGCCTGGAAGTGTTTATCACGGAAAACCATGAGGAGCCCCGGGTATACGCGGAGATCGCTGTCCGGGCGGGAAGCAAAGACGACCCGGACGACGCCACCGGCCTGGCCCACTACATGGAACACCTGCTGTTCAAGGGATCGCGGCGGCTGGGCACCCTGGATTTTGAACAGGAGCGGGGTCTCCTTGACCGGATCCAGGCGTTGTACGACGCCCGGTTTACGGAAAAAGATCCGGCCAGGCGGGAACAGCTGCTGCTCGAAATCAACCGGGTCTCTGAGGAAGCCGCCAAGTGGGCCATCCCGAATGAACTGGACCGGCTGTACCGCGCGCTGGGCGCCAGGGGACTGAACGCCCATACCTGGCACGAAGAGGTGGTATACAAGGTAGACCTCCCTGCCAACCGTTTGGAACAGTGGGCCATGATCGAATCGGACCGGTTCGCCCATCCGGTGTTCCGGCTGTTCCAGACGGAACTGGAAACGGTTTACGAGGAAATGAACCGGGCCCTGGACAACAAGATGCGGGTCCTCCAGTACGCGGTGGACGGGGCCATGTTCAAGCGGCATCCCTACGGGCAGAAGCCGACTCTCGGCACCGTGGAACACCTGAAAAACCCCAGCATCAGCCGGCTGATCTCTTTTTATGAAACGTGGTACGTGCCCAACAACATGGCCATATTCCTCTCCGGAGACCTGCGCGCTGAAGAGGTCATGCCGCTGATCGACCATTATTTTGGCAGCTGGGAGCCGCGGCCCCTGCCGGAGCGATCCAAATGGGATGATCCGGCTCCGGCCGCCCGGGAGGAAGTGCGGGTCCGTTTTGAAGGGGAACCGTTCGTATTGCTGGCCTTCCGGACCGTTCCCAGAAACCATCCGGATGAAGAGGCGCTTACCGCGCTGGACATGATCCTGGACAATGCCACCGCGGGATTGATCAACCTGAACCTCGTACGCGGGCAGCAGGTTACCGCGGCCGGAACGTTTCCCCTGTTTCTGAATGATTACGGCGTGCATTACCTGTTTGGCATTCCCAAGCCCGGCCAGACACACGAGGAAGTCGAGCGGCTGCTGCTCGGTGAAGTGGACAAGATCAAACGGGGCGAATTCGAGGGCTGGCTGCTGGAGGCCATCCTGCGCGACCTGACCCGACGGGAAAAAGAAATTCTGGAGTCCAACGAAGACCGGGTGGAAATGATGCGCCAGGCCTGGATCGCCTACCAGCCGTGGGACCAGGCCCGGCGCCGGCTGGAACGCATCGCGGCGGTTACCCGGGACGACGTGGTCCGCGTGGCGAATACGTATTTTTCCGGAGGGTATATTGCCGGGTTCCGGGAGGATGGTCCGCGGGATACTCCGCGGGTGGACAAGCCTCCCCTGCCCCGAATTGAAATCGACGGAACCCGCGAATCCGCTTTCGCCCGGACTGTCCTGGAAACGCCGGCGCGGCCGATCGAGCCGCGCTTTATCCAGGCCGGCCGTGATTACCAGCGCAAAAAAGACGCGCGCGGCCTGGATTTTCTTTACGTTAAAAATCCCGTGAATGACCTGTTCTCCCTGGAATGCGTAGTGCCTATTGGTTCTAATCTTGAACCGCTGCTGTCGCTGGCGGGCGCCTATGTCCGCCGGGCCGGTACAGACCGGCTTTCTTCGGAGGATCTCGCCCGGGAATGGTACCGGCTGGCGGCGGAATTCAGCGTGGAGGTGCAGAACCATCAGATCATTTTTTCGCTCCGGGGATTGGATGAACTGTTCGAGCCGACCGTGCGGCTTTTTTTCGAAACCCTGTGGACTCCCCGCCTCCCTGAAGAAGCTTTCGCGCAGTTTAAAGAGATTACCCTGAAACAGCGGGAGGACAGCCGAAAAGACCAGGCCACCATTGCCCGGGCCGCGCAGCTTTTCAACCGCTATGGCGCCGATTCCCCCTCTCTGCGAGAACCGTCGTCGGAAAATATCCGAAATCTGTCCCAGGAATCGCTCTGGAATGTGCTTCGCCGCGCGCTTTCCATGAAGCTCTCGCTGTGCTACTCCGGATCGCTTCCGGAAAAATCGGTGCGGGAAACCCTGGAATCGGCCTATCCCGTACCCGGCCTTCTGGACGATCCCCCGCCCCCGCTTCTGCTGCGCGCCCGTCCGCTGGAGGGGCGGGAAATTTTCCTGTACGCGATGCCCGAAGCGGCACAGGCGCACATCCTGGTGGACACTCCCGGATCCCTCGCGCAGCCGGAACGGAATCCCGTTGCACAGCTGTTCAATGCCTATTTCTGTGACGGCATGGCGGGGATTTTGTTCCAGGAGCTGCGCGAAGCCCGCGCCCTGGCCTACGTGGCCGGGGGACGCTACGTAACCGGGTTTTGTCCGGGCGACCAGAACCTTATGATCGGTATGATACAGACCCAGCAGGATAAAGTGGTGGACGCCCTAAACGCCATGCTGGACCTGTTGGACCACATGCCGCGGGAACCCAAACGGTACGCCGCGGCCCGGGAAGCGCTCATACAATCTTACCGGGCTGACCGGGTAAGTTTCCGTTCCATTGCTGCCCGGGTGCTGGCCTGGGAGCGCAACGGTTTCCGGGAAGACCCGCGGCGCGGCTGGCTGGAATACGCCCTGGCAAATGAGGAAATGGAGCCAGTTATTGCCTTCCATCGCGCAGAAATCGGCGAAAAGCCCCGTATGATTAGCATCGTGGGTGATCCGCAACGGATAAATCGCGCCGAACTGGAAAAATTCGGACAGGTCCGGGAAATCACCGCGGCTGATATTTTTGTTCCCTGATAACGCGCGGACAGATGCCCTGCCGCGCGCAACGGAAGGAACAACACAATATGGCGCGTGCAGCGGCCGGCAGAAGAAACCGTGGACGAACTTTGCTGTTTTTGGGATTCGCGGTTACCGGGATGCTGCTGATCCTGCCGGCCTGTGTGGCGGGGTGCTTCCGTCAGGAAGCGTCCATCACCGTCGACGGGGAAAAGCGGTACTACCGCCTGCACGTGCCTCCGGATGTGGAACAGTATGCTCCGGTTCCCCTGCTGTTCGCGCTGCACCAGTTCAGCGATACCGACCGCGGCATGGAACGGCTTACGGGTTTCAACGGACTGGCTGACCGGGAAAAATTCATCGTGGTCTACCCGCAGGGGCGTTTCCGGGTCTGGAACACGGGAGGCGACCGCGGCGATGCTGACATCCGCTTTCTGGAAGCGCTGCTGGATGACCTGGCTGACCGCTATCCCGTGGACCGGAGCCGGGTGTACGCGACCGGGGCGTCCGCCGGAGGCATGATGGCCCAGTACTGGGCGCGGCGGTCCGACCGGGTGGCCGCCATTGCGCCGGTTATGGGCAGCATGAGCCGGGGCGACGCGGAAGCCGACCCCCCCGAAGGGTGGGCGTCCGGTCCCGGTGCTGATTATGCACGGCGACAAAGATCCCGTGGTGCCCTATGACGGCGGCGATACCTATGCCGGTACCGGCCGAACCGCCCGGTTCCTTTCCGCCCCGGAAAATGCGGCTTACTGGGCCGCCCGAAACGGATGTGAAGGCGAGCCGGCGGTGGAGCGACTGCCGGACGCAAACACAGGGGATCATTTCGGCGTTATCCGCTCCACATGGTCATGCCCCGATTCGGCGCCCGTGGTGCTTTATACCATAGAAGGCGGCGGCCACACGTGGCCGGGCCGCCATAACTGGTATCCGGCGTTTATCGTTGGTCCTGTCGCCCCGGAACCGGACGCGTCGGAGATAATTTGGGATTTCCTGAGCCGCTTTCGTCGGGAAGGTCTGTAGATTTCAGAAGAATGCGGGGAACCTTTATAGTCGGACAGCGTGGGGGAAAATTTTTTACTTTATTACGAAAAGCGCGGTATGCTTAATTTAGAATGACGTTTACAGTCGGGGCGCGCCATGAAAAACATAGCCCAGATCCGGGAAGTTTCGACCCTTTCTTTTAATGAACGGGTGCTTCAGGAAGCGGAGGATCCTCGCAATCCTCTGCTGGAACGGCTTAAGTTCCTGGGGATTTACTCGTCCAACATGGATGAATTTTATAAAGTGCGGGTGGCCAGCATTCAGCGCCGCATCGAGCTGGGCAACAAGAGCATGATCCAGGTGCTGCGGCACATCGTGGAAAAAACCCGGGAACTGGACGACCGCTTCCAGAAGGCTTATTCGGAAATCACGGAGGGACTGGAAGCGCACGGCATCCGGATCATCGATGAAGAGGAACTGGCCGGCGAACCCCCGGAGGTCCGGGAGTGGGTGCGGGAATATTTCGCGGACGAGGTGCTGCCCCGGCTGGTGCCCGTGATCCTGCGGGATAAAATGCCCCTGCCCCAGTTCACCGATAATGCTTTGTACTTCGGCATCAAAATGTGGAGCGACAGCCACACCTACGCCATTCTGGAACTCCCCCAGGACCTCCCCCGGTTCGTGGAATTGCCCAACGGCCGGATCATGTACCTTGATGACATTATCCGGCACAAACTGGATGATGTGTTTTATATTTTCCGTTACGAAAAGATCGGGGCCTTCGAATTCAAGATTTCCCGGGACGCGGAACTGGACATAGATAATGACTTTTCCGAAGGTTATGTCCGCAAAATGGAGCGCGTGCTCCGACAGCGCAAAGGCGGGCGGCCCACACGATTTGTTTACGATTCCGCCATGCCGGAAGGCCTGCTGAAACGGCTCATCCGGGGGCTGAACCTTGGCGCGTCTGACACGGCCATCGGCGGCGGGCGATACCACAACATGCGTGACCTGATGCGTTTCCCGGTGAAGCGCCCCGAGCTGAGTTTTGAACAGCTTTGTCCGAACCCCCATCCTGTTTTGGACCGTTACCGGGGTCGGATGATAGACCTGGTTGCCCGTCAGGACCTGCTTATCACATACCCGTACCAATCTTTCGACCACGTGGTGCGCCTGCTCCGGGAGGCCGCAATCGATCCGGAGGTCCAGGAAATTTACGGTACCTTGTATCGGGTGGCCAACCGATCCCAGGTCATCAACGCGCTGATTAACGCGACCCGGAACGGCAAACGGGTGTTCGTAAACGTGGAGCTCCAGGCCCGGTTCGATGAACAGCAGAATATCCGGATTTCCCAGAAACTGCTCGAGGAGCGCGCCACGGTAACTTACGGCGTGCCGCCGATGAAAGTACACGCCAAGGTTCTGCTGATCCGGCATCAGAACGGAATGGTCTGCGGTTTTTCCACGGGGAATTTCAACGAAAGCACCGCGGGCGCGTACGTAGACAGTTTCCTGGTTACGGCGCATCCCGAACTGGCGGCTGATGCTGTGCGGCTGTTTGACTTCTTTGGCCAGGCGGCCGGAATCCGCGCGCTGTCGCCTCCCCGCTTCCGGCAGCTGCTGGTTTCACCGTTCAACCTCCGCCAGAAACTGACCCAGCTCATCAACGCAGAGCGCAAAAAGGGCCGGGACGGTTACATTTTCTTCAAGGTGAACCACCTGACCGATAAACTGCTGATTCAGAAAATCATCGCGGCGGCTGATGCCGGGGTCCAGGTGGATCTTGTGGTCCGCACCACGTACGCGCTTTCCCCCCACTCCAATATCCGGGCCATATCGATCCTGGACCGCTACCTAGAACACCAGCGGGCGTATATTTTCGGCCGGGGAGATGACGCCCGGGTTTATCTCAGTTCCGCGGACCTGATGGAGCGGAACCTGGACTGGCGGGTGGAGGTGGCCTTTCCCATCCTGGATCCGGAATTGCGCCGGCAGGCGCTGGAGGTGATGGAACTGCAGATCCGGGACAACGTTAAAGCGCGAATCCTGGACCAGAACCAAACCAATCCGTACGTGCCTCACAAAAAACCGCTGTGCCGGGCCCAATACGCCACCCACGAATACTACCGGAAGCTGGCAAAACAGGCGGGATTTGACGTATAGCCGGTCTTGATCACCCGGTGAGAAAACGGGCCGCGATCGCGAGTCCAGTGGCTACACTGGTAAACGCGTGGCGTGAATGCATTCTGTTGGCGCCATATCGGCGCGCCAGAAGATCCCGAATAGCGGGAACCAGGCTGCTGCCCCCGGTAATCAGCACCTGGTCGATCTGCGCGGGGGTAATCCCGGCCCGATCTTCCGCTTCCGCCAGGCATTCCTCGATGGACTCCAGTTCTTCTTCGATCAGGTGCGCGAATTTTTGGCGGTCCAGAGGCTCTTTTATGTTGAGCCCGTCAAAAATCAATTCCAGAACGGTTTCGGAATCCGCGGAAAGGCGTTTTTTAGCCAGTTCCGCTTCGCGGGCCAGGCGGTACCCCAGGTTGAAACGGATGACCCGCTGCAGGGCGCGCAGTCCTTCCGGCTGGTCGCAGCTGACCTCGGCCGCGGCCAGCCAGTGCAGCATCTCTTCCGTATTCAGGGTATACATCCTCTGCCAGTCCAGCAGGTTTTCATACAGCGAGGCCGGCATAGGCAGGCGCGATGGGCCGTAAACCGCCCGGCTGCCGAGGCGGGGAAACACCACGGTGCGGAGGATCTCCCGGTCAATGGCATTGCCCGCTACGGCCACGCCCGCCACGCTGAGGATGCGGCTGCCCTGAAGCCGCGACCGGACGTCAGATGCGGCCTCGAACTCCATCACGCACACGTCGCAGGTGCCACCCCCGATATCCGCCACCAGAATCCGCTGCCGGTCCCGCAGGGTTACGGCATATTCCAGGCAGGCCGCAACGGGCTCATAAAAGAAAACCACCTCTTTAAATCCGGCCAACCGGGCTGCCGTGGCCAGGCGGTCCTGAGCGAAATCATCGTCCCGGGGATCCCCGGGAAACACAACCGGCCGGCCAAAAATAACCGTGTCCGGTACGGCGCCCAGCGTATTCTCGATCGCGCGCCGCACCGGTTCCAGGATATAGCTGACCAGCTCTTCCATCTGGTAGGGCTGGCCGAATACCTTGGTGTTCACGAAATTCCGGTCGCTGAGATTGGTCTTCAGGGAGTGGAATAACCGTCCCGGCGATTGTTTCTCGACCAGCACCGAAGCCTGCACGCCGTACCGCACTTCCGGATCGATAAGCCCTTCACGGGGCATAAATTCCTTGTCGATCTCTCCGCCTTCGACCCGTTCGATCAATCGGTTGATCCGGACCCGGCGCATCCGCACCTGGCGGCCCGTATTTCTCTGTATGTACAGGTCCGCCGCCTGTCGGCCCACTGTCCGGTTTCCGTTCCGTTCCATATACAGCAGCGACGGCAGGGAAGTCGGCGCGTCATTATGGGGATCGATTTCCAAGACGCGGAGGGCATGCTCTCCCGCCACGGCCACGCTGGTATTGGTGGTGCCGAAGTCGACGCCGACGCCAGGATATCCCGAAAGCAACTCATCCCTCATCCACGTATTCCTCTGACGCGCTCATGAAAAAGTAAAACATTCCCCTTGCGCCGGCCATTCCCCCGGAGTATGGGCCACTTTGCGCCCAAAGGCAGAAAGGTACGGCCTATTGGATGCGCAGCAACTTTCGGATATCCGGGTTGTCCAGGTCTGCCTTGCGCACCACGGTAACCCCGGTGTCAATCCGTTTCGGCACGGTCTCGCCGCGCAATACCTTCAGCGCCGTCATCACGCCTTCATAACCCATCCGGTAGGGATTCTGGACAACCAGCGCCTGGACTACATCCTCTCTGAGGGCTTCAATCTCGTGCTCCGACGCGTCAAAGCCCACCAGTTTTACGGTGCCCGCCTTGCCCAGCGCGCGCAGGGCCTGGGCGGCGCCGACCGTTCCGGCCTCGTTGGCGGCGAAGATGCCTTTGATGCCCGGGTTTCCCGTCAGCATGTCCTGGGTGACGTTCATGGCGGTTCCCATGTCCGCCTGGCTGTACTGTACGGAAACCACCCGGATCCGGGGGAACTGCTCAATGCCTTCAAAGAAACCCTTTTCCCGCAGTTCGCTTGTGCCGATCCCTTTGGCCACCGAAACCAGTCCGACCTCCCCTTCTTCTCCGATGAGCCGGGCTAATTCCTCGGCGCCTTTTTTTGCCCCCAGCACGTTGTCCGTCGCGATCAGAGATTTCGGCGTGTCCGAAGCCACCCCGGAATCCACGCAAATCACCGGAATCCCCGCGCGGTCCGCCTGGTTCACCGCGTCCACCAGGGCGTTTTCATCGCACGCGGCCAGCAGGATGGCCGATACCTTCCGCACGATCAGGTCCTGCACGATATTGATCTGCTTGTCGAACTCAGATTCTTTGGCCGGTCCCTGCCACAGGAGCGATACGCCGGTTTCCCGGGCCGCCGCGTCCGCGCCTTCCTTCATGGTGAGCCAGAACTGGTGGCTGAGCCCCATGGGCACCAGCGCGATTTCAATTTGTCGGCTGCCCTGATCTTGCCGGGCGTCCGCGCCGGGGGACGGAGCAGCAGACCCTCCGCA
>JAKOTZ010000216.1 GCA_029776995.1 Candidatus Hydrogenedentota bacterium
GCCCGCGCGCCAGGCGGCGCGTCCGGCTTCGATGGCCATGGCGAAGGCTTTGGCCATGAGCGCCGGATCCGCCGCGTCCGCGATGGCCGTGTTGACCAGCACGGCGTCGGCGCCGAGTTCCATAGCCTCAGCAGCATGTGAAGGCGCGCCCAGCCCCGCATCCACCACTACCGGAACGGTTGCCTGTTCAATGATGATACGGATCATGTCGCGGGTGCGGACGCCGCGGTTGCTGCCGATCGGCGCGCCGAGGGGCATCACCGTCGCTGTGCCGATGTCCTGGAGGCGCCTGGCCAAAACGGGATCCGCCTGAATGTACGGCAGGACCACAAAACCGTCGCGAACCAGGATCTCCGCCGCGCGCAGGGTTTCCACGGGATCCGGCAGCAGATACCTGGGCTCGGGCGTGAGTTCCAGCTTAACCCAGGGAGGCAGGCCGGCGGACCGCGCGAGCCGGGCCAGGCGCACCGCCTCTTCCGCGGTGCGCGCGCCGCTGGTGTTCGGGAGGATCAGCTGCCGTTCAGGATCCAGCGCGGAGAGGATATCCCCCTCTTCGGGCCGCGTGAGGTCCACCCGGCGCAGGGCAACAGTGACAATTTCCGCGCCGCTGGCTTCGACGGCCGCACGGAGAGCTTCTGCCGAGGGAAACTTTCCGGTGCCGATCATCAGCCTGGACCGGAAACTCCTGCCCGCAATCACCAGCGGATCTGAAAAAGCGTCATGGGTGTAATTCATGGGGATAAACCGTATTCAAGCGGCCTGACGGCCGGAGATGCCACTTTCATGCCAAGGCATTATACCGAAGCGGGTAATCCAAACTGAATTCGCGCGCAGCCGTACTGCTGGCCTCGTCCCAGACGGCTGGCCAATATTTGCGGCAACCGGCGCCAAAGAACTACAGTCAGAGAAAGAGATTTTGGGCGAACACCACAATGAATAAAGGAGGTTGCCATGTCTATCGTGATGCTTGGGCTTTGCGCGGCCATGACCTGGAGCGGGCTGCCCGGTCCGGAATGGGACCTGGTTTACAGCCAGCCGGCCGCGACGTGGGACGAAGCGCTTCCCCTGGGAAACGGGCTGATGGGCGCGCTGGTCTGGGGCGACGGATCTCCGCTGCGGATTTCGCTGGACCGGACCGACCTGTGGGACTTGCGTCCCGTGGAAGCGTTCGAACGGCCCGAATATACCTGGAAAACCATGCAGCAGTGGGAGTGGGAAAAGCGATACAAAGAACTGATAGCGCTTTATGAGGATCCCTATAACGAGCCGGCGCCCACAAAAATCCTGGCCGGAAGGATTGAGCTGTCCATTCCGGGGCATCCCGCATTTCAGGAAAGCCGCCTGCGCCTGGCAGAAGGAATAGCCGAGACCCGTTTTGCCGGGGATGCCATAGTCCGGGTTGCGGTACTGGCCGACCGCCCCGCGGGATGGATCGAGGCCAAAGGATGCATTCCGGAAGTTGCGGTCATCGCCCCGGCCTTCGGCGGAAAGCCGGGAAAAGCCATTCGGGCCATCTCCGCGGGGGACCTCTCCCTGCTGGGCTACCCCGCGCCCGAAACGCGGGAAGGGCCCAACTGCCGGGGATTCGTCCAGGAAGGCTGGGGCGGGTTCCGTTTCGCGGTGGCCGTGGTTTGGCGTCAGGACGGCGACGCATGGCGGGCGGCCTGGTCCATCGCGACCAGCGACGAACATCAGGATCCCTTCGCGCTGGCAACGGAACGGGCAGGGGCGCTGCTGGCCCCGGCCAATGCTGATGCCGCGCTGGCCGCCCACAAAGCCTGGTGGGACGCCTGGTGGAACAGGGTCACCGTCGAAGTTCCGGACGCGCGCATACAGAAACAATGGTATCTGGAAACAGCGAAATTTGGGGCTGCCGCCCGTCCCGACACGCCCCCTATTTCCCTCCAAGGCCCCTGGACAGCCGACGACGGCAAACTGCCCCCCTGGAAAGGGGACTATCACCACGACCTGAACACACAGCTGAGCTACTGGCCGGCTTACTCCGGGAACCGGATGGACGGCGCGCTGGGGTATGTTTCCTGGCTGTGGAACAACCGCGGGAACGCGCTGGAATGGACCAAACGGTTTTTTGACCTACCCGGCCTGAACGTGCCCATGACCACGGACATCAGGCTCCGCCAGATCGGCGGATGGCGCCAGTACACCCACTCCGCGACCACCGGCGCGTGGCTCGCCCACCATTTTTACCTGCACTGGCAGTTCTCCCGGGACCGTCAGTTCCTGGAAACCATGGCCTGGCCCTGGATCCGGGACTGCGCGGTGTTTCTTGAGGCGGTTACCGCCGAAAAGGACGCTCGGGGCAAACGTTCCCTGCCGTTAAGTTCATCCCCGGAGATTCACGACAACAAACCCAGGGCCTGGTTCCCGGTCATGACCAACTACGACAACGCGCTGATCCGGTGGAATTTCCGGACTGCCGCCGAACTGGCCCGGGAAGTGGGTCAACCCGAAGAGGCCGAACGGTGGGAAAAGGCACTTTCGGAAATGCCGGATCTCGCCCTGGATGAAGACGGCGGGCTGGCAGTAGCCGAAGGCCATCCGCTCACGGAGTCCCACCGGCATTTTTCCCATCTGATGGCGATCCATCCCCTGGGACTGATCGACCCCGTGCTGGGGGGACCGGAAGCCCGGCACATCGTCGACCAGTCCCTGGCGCGGCTGGACCGTCTGGGATCCTCCCAGTGGTGCGGATACAGCTTCTCCTGGCTGGCCAACATGGCCGCATGGGCCGGAGACGGAGAACGGGCCGCCCGGGCGCTGAACATCTTCGCGGAGGCGTTTGTCCTGCGCAACGGTTTCCACTGTAACGGTGACCAGTCGGGAAAAGGGTACTCTTCTTTTACGTATCGTCCATTCACGCTGGAAGGGAATTTTGCCTTTGCCGCCGGACTGCAGGAAATGCTGCTGCAAAGCCATCGGGGATATATCGAGATTTTTCCGGTTGTTCCGGCGGATTGGAAGGATATACGGTTTTCCGGGCTCCGCGCCCGGGGCGCGTTCCTGGTATCGGCTGAACGCCGGGAAGGCCGGGTAACCCGCCTGGAGATCTCCAGCGAGACCGGCGCCGCCCCGCGGATACGCCTGCCCTGGACCGGACAGATCATCGACCTTGGAGATTCAGCAGACGTGGCAGGCGCGCGTATTCAGCGCGATGGAAACCGATGGACCCTGCAGCCCCTTACCTGAGCCCGACTGCATAAAAATACCCCGGACAGCATGGTTGGCGTCCGGGGTATTTACATTCAGCCTCAGGCCGTCTGTTTTTCAGATTCCCGCAGGATGAGGTACCACGTTCCGAAGATAAAATAAATTATGGTCGGAACGATCAGGCCCCGCTTGAAGGTATCGAAATCGAATCCGACAAAGGCGACCAGCAGCGGCCAGCCAATGCAGACGATCAGGCAAAGCAGAGCGATGCCGCCCACGGCCCATTCCATCGGGGAACGCTTACGGGCCGCCGGAACCGGCGGGATTGTATTTTCGGCAGCTGCCGCGGCGCCGTCCGTTCCCGAGGCACAGGCATCCGGCCCGTCCGCGGCCCGGGCCGCTCCCGCTATGCGCGCGAAAACCGTGTACAGAATAACCGTCAGGAAAAAGGCGGGGATGAACCGGAAATTATCGTGGAACAGATGGACCACGCCAAACTGCGGGGTAACCGAACACACGGCCACCAGGGAACCAATCCACGCCGCCATGGCCGGCCACCAGCAGTTGCGCCCGTTGCGGGTGGCCCAGCACTGGGCCATGCCCAGCCGGGGGAACAGCCAGTGTTCGGTGAGCACAATCGCCCCGACCGGCATGCACAGCAGCCCGTACAGCCCCACGAAGTCCAGCAGCCGGGTAAACACGAAGGGCGAACACGCCACGATGGTCGTAATGATGCCCGCGGCCGCGGTAACCTTCCAGCGCGGCCAGTTCGGAGTAAGAACCTGCAGCGCCAGGCCTACCCGGTAAATGGTGGGATTCGACGTGGTCCAGCCGGCGATGATCACGGCGATAATTCCGCTGGCGCCCAGCGCGAAGAACGCCAGTTCACCCGAAGAGACAGTATTCAGAGGACGCCCGAACGCCAGGGCCGTCGCGGCGCCCA
>JAKOTZ010000236.1 GCA_029776995.1 Candidatus Hydrogenedentota bacterium
ATGAACACCCCGAATATTTTTCCCTGGTGAAAGGACAGCGCGTTAAAGAGCGGACCCAGTTATGCTGTACCCATCCTGATGTGGTTCGTCTTGTAACCGAGGAGGTCCGCCGGCGGATGCGGGAACACCCCGAAGCCACGGTATTCTCGGTATCCCAGAACGACTGGCACAATTACTGTGAATGCGATAACTGCCAGGCGCTGGCGCAGGCGGAGGGAACCCAGGCGGCTCCGCTGCTGCATCTAGTCAACGCCGTTGCCCGGGCCGTTCGGGATGAATTTCCCGACAAGATTATTGACACGCTGGCTTATCAGTATACCCGCAAACCGCCCCGAACCATGCGGCCTGAACCGAACGTGGTCATTCGGCTGTGCAGTATCGAGTGCGACTTCTCCCATCCTTTCGAAGCCCGCCTGACCCCGGACAATAAAAGCTTCTGCGAAGACCTGGAAGGCTGGAACCGCCTGACCGACCGGCTGTGGATCTGGAATTACAATACTTCTTTCAGCCATTACCTGGTGCCTTTCCCCAATCTGCGGGTGCGGGGGCCAAATATCCGCTATCTGGTCCGGCACGGCGTAACGGGCATCTTTGAACAGGATGTTTACAACACGCCGCACGGAGAATTTTCCGCGCTCAGTGGATATCTCGGCGCAAAACTGCTGTGGAATCCCGATTACGATGAAAACACCGCCATCAATGAATTTCTTGAAGGTGTCTACGGAGATGCCGCCCCTTACCTGCGCCGCTATCTGGACATGATCCATGACGCCGTATCCGACCCCAAAACCAACATGATCATATGGATCGGCCCAACGGCCAGTTTTATTACGGATGACCTGATTGCCAAAGCCGATAAGCTCTTCGATGCCGCGGAGAAGGCCGTCGCGGCGGATCCGGACACGCTGGAACGGGTACGGATCGCCCGGATGTCCGTGGACTATACCGCCATCGAACGCCAGCGCAGATCCTTTGGCATGCGTTCGGCTTTCACGCTGGACCACAAAAATTTCACCACAACCGTTCAACCCGCGCTGCGCGCCAGGATTGACCGGTTTCTGACTACAGCTGAGCGGAACGGGCTCGAACGGCTGGGCGAGTGGGGACCCGTGCTGGCGGATTACAAAAAAGACCTCCTCAAAGACCTGCCCGCGGACGGCCACTACGAACCGCTGTCGGCGCTGAAAGGCGTTCGGCCGAAACCGGGCGTCCGCTGCGATTATTACGACATTACTCTGGAAAAACTCCCAGACTTCACATCCCTGACGCCCACGGCCTCCAGTGTCACCGACCGGATCTCCCTGGCTCCCGCGCTGAAACAGGACGGTTACGCCCTCCGGTTCACGGGGCTGATCCAGGCGCCGCGGGACGGCATCTACGCGTTTACCCTGCGTTCCAACGACGGCAGTCGGTTGCGGATACACGACCAGGTCATCGTCGATAATGACGGATTGCACAAAACAGAATCCCGCCTGGGTTTCGTGGGACTCAAAGCAGGCTGGCACCCCTTCTGCCTGGAGTATTTCGAAGCCGGCGGCGTGGAAGATCTGGGCCTGAACTGGGCCGGTCCGGGCATTAAGGACCAGCCCATCCCCCCGGACGCTTTGGGATATACAGAATAAACCCTTTTTGAGCGCGGATCATCGGTCCTCAACGGCCCTGGCCAGCGCGGGCTCGATACGCGGATACCGATAGGGAAACGACACGGACTCCAGCCGCGCGGGAAGTACCCGCGCGCTGGACAGCAGTACTTCCCGGGCCATGTCTCCAAAGACCGCTTTGAGCGCCACTTCCGGCACGGGAAACAGCGCCGGACGCCTCAGTACGCGCCCCAGAGCCCGGGCAAAGTCCTGATTGGTAACCGGTTCCGGAGCAACAGCGTTGTAGGCCCCTTCCGCATCCGGATTGGTCAGCATCCAGCACAGCAGGGCCACCAGGTCGTCCCGGCTGATCCAGCTCATCCAAAATGTCCGAAAGCCTACCGGCCCCCCAAGCCCCAGCCGGAACACAGGAAGCATCCGGGCCAGCCCCCCGCCCGCCGCCGACAGCACAAACCCAATCCGGGGAATCACCACGCGCGCGCCGGCATCCCGGGCGGCCAGGGCTTCCTGTTCCCATGCCACACACAGGCGCGCCAGAAACGTGTCGGCCGCCGGGCTTTCCTCGGTGACCGGCAGGTCTCCGGTATCCCCGTAGTACCCTATGGCAGACGCGGACACCAGCACTCGGGGAGGCGCGGCGCAGGAGCGCATGGCCTGAACCAGCAGGCGCGTGCTTTCGATTCGACTGTTCCAGATCAGGGAGCGCACATGCGCGTTCCACCGGCCGGCCGCGACATTATGACCGGCCAGGTTGACGACCCCGTCCAGTCCGGACAGATTTTCCGGGTCCAGCTTGCCCGCCGAGGGGTCCCAGGGGATGGACTCGCATCCTTCCGGCGGCGCGCTTCCCGGCCGCACAAAGGCCAGGATCTCATGTCCCTGGCTCCGGAGCGCCTTCACCAGGGCGGTACCCACCAGTCCGGATGCGCCCGTAATGCCGATACGCATGATTTGGCCTCCCTTTTGTTTCTAAAAAGCATAACCGATGCGGTCTGCTTATTGTTTCCCCGACGAGACTTTTCCAGAAGCTTTGCTTGCGGGAGAGAAACCAGGGGGTGTCTGTCATCTTTCTGATTTTCATGTATCTTTCCAGTTTTATCAGTTGATGATTTGATTTCTAACAATGTCTGTTCTTACAATAATTGCGGGATAAAACTTATGTCGCTGAACAAAGAACTGGAACTCGAACAGCCTTTGCAGGATGTCCGGCATGAACTGACGCTGAATATCGTCCGGACTGCAACCCTTATGGCTATCGAGGGAGAACGCCTCTTCCGCCGCTACGGCCTGACGGAAGCTCAGTTCAATGCGCTGTTCGCCCTGAAATATAAAACCCGCCCCTGGTCCCAGTCGGACCTGGGAAAACGCCTGGTGGTCACCCGGGCCAGCGTAACTTCGCTCATGGATAAACTCGAAGCAAAAGGCCTGGTACGCCGCATGCCCGTACCGGGCAACCGCCGCGCGTACCACGTCGAACTTACCCCACGAGGCAAAAGCCTGGTGGACAAAGTGGAACCCATATACCGCGCCAATATACATCACGTAACCCGTTTTTTCTCCGAAAGCCGCTGCCGGGATCTGATTGCGGCCATGGAAAAACTGCGCGCTGAGATTCGCGCGCTGCGGGATGGGCAGAACAGGCCGGAAACCATGGATCCCAATACTCGATCCGCAACTGCCGCTGATCCCCCGGTGACTTGACGCGCGGACGCACAGCACCCCTCGGCGGTATACCTAATTTTTGGGAGTACGATCTGGTATGAAACGAGGCAAACCGGCTGAACTGGGCAGTTATCCCCGCAAGGGTTTCTGGTCGCTGATCGTGACCCAGTTTCAGGGCGCGTTTAACGATAATCTTTTCCAGTACCTCATCATTTATTACCTCCTGTTTGAATACAGCCGCCGCCCGGACGGCGGTGTCGTCCACATCGGCATGTGGACCTGGATGCCCGAAGTGTATGTGCAGGCGCTGGCTACCCTGCTGTTTTCCCTGCCGTTCATCCTGTTTGCCGGGGTCTTCGGCGCCTTGTCCGACCGGTTCAGCAAAGGTAGAGTCGCGTTCATGACCAAGGTGCTCGAAGTGGGCATCATGGTGGCCGGCGGACTGGCATTCTGGTGGGGGGCGCCCGTCCTGCTGCTGGTCATTCTCTTCCTCATGGCCACGCAGAGCGCCATGTTTGGGCCATCCAAGTACGGCATCCTTCCGGAAATGTTGCCCGAGTCCCGACTCTCATGGGGAAACGGCATCATCCAGATGGGAACCATCGTGGCCATCATCGCGGGAACCGGCCTGGCGGGGCCCGTGTTTGAGTTCCTGAAAGTATCCTGGAACGGCCAGTTTTATATGGCTTCGTTTCTTCTGGTGCTGCTGTCCTTGCTGGGCATGGTTACCGGGTATTTCATAACCCGCCCCCCCGCGGCCAATCCCCGGCAGACCATTTCGCCAAATCCCATAACCCAGTGGAAAAGCCTGATGCCTTACCTTAAGGTCATCTGGTATGACCGGGTGCTTTTCCAGGTCGTCGTGGGGTACACCTATTTCTGGTTCGCGGGCGCGCTGGCCCGCCAGGCCATTCTGCAGTATTCAACCAGTACCCTGGGTTACGGGGAAACCCGGACCAGCGCGCTGCTGGCGGCGGTTGCCCTGGGCATCGGCTTGGGCGCCGTTTTTGCCGGCTACATGTCCAGGGGAAAAATCGAACAGGGCCTGATCCCGATTGGCACGCTGGGCATGTCGATTATTTCCCTGATTGTCGCCACGCCCCGCGAGATCCACGAAGCATGGACCCTGCCGTTCATTTCGGCTCTGCTGCTTCCGCTCAGGCTTACCCTCCCTGAATGGCTGACGCTCGGCGGCGACCTCTATTTTGCTTTTCTGCTGGTAGGCGTCTTCCTGCTGGGCGGGTTCGCTGGGATTTTCGATGTGCCCCTGGCCGCGTCGCTGCAGCAGCGCGCGCCGATCCGGATGAAAGGCGGCGTGATCGCGGCGACCAACATGCTTACTTTTGTGGGAATGGCCGGATCCAGCCTGTTGTATGCTTTTCTTGGAGGGCTGGGGGTATCGCCGGCCGGAATTTTCATTGCGTTAAGTTTGGCGTCTCTGGTTATGGGAGCGTACATTGCCATGAACCTGCCCCTGTTGCTGCTGCGCGCCGTGCTGTGGATGATGGACGGCACCCTTTTCCGGCTGATTGTCCGGGGCCGGGAACATCTTAAGGAACACGATCCCGCGCTGCTGGTAGCCAACCACGATACCCTGATCGATACGCTGGCGATTCAGGCGGCGCTGGACCGGGATGTGTATTTCGTGCTGGACGCCTCCGGTCTGGAGTACCGCTGGGTACGGCGCCTGGGACGGTTTCTGCGGCTGATTCCCGTGGACACCTCGTCCCCTGAGGGGCTGACGGAAGGGATCGGCGCGATCCGAAAAGCGCTGTCGGATGGGAATCTGGTCTGCGTGCCCCGGGAACCGATACTCCGCCGGAACGGGCTGCGGGTACCCTGGCACGACGATTACGGTGTGCTCACCCGGGGCGTGCAGGCTCAGATACATCCCGTGGCGATGACCCGGCTGTGGGAACGGGTATACATCTTTCGGAACAACCGTATCCAGTGGCGATGGTGGGGACGCCTGTGCTATCCCGTTCAGGTATACGTGGGCGATGGCTGCGCTCCGGACACCCCCGCGTGGGCAGTCCGCAAAGCCCAGGAACATCTTTACATGGAGGCCTACCAGGATCGGCCGTACCAATATGAGACCCTGCACGAGGGATTCATTCGCGCGGCCAGGCGCAACCTGCGCCGCATCGCCATGGCGGACAGCCTGACGGGTTCCCTTACGTTTTTCAAAACCCTGGTCGGCGCGGTGGCGCTGGCGCGAAAACTCAAGCCCATCCTCGGCAGGGAAGAGCATATCGGCCTGCTGCTGCCTTCCACGGTCGGGGGCGCGCTCACCAACGTGGCCGTGCAGATGATGGGCAAGGTTCCGATTAACTTGAACTACACGGCATCCAGCGAAATTATCGCGGGATGCGCCAAACGGGCCGGCATTCAGCACGTCCTGACCTCCCGGCGTTTTCTGGAGCGGCTGCCTCAGCTTCAGGTACCGGAAACGCCGGTCTACCTGGAAGAAATCCGGGAGCAGGTTACCACATTGGACCGAATCACCAGCATGCTGATGGCCCTGCTGCTGCCCAGACGCCTGCTGCTGCGCCTATTGGGCTGCGGCCGCAAAACGGAAGACAGCCTGGCCACCATCATCTTCTCAAGCGGCAGTGAGGGCGAACCTAAGGGGATCATGCTCACCCACCGGAACATCATGACCATCAAGGAACAGGCCGAAGATTATTTCCCCTATGACCGGAATTCCTGTGTCGTGGGATTTCTCCCGCTGTTTCATTCGTTCGGTTACACGGTATGCGTATGGACGCCGCTGCTGGCCGGCGTGCGCGTGGCATTCCATCCCAACCCCCTGGAACCGCGGCAGATCGGGCAGCTGTGCCAGGAACACCACGGAACCATTATGGTCGCAACCGCCACGTTCCTGCAGGGATTTATCCGCCGCTGTGACCGCGCGCAGCTGGAATCCCTGGAATACGTTGTGTGCGGCGCGGAAAAACTGCCGGAACGAATCCGGCTGGCGTTCAAAGAAAAGTTTGGAACTGAACCCGTCGAAGGGTACGGCACTACAGAATGCGCCCCGGCCGTGTCGACCAGCCTGCCCGATGCCGAATCCCCGGGATTTTACGTGACCTACCTGCGCCACAACACGATCGGCCGGCCCCTCGGAGGGCAGACCGTCAAAGTGCTGGACCCCGACACGGGCGAGCCGCTGCCTCCGGGTGAAGCGGGCATGCTGTACGTAAAAGGGCCCAACATCATGGTCGGGTACCTCAATGATCCGGAACGCACTGCCAAAGTGCTTCATGACGGATGGTATGAAACGGGCGATATCGCCGCGGTGGACGAGGACGGCTTTATCCGCATAACCGACCGGCTGGCCCGGTTCAGCAAGATCGCCGGAGAAATGGTTCCCCACACCCGGGTTGAGGAAATGCTCCACAGCCTGATCGGCGCGACGGAACAGGTTATGGTGGTGACCGGCGTTCCCGACGTCAGCCGCGGGGAACGCCTGGTCGTACTGCATACGCTGGAAGACGAACAGCTGGAAACGCTGCTCTCCAGAATCGATGCCAGCGAACTGCCCAACCTCTGGCGCCCCAAGGCCGGCGCGTTTTACCGGATCGATGCCATTCCCATCCTGGGTTCGGGAAAACTGGATATCCGCGCGGCAAAGAAAATGGCCCTGGCCCTGGATATCGGAGGAGAATGATACCAGCGGTGTCAGCGTACAATATTGGCGGAGACTCTGGAATGCGATGTGCTGCAAAACATAAAACCAGGGGGCGCGGTTCGTGGGGCGCAATGTTGGTGCTGTCGGCTTTGTTGTTCATTTCTGCTGCGGAACTCTGCGCCGACTCTGTCCTGGATGGCGTGATCGTGGTCAACGGCGATTTCCAGCGCTGGGATGGTGATAAGCCGGCAGACTGGACGATCCCGACGGGCGTCACTGTCGCCAGGAATGACCGCAATGAAATCAGCCTCTCCAACAATTCAAATGAGCGGCAGTATGTCAACCAGAGTTATCCTGGCGTCCAGCTCGCGTTGCAGGCCGGAGATATGCTGTGGTGGTCCGCGGAAATTATGGCCACGGAAAAATCATCCGTGACCTTAGAAATTTGGGTTCGGTACGAAAATGAATCTATCGGCAAACGCGAAATTGCCGTGCCCGTTCCGGCGGATGGAAAATGGGCCTCGGTTCGATGCGTATTGCCCATTGAAGAGATTCCGGTCAAACACGTGTGGTTTTTGATTGGGCTCAAAACACCCGGTAGCGCGTGCGTGGTGCGCCGCGTGGAAGGGCGGGTCCTCCCGGCCTTCGAATAAACTACGCCCCCGGCAGCGGCTGCGGCAGCGCCAGCAGGCGGCGAAGGTATTCCGCATACGCGCTTTTTCCCATGGCTGCGCATGCCGATTCGACCTGTTCCCGACCGATCCATCCCTGCCGCCAGGCAATTTCCTCCAGGCAGCCGATCTTGAGCCCCTGACGTTCCTCTATGGCCTGCACGAACTGGGACGCTTCCATCAGGCTGCGGTTGGTGCCGGTATCCAGCCAGGCAACGCCGCGTCCGAGAACCTTGACCTGCAATTTCCCCTCCATCAGAAACAGGCGGTTGAGGTCGGTGATTTCCAGTTCCCCCCTTGCGCTGGGCTTAAGTGTCAGGGACAGCGGAACAACTTCCGGACCGTAAAAATAAAGCCCGGGGACCGCATACGGGCTGCGCGGCTGCGCGGGCTTCTCTTCCAGGCTGATCGCGCGGCCCGTCGCATCAAACTCCACGACGCCGTACCGCTGCGGGTCGCTTACCCAGTAGGCAAATATCAGCGCTCCCTCTTTAAGCGCGGCCGCTTCCCGCAATACGCCGGACATACCGTGGCCGTAAAACACGTTGTCTCCCAGGATCAGGCATACCGGATCAGACCCCACAAACCGGGCGCCGATGTGAAACGCCTGGGCCAGCCCTTCCGGACGGGGCTGCTCGGCATACTGCAGGCACAGTCCCCACTGGCTTCCATCGCCCAGCAGCCGCTGAAACAGCGGCAGGTCATGGGGCGTCGATATCAGCAGGATTTCGCGTATCCCCGCCAGCATCAGCGTGCTCAGCGGATAATACACCATCGGTTTATCGTATATGGGCAGCAATTGTTTGCTGACGGCTACTGTCAGCGGATGCAAGCGGGTCCCGGCGCCGCCGGCCAAAATAATACCTTTCATTTCGTGTCCTTCTGTTTTTATCGGGTTCATTTTGGATTTTACCATGTTTTCGGGTATATTCCAGACCATACAGGCCTATTCCACAGGCCGGGTTGTGTTGAACTTGCGTGGCATGGCGATTTCACCGGAAGGGGATAGTTATGAACCTATTGACCAAAGCCCAGGTGATATGGCAGGTCGTGTGGTGGCGGATTTTATGGGACAAACATAACTCGAAATACCCTGTGCCGGCCAGGTGCCGGAAAAATCCGAAATTCATGACGCCCTGGGACGCCGCGGGGCTGATCCCGGACGGCGCCGTCATGGCCACTTCGGGGCTGGGCGGCAACCAGCCCTGCCAAATCATGTACTGGGCCATCCGGGAACGCTTCCAGTCGGAAGGCCATCCGAAGGGGCTTACGGTGATTTCGGTCGGAGGACAGGGGGGACGCGGAAAAATCCCCGGATCTCTGGAAGAGCTTGGCGTGGAAGGGCTGCTTACCCGGATGTTCACCGGGCACGCGGAGACCTTCAAGGCGCAGCTGAAGCTGGCTGATGCCGGAAAACTGGAGCTGCAGATCATTCCGCAGGGAACCCTGACCCTCCTCCTGAAAGCCCAGGCCGAAGGGCGCGAGTACGTGGAGAACGATACCGGAATCGGCACGTTCATCGACCCGAGAACCGGCCGGGGTACTCCGCTGATGCCGCCGGACGCTCCCCAATGGGTGGAAATCACCCCCGAGGGCCGTTTCCGCTGGCGGATTCCCCCTATCGACACGGCGGTGTTCAGCGCTCCGGCGGCGGACCCCAAAGGCAACATCTACATGAAAAACCATTCGGTGCTGGCCGAATCCTGGGAAATTGCCAATGCCGCCCGACGGAATGGCGGCCGGGTCATCGTAAATGTGGGCCTGATCGTAGACGAGGGGTACGACAAGGTATTTCTGCCGGCGGACCAGGTTGATGCCGTCGTATACTGGCCGAGAACGTACCAGGTCATTACCATCCCCCATAAACGCTACTGGAAGTGCCTGACCCTGGACAGCGATCTGCCGGTGGAGGAAGGGCTGGCGCGGGTTAAAATCGTTAATGATTTTCTGGGGGTAACCCCGAAACGCAAGCCCATTGACAGCGTCCTGGCCCGTATGGCCGCCCGGGTCTTCGCCCGCAACGCCCGGCCGGGGGATTACGTGGATATTGGCGTGGGGCTGCCGGAAGAGGTCTCGCGGGTGCTTTCCGAGACCGGTGTGATGAAGCAGATCACAATGGTCAATGAAAGCGGTGTTTTTGGCGGAATGGCTGCTCCCGGCGTATTTTTCGGGTCTGCCGTGAATCCAAAGGAAATCGTATCCTCCGCCACGGCGTTCGAGCGGATCTACCAGCGGCTGGACTGGTCTATTCTGGGCGCCCTGGAGATTGATGCTCAGGGCAATGTCAACGTGTCCAAACGCGGCGAAGGCGCCATTAATTACGTTGGCCCAGGCGGTTTTATTGACCTCACCCGGTGCTCAAAATACCTCATTTTCTGCGCGGCCTGGGGAGAAAAGGCCCGTATCGAAATGAATGACGGCGCCGTCCGGATCCTGGATCACGGTAAACCGAAATTCGTTAAACAGGTCGATGAGATTACTTTCAACGGCCAGGAGGCGCTTCGCCAGGGGAAGAAAGTGTTCTACGTTACCCATATCGGCGCGTTCCGCCTTACGGAGCGGGGCATGGAGCTTTTCATGGTGGCGCCGGGCATTGACGTGGAACGGGATATCCGCCCCAACTGCCCCATGCCATTCGTGCTTCCTGAGTCGGGCGCGCCTGAAGTGGTCGGTCCGGAAGTCGTTTCAGGGAAAGGATTCATCTGCCGACTGGAACAGACCTGATCGGATACGCCGCTCCGATATCGCGTCCGCGGATTACTCCGGCGATGACGCGCTGAGGGTATCTACTACCACGTGGTCATTCGTGTACACGCAGATCGAGGCGGCTATCCGGAGGGATTCCCGCACAATCTCCGCGGCAGACAGGTCCGTGTGCGCGACCAGCGCCCGGGCCGCCGCCAGCGCGTATGCCCCTCCGGAGCCGATGCCGATCAGGCCGTCTTCCGGTTCAATGATTTCCCCTGATCCCGATATAATCAGCGAACGGTCCCGGTCGCACACGGCCAGCAGCGCGTTCAGCTGACGCAGGTATTTGTCCGTCCGCCACTCCTTGCCAAGCTCCACGGCCGCGCGCAGCAGGTTTTTCTGGTATTCCTTAAGCTTGCCCTCGAACCGGTCGAACAGCGCAAAAGCGTCCGCCACCGCGCCGGCGAATCCGGCCAGCACCGCGCCTTCCGCGAGCCGGCGCACTTTGACGGCGTTGCCTTTCATGATGGTTTCGCCCAGGCTCACCTGGCCGTCTCCCCCCATGGCCACCTCGCTGCCCCGGCGCACCGATACGATTGTCGTTCCGTGAAACTGTATACCGTTCATTAAACCCTTACTCCGTCAATGTTCCGGGGCCTTATCCACCAGTGATTCCGCCTCTTTCCGGGCCTTTTCAATAACCTCCGCCAGCGCCACGGGCGCTCCGTTCCGCGCCTTGCTTACGTCAGCCGCTTCCATGAAAGCAAACAGGGCAATCGTTTCCTGGGCGGATACCGGCGGTTTTCCCGTTCGGAAAAACTGCACGACTTCCCGCATCAGGTTGGCGTAATCGCCGGAATCCTCCTGTTCAGCCACGCCTTTGTCGCCAAAAATAATCACCTTGTGGGGCGTGCTGCCCGTGCGCAGCCCGTACAGCACTCCCGTGCGCCCATTGGACCAGGTTCCGGTCACCACATCGGTATCCGGCGTATGCACCCGCGCCACGGTTTCACATTCCGGCCCCAGCACCGTAAACAGCGCCTCGGTCGGATGCACGCCATACCAGAACAGGTCCGGATGGTGCGGTTCCAGATGGCACGGACCTATTGAAATGCAACCGCGCACGGAACCCACGTCCTGCGCAAGCGCCGACTTCAGGCTGTCGTAATACCGGTACGAAGAAGAACTGAAACAGGGTACGCCGGCCTTTTCCGCCAGGCTGAAAATGGCAATTACATCCCGCAGGGAGCCCGCCATGGGTTTATCAATAAACACCGGTTTGCCTGCCCGCAGGACCGGCCGCACCTGTTCCAGGTGCGGCCTGCCATCTACGCTGGTCAGGATAATGGCATCTACCCGATTGCAAAGGTCCTCTATGGTTTCACAGATTTCCACGCCGAATTTTTCCTGAAGTTCGCGCGTGTATCCGTCTACCCGGCTGATGCTGCTTTCGATGTCCGGGCTTCCGCCTTTCCACGCCGCCACCACTTTCGCGCCCGGGACATGCTTAGGGTCGGACGAATTATTCAGCAGATTGGTGAACGCGGTAACATGCGACGTGTCCAGGCCGATCAGGCCGACTTTTATCAGTTCATCTGCCCTGGTGAAAGCCCCGCAAACAAACAGCACGACCGCCAGAATCGCCCCGTGACGTTTCATCTTCCTCCCTTTCCACGGTTGTTTATCTGCTATTTTCCGGATGCCAGTTTACTCAGCCAGTTTACCAGAAGCCGCACGCCGAATCCCGTGGCGTACTTCGCGTCCCAGTAGGGTACCTTTTTTACCCCGTACGCCGTGCCGGCTATATCCAGGTGTGCCCAGGGCGTCTTATCAACGAACTGCCGCAAAAACGCCGCTCCAACGATGGCCCCGGCTTCGCGGGCCGGTCCGACATTGTTGATATCGGCATGTTCTCCCCGGATCAGTTCATCGTGGTCATCCCAAAGCGGCAGCTGCCACAGCCGTTCTCCGGTTTCCTCTCCCGCGGAGATCAGCGCGCGTATCAACGGTTCATCCGTGCCCATGATCCCGGCAGCGTGATGGCCCAGCGCGACCACGCACGCCCCGGTCAGCGTGGCAAGGTCCACGGCGCATTCCGGCCGGTATTTCCGGATCGTGTACGCGAGCGCGTCCGCCAGTAATAGCCGGCCTTCGGCGTCCGTGTTATGCACCTCGATGGTTTTTCCATTGTAGGCGCGGACAATGTCTCCCGGGGTCTGGGCGGCGGCGCCGGTCTTGTTTTCCGCGGCGGGAACGGATACGGTAATGTTCACTGGCAGGCGCAGTTCGGCAGCTGTCATCAGGGCGCACAGCGCCGCTGCCGCTCCACTCATGTCATACTTCATTTCATGCATCGATTGGGGCGGCTTCAGGCTGATCCCGCCCGAGTCAAAACACACACCTTTACCCAATATGGCCACATGGCGTTTCGCTTTGGGCGGACGGTACGTCAGCATGATCAGCACGGGAGGTTCGCTGCTGCCGCGCCCTACCCCGAGCAGCGCGTTCATGCCCATTTTTTCCAGCGCGTCCCGTTCAAACACTTCACAGGCGCAGTAGGGGAACTTTTCGGCAATGCCCCGGGCAAAAGCAGCAAGGGCCCTGGGGGGGAGGTCATTGGCGGCAGTGTCGCCCAGCCGTCGGGCGGCGTTGGCGCCTTCCGCGATGACCGCCGCGCGCGTAACCGCGGTTTCCAGGCTGTTCCGGTTGCGCCGGGCCGGAACCGCGAACACGCATTGCGTAGGAGCAGATTCTTCCTCTTCCCGCGATTTTTTGCTTTTGTACTGGTCGAATCGGTACGAGGCGAGCGTAAGCCCCTCGGCGAATGCCGCGGATTCCGCGTCCCGCAGCGCGCTGGGAGACACAACCACCCGGCGGGCCTTGTATTCCACCAGCAGTTTCCACGCGAGTCCGGCCGCCCGGCGGATGTTTTCCTGTGTCCGATGCTTGCCTTTTCCCGGAAACGCCACAATTACTCCGCCGGTTTGGTCCAGCGGCGTGGGCAGAGCCCTGGCTTCGGGCTTGTTTCCGCTGAACAGGCCCGATCTGATCAGCGCCCCGGCCGCTTCAGCCTGGCTCTTAGACAAAAGTGCTTTATCCAGGTCGGCCTCCGAAAAAAACGGCTGCACGATCCATGTATGCCGGGCATTATCCTGCTTCAGCCAGGCCTTCCAGTCCTCCAATACGGCGATTTTCATGGTGCGTCCTTTCCCTCAGTCTTGGGTCGGTTGTCTTATCGGCTATGCCTCTGCCGTCACTTCCGCGGATACCGGATCCCCTTCCAGCCAGTGGCCCCGGGCGCCGGAGACCCGAACCGGGATAATCGTACCAATATCTGCGTTTGTCCGTACTGTAATCGGTCGATATCCATCCGTCCGTCCGTTCATCCAGCCGCGACGGCGGGGATGCGCCCCGTCGAGCAGTACCTGCTGGACCGTTCCCATGAGAGATCGTTGCGCTTCCTCGTTTATTTTCTCCTGCAGCGCGATTACCCGCGCCAGGCGCTCTTCCTTGATCTCGGCCGGCACATCGTCCGGAAGCTCCGCCGCGGGCGTTCCCGGACGGGGCGAATACTTGAAGGAAAAAACCTGGCTGAACCGGACCGTTTCCAGGCAGTACAGGGTCCGCTGAAAATCTTCTTCTGTTTCTCCCGGAAAACCGACGATCAGGTCTGTCGTGATTTCCACTTCCGGAATCCGTTCGCGCAGGTACCGGATTTTGGCCAGGTACTCTTCAAGCGTGTGATTGCGCCGCATTGCCCGGAGAATGCGGTCCGAGCCGGCCTGAAAAGGCAGATGCAGGTGGTTGCATATGTTGGGGCGTTCCGCCATCAGATCGGTCAGGTCGGCGTTCCAGTCTTTGGGATGAGGCGACGTAAACCGGATGCGGGCCACCGGCAGCCGGGACAGGTCATCCAGCAGGTTGATAAACCGGTATCCGTCCGGACCCCGGTAGGAATTTACATTCTGGCCGAGCAGCCATATCTCCCGCGCCCCGCGTTCAATCAGGCTCGATGCCTCCCGAAGGATGCTTTCCGGTTCCCGGGACACTTCCCGTCCGCGCGTATGCGGCACGATGCAGAACGTGCACATGTTGTTGCAACCCTTCGTGATGGCTATGTAAGCCTTCACGCCGTCCACGTGTCCGCGCTCTACCCATTCCTCGGGAATAAAATTCTGGATCCGGCCCTGGCGCGGCATCCATGACGTAGCGCATACCCGCGCCCCGCCTTCCACCTCCCCCAGCAGCTCCGCCAGCCGAAAAATGTGGTCCGGTCCGAAAACCATGTCCACGAGCGGTTCCCGCTCCAGGATCCGTTCCCCTTCCTGCTGGGCGACGCATCCGCATACCCCCACGACCATCCGCGGATTGCGGCGCTTTAACGGTCGAAGCCGACCCAAAAAACTGTATACTTTATTTTCAGGATTATGGCGCACGGAACAGGTGTTGACCAGCACAAGATCCGCGTGTTCCGGACTGTCTGCCGGTGCGTACCCGAGATCCGCCAGTTGAGCCAGCATGCGCTGAGTATCATGCTCGTTCATCTGGCAGCCATAAGTCTGAATAAAAACATGTCGGTTCATGTTATCTTTCAACCCAATAAAATGGTTTGGCCGGATGTTCGGTATTATACCGTTTCCGCGCGTCCCGCCGGCCTGCCGGAGGGGAATAACCGCGGGAGTTCCTGGCATGTGGAACGAAATAACAACACCTGAATCCCTGGAAAACATCCTGAATTCGTCCGATAACCTGCCGCTGCTGCTGTTTAAGCACAGTACCCGATGCCCCATATCGGCCCGGGCGCTGCGTGAAACCGAACTCTGGCTTTCAGAAAATCCCGGACGGGTGCATGCCTGCCGGATCCTGGTTGTGGAAAACCGGCCGGTTTCCAATTTTGTTGCCGAACAACTCGGCGTTCGCCATGAATCGCCTCAGGCAATTCTTCTGTGGGAAGGCCGGGTCGTCTGGCACGCCTCCCACCTCTCCATCCGGGGCGATGCTCTGGATGCCGCGCTTGCGCAGCATGTCCCTGCTTCACCCGAAAAGAGCTGAAAACCGCGCTGCCAGCAGAAACTTTATCCGGTAGGCATCTGTTCCCTGCGCTGGAAGCTGCTTTCCGCAGTGCCGGCTGTATCTGCCGTTTCTCCTGATCCCGGCATCCTCTCAGATTCTTTCTGAATCTTCAGTTTCATCCGGATTTCTAACGGTTTTCCGGTCCCCGTATGCCTTTTTTACGGAAAGCGGCGCGCGTTGACCGTATAATGGTTGTATTTCTTGGAGTATTCATCATGGCGGAATATGAATCCGTACTGGAAGCATACCGGGCCCACCCGCTGGACATGTTTTTCAAACCCCGGTCGGTCGCGGTAATCGGGGCCACGGAAAAAGAGCAGTCCGTTGGGCGGCGCGTCTTCCAGAACCTGGTCAACCACCCCTTTGGCGGAACCGTATATCCCGTGAACCCGAACCGGCGGCACGTGCTGGGGATCCGCGCCGTGCCGGATGTCAGTTCGCTTCCGGAAATACCGGATCTTGCCGTCATTATCACTCCCGCGGAAACCGTGCCCGGCGTGCTGGACCAATGCGGACAGCTGGGCGTGCGGGGCGCGATCATTATTTCGGCCGGATTTAATGAGCGGGGTGAGCCGGGCCGCGCCCTGGAAAGGCAGATCCGGGAACTGACGCGGAAACACGGCATCCGCGTGATTGGTCCGAACAGCCTGGGCATCATGAATCCGGTTACCGGGCTTAACGCAGCTTACGCCGCTTCCATGCCCTACCGCGGCTCCGTGGGTTTTATCAGCCAGAGCGGGGCGATCTCGGCCGCCGTACTGGATTGGAGCCTGCAGACGAAAACGGGCTTCAGCGCGTTTGTTTCCTTCGGGTCCATGGTCGACGTTCAGTGGAGTGACGTAATTTACTACCTCGGCAGCGACCAGGCCACTAAAAGTATTGTTATTTACCTGGAATCCATCGGAGATGTGCGTTCATTCCTGTCCGCCGCGCGGGAAGTATCGTTGAATAAGCCTATTATTCTGCTTCGGGCGGGGAAAACCCCCCAGGGGAGCCGGGCGGCACAGTCTTCTCCCTATGCCTGCGTGGATGAATGTGATGACGAAGTGCTGAACGCAGCGCTGAACCGTTGTGGCGTACTCCGGGTTGACGACGTGGAAATGCTGTTTTCCATGGCCGACACGCTTTCAAAGCAACCCCGCCCGTCAGGTCCTTCCGTCACAATAATCGGCAATGCCATGGCTCCCTGCATTCTCGCTGTTGACACCCTCGTTACAGGAGGAGGTGTGCTGGCCAGGCTGACTGAAAACACAATGGCCAGGCTGAACGCCGCCATGCCGCCCTACTGGAACAGGCATAACCCGGTCGACATTGTGGGAGACGCCGATCCGGAACGTTACGCAAAAGCAGTAGATATCGCCCTGAGTGATAACAATACGGACGGCGTCATGGTTATATTCACGCCCCAGGTTAACGCGGACCCTGCCCAGACGGCCAGGCAGGTGGCCAAAGTCGCAAAGTCAAAAGATAAGCCTGTGCTGGCATGCTGGATGGGCGGAGAAAGTCTCCAGCACGGCGTCGAAATCCTCCAGGAAAATAATATTCCCGTCTTTCCCTATCCCGACACGGCTACAAGGGTATTCTGCTCCATGTGGCGATACACCAGAAACCTGTGGAGCGTGTACGAGACCCCTCAGGCGGTGCCCGGAACGGAACCTTTCACCGAAGCCAGGGCGGCTGTATCCGAAATCCTGAACAGGGCATGGTCCGAAAATCGTTCAGTGCTCACGGATACCGAAACCAAGCGAATTCTGACCCAGTACGGCCTTCCGGTTATTGAAACGGAGACTGCTGCCACCATGGAAGAAGTGGAAGCGGCTCTGGACAGAACCGGATATCCCGTGGCAATTTATTCGGATTATCCGTCACCGGTATGTCCTATTAATGAGAATACTGAGGAGAATATATTCATATCCAGGGAGGAAGCGCTGCGCGCCGCCGCGGAAATTTTTGAGAATAATCGGAAGCTTAATCTTCCAGTCATTAATGTCTGTCTCAGAAAAGTAATCCGCGCTTCGGGGTATCGGCTTGTCTTAGCCAGTCGGGTGGATAAGCAGTTCGGTCCGTATTTCTATTTTGGTGCGGGGGGACCGCTGTCAAAGGTGCTGCGCGACTATGCGGCTGCCCTGCCTCCGGTAACCACTACTCTTGCCCGCCGGACAATGGAACGCTGCAGAATTTATCGCGCCCTGAAGGGAGAAAGGGGATCTATAGAGGTAAACACGGAAGAACTGGAGCGGCTGATGGTGCGTTTCGGTGACCTTATTGTGGATCAGCCCTGGATCGCTGAAATCGAGATAAACCCACTCTACGCGACAGAAAACCGTATCGCCGCCCTGCAGTGTTCGGCGTCGATCCACCCGCAGGATACGCTTAAGAATAATCTGCCTAAACCGGTTATCCGCCCTTATCCGGTGGAATACGTTACGACAGGCGCAATACGAAATGGAAAAGCTGTCACCATCAGGCCGGTCAGGCCGGAAGATGAAATCAGGATGATCCGTTTTCACAGGACTCTTTCCAGCGACACCGTATATTTTCGGTATCTCCGCCTGCTTTCACTGGATCAGCGCATTCGCCATGAAAGGCTGTCCCAGATGTGCTTTGTAGACTACGACAGGCAGATGGGGCTGGTAGCAACAGCAAAAAAAGACGAAGCGTCTGATGAAGACATTCTCGCGATTGCCAGGTTTGTGCGTCTGCATGACGCAAAAAATGCGGACTTCGCCGTTGTGGTCAGCGACCAGTATCAGGGCATGGGACTCGGCCGGCTGGTCATGGAACACCTGATCCGCATCGCCAGGCTGGAAGGCCTGGAAAAACTGACCGGAATTATCCACCCCGAGAATACCCCTATGCTCCGGCTGTGCTCCAGGTTGGGGTTCACCCTGTCCAAAGACCCGGGCGGCGATGTCATCGCCGTGCTTAACCTGGCGGGCGCCAGGTGCTGAATTAAATTCTTACGGGCATTACCACGTTAAGGTAGTTCTCTTCCGGGGCCTCCGTGTAAGGCTTGAACACTACAGGATTGTTTGTGTCCTTGAAGCACATGCAGATGCGCTCACTCTGGACATACCTGAGAAAGTCCAACAGAAAGTCGGGGTTGAACGAAATTTCGGTCTGGGCGCCGCTGTAGTCCGCCGCTATTTCATCAACGTATTCGCCTACCTCAGGCGTCCTGACGCGGAACACCAGGGCCTTCTCGCGGGCCTCAAGCCGTACAATCCGGTTGGTGTCGGAGGTCATGGCATAGCCTGCCCGCAGGGCGCCCGCGAAATCCGCCGTTTTGGCAATCAGTTCCCTTTCCAGTTTCTTGGGAATGACCGCCTCGTAATTCGGAAACACGCCGTCAATCAGAGAAGAGATCAGCACGAACCGGCTGAAGTCAAACTTGATCCGGACCGGATCAATGTAAGCGTAAACCACATCGCTTTCATTGTTTGAAAGCACGCCAATCAGTTCCCGGACAACCTTGGCCGGAATAATCACGCGGGTCTCCTGGCTTTCACCCGTTATATCCGTTTTCGCGAGGCTGAGCCTGCGGCCATCCGTCGCGACCATGGTAATCAGTTCCGGCTTCACGTCCAGCAGTACGCCCATAAGAACCTGCCTGGCAATTTCCGTGCTGGCGCAAAATACCGTTTTCTCGAACATAGACTTAAGCAGAGATTGGGAAAAAGCCACCGGCGTCGCGGTAACTTCCGGAATCTGTGGAAAGTCCTCCGGCGAATGAGAGAAAAACCGCACCTCTGCCTTTCCGGCGCGTATCATTACCACGCTGGAATCCACCTGCTCAAGAGAAATTTCGTCCGCGCTTATAGAGGCC
>JAKOTZ010000248.1 GCA_029776995.1 Candidatus Hydrogenedentota bacterium
CACTGGTATACTGACAATGACAGTTGAAACAACGCCAGCGTGGCAGATGTCGGACCCGCTCTGATCAACTGACACTCCCAGGATAATTGATTCTGAACACTGGAAACGACGTGGCAGAAGTCGGAACCGATCTGATCAACTGACACGTTGGCAGGGTAAACGCCGACGAGCTGACGTTCGACGTGGCAGAAGTCGGAACCGATCTGATCAACTGACACTCTGTGCGGCCGGACTAGTCGGCAGCCCTGCTAATGACGTGGCAGAAGTCGGAACCGATCTGATCAACTGACACCACTAGTTCAAAAACTAAGTGGTGTGTGTATCCCATACGTTTCTCTGGAAATGTTTTAACAGTTGATCCACGTCCCGCCGCCAGACCGGTTTGATCAGGGTGCCCAGCCGGGAAGCCGGCGTGTCGGCCGGAGGGATGGAGCCGGCGGGCAGCACCCACACCATCCGGACATCCCGCAATGCCGGGCTGGCGGGCATCGCCTGCTCCACCCGCTCCGGATCGGCGTCCGCGATAAGTACCAAATCAAAACGCAGCCCTTCCTTTTCCACCCGCGCCAGAACGGCCTCCGCGTCGTCCCAGTCCGCGATACCGTCTGCCCGGACTCCCAGCTCCCGCAGGTAAACCAGCAGCAGGTTCCGGGACATCGTGTTCGGATCCACAACCAGCGCACGGGGAACCCCATCCCCGAAAAACCGCGGGGCCGGAAGCGGCAGTGGCTCCTTAAACTCCAGGGGCACTTCAAACCAGAACAGCGCCCCCCTGCCCTCGGAACTTTCCACTCCGATCGTCCCCCCCAGCAGCTGGAGAATCTGCCGGCAAATGGCCAGTCCCAGGCCCGTTCCCCCATACCGGCGGGCAATGGAAGTCTCCGCCTGGGTGAAGGGATTGAAAATCCGCCTGGCGGCCTCTTTAGACACCCCCGGTCCCATATCCCGAACCGAAAAACGGATCCTCCGGACCGTCTGGCCGGGCGTGTCCCGCAGATCCAGCAGCACGGACACGCTCCCGGACTCCGTGAATTTTGCCGCATTCCCGACCAGGTTGGTCATCACCTGGCGCAGCTTTTCCGGATCGCCCTGATATTCGCCCAGCGCGTCCGCCTCCATGAAACAGGTGAAATCCACCGGTCGCCCAGAGAACAGCGGCGCGCACCGGTCCATGGTTTCCTCAAACAGTTTGCCCAGGCTGAAACGGACCGTTTCAATCGGCATCTTCCCGGATTCCAGCCGCGAAAAATCCAGCACCTGGTTAATCATTTTCAGCAGGTCCCGCGCCGAGCGCAGCAGCAGGCTGACGTATTCCCGCTGGTCCTCAGACAGGGGCGTTTCCAGCAGCAGCTGCGCCATGCCGATGATGCCGTTCATCGGGGTGCGCAATTCGTGGCTCATCGCGGCCAGAAATGCTGACCGGGCGGCACAGGCGGCTTCCGCCATCACCGCCAGCTGATTCGCGCGGGTGACTGCCTCTTCCATTTCACGGTGGGCTTCCGCGGCAGCCTCCCGGGCCTGCCGAAGCATATCCTCCGCGTCCTGAACCGGCTCCAGCGCGCAGAACGCCGCCGGAAAACCGATTCCAGCCGCCGGACTTACGGTCACCCGATACCCCTGGGATGCGTGTTCCCTCCTGTAAATCGCCGATTCCGAACGGCCCTCCGCAATGGCCTGCCGGATCAGGGCCGACAGGGACTGCGGAAAATCCTGGGCGATGGCGCCATCCCCAGCCTCCGCTCCGGGTACCGGAGCCAGGGTTCCCGGACCGGGCCATACGTCCGGATCCGCAGGAAAAGACACAGCGCCGAAATGGCGTTCAGCGGATTCCGAAGCTCCTGCGATCCGGCCATCCGCACCGCACCACAGCAGCAGCACCGGAACCTGGCGCAGCACCCGAACGTTCTCGGGATCTGAACGATGTTCCGCCATACTTCCTCCGCGGTCCGCCCCTCTGTGTCCTACCTTCAGATATGAATTATACCGCAATATGGGCCAAAAACGCAAACTAAATAAAAAATAATTGTTTTTATAGATTATGCTCTGGGTTTACAGAAAACCTGTCCTCGGGTGATCCTGGCTGCCTTACTCAGCCCGGAACCGGTAAACCGTCCGGTGGGTATAGGTTTCCCCGGGTTTCAGAATAACCGAGGGGAAGTTTTTCTGGTTGGGCGAGTCGGGAAAATGCTGGGTTTCCAGGCACAGGCCGTTCCGGTAGTGGTACGTGACATCGCCTTTGCCGATATTCGATCCATCCATGAAATTGCCACAGTAGAACTGCACGCCGGGTTCCGTGGTCCACACTTCCATGGTCCGGCCGGATTCCGGGTCCCGCAGCACCGCCGCCTGGGAGAAGGCCCCCGGAGCCGGTTTGTCCAGCACCCAGTTGTGGTCATATCCCCGGCCGAACTTCAGCTGCTCGTCCTCCTGGTTGACCCGGGCACCGATGGCCGTAGGCGCGGTGAAATCAAAAGGCGTTCCCGCCACGGGACGCAGTTCGCCCGTGGGAATCAGCGTCGCGTCCACCGGCGTAAACCGGGACGCGTTAAGCTGCAGCAGATGCCCCAGAATATCGCCGCCGTCATGGCCTTTCAGGTTGAAATATCCGTGGTGGGTCAGGTTGACAGGGGTGGGCTGGTCTGTGGTGGCGGCGTAAGTAATCTCAAGTTCGTTTGCGTCCGTAAGCCAGTAGGTAACCGTGATGTCCAGGTTGCCGGGGTACCCCTCTTCACCGTCCGGGCTCAGGTAATGCAGTTTCAGCCCCTGCGCGTCTTCACGCTTCACCGGGGAAGCCTCCCAAAGGACCTTGTCCAGTCCCTTGATGCCGCCATGCAGGTGGTTGGGCCCGTCATTGGTGGCCAACTGATAGGTGCGCCCGTTCAGGGTAAAGCGCCCTTTGGCGATCCGGTTGCCGTACCGCCCCACAATGGCGCCGAAATACGGGGAATTGGCCAAATACCGGTCCAGCGTGTCATAGCCCAGCACTACGTCAGCCAGTTCGCCGTTGCGGTCTGGCATCCACAGGTGCGTCACGATGGCGCCATAGTTCGTAACCCCCATCCGCGCGCCTTTCCGGTTCGTGAACAGGTACAGCGTCGCTTCCCTGCCGTCGGGAAGTATGCCGAAGAGACGGCTGGCCATCGCGCCCGGCTCGGGCCAGGCTTCCACCTTTTCCGGCGCCTTGACGCTCCGCGTGGCGATGCCCAGGTCGATGAACTGTCCCCCCGCGTCCTGATGGCAGTACACGGCCAGCGTGTTTTCAGGCTGCAGCAGCGCTTTCAGCCGGTCCGTAATTTCAAAGGACTGGTATTCATCGTTCCACCGGTCCGCCTGCCAGAGCAGTTCGCCGTTCAGGAACACCTGCGCGTTATCATCGTGGTGGATGATAAGGAACCCCTGGTCAAAGGATGCGCCGTCCCACGTAAAGGTGGTCCGCAGCCAGATGTCCTTGTCCCGCCACACGGTCCGAATGTTGCGCTGGGATCCGTCTTTCTTGCCGAACCCGCCCAGCCCCGTCTTCCATTTCCGGTCGTCAAACCCCGGTTTTTCCCACCCTTCCGGCGGCTGCTGGGTGCTGTAACGCCAGGGATTCAGGTTCCCCTGGGGGTTGGCCCGCACCAGCGAAACCCAGGTTTCCTGGTTTTCTTCCACAGAAACGGGCGGATGCAGTTCATAGGCCGCCCGGCGGCCCACGATGGCCCGGAGCCGGTCCAGATCAAATTTCGGCTGCCGGTCATAGGTGTACAGCCCGTTCTGTTCCTGTTCAATGTCCGTCAGCTGGGTATAGCAGAAACCGAACAGGTAACGGTTGTCCAGCAGGGCATTGGTCAGCCCCTCGAACCGGGCATAGAACTCTTCCAGGGTATTCGGATTGTTGCCGTAACCCCATCCACCCTCGTTGACGTTCCAGCCTATCCCACCGTACTCGCTCACGAAAAACGGTACCCGGCGTATTTTTTCTCCGGCGAAATCAGGCGGCAGGGTGCCGGCCATGCGGTTCTCCCACCGCGCGCGGAACGTGTCGGGATTCTGGTCGTAATCGTGGGCGTCCAGCAGCATGGGCGCCGGATGGCCGTGGGACCAGCCGCTGGTTTCCAGCACGGGCCGCGTGGAGTCCATGGCCCGAGTGATATCCACGATAGTATTCTGCAGCGGGATCGCCTCCGCGGGCGTTTCGTTAAACGGGCACCACCCGATAATGGCCGGGTGGTTGAAATCCCGTTCGACAATCTCCCGCCACTCGTTGACTACCGGAAGATGCCCGGCCGGGTCACCGTAATTCAGCCCCCAGTTCGGGAATTCGCCCCAGACCAGGTACCCCAGCCGGTCCGCCCAGTACAGGAAACGGGGCTCAAACACTTTCTGGTGCAGCCGGGCGCCATTGAATCCCGCGGCCATGGACCGCTCGATATCGCCCCGCAGTTCTGACTCATCCGGCGCGGTCCAGATCCCGTCCGGATAGAACCCCTGGTCCAGGATGGTCCGCTGGAATACGGGAACACCGTTAATGAGGATCGCCCGGCCCTGAATAGAGACGGTCCGCAGCCCGAAATAGGACTTAACCTCGTCCACGGGCGTCCCGTTGGATTTCAGCGTCAGCTTGAGGTCATACAGAAACGGTTTGCCCGGGTGCCACAGCGTGACGCGGCTGAGCGGAACCACCAGCTCGCCCCGCGTTCCCGACAGAATGGCTTCGCCGCTTCCCACCACTTCGCCGTCCGCGACCGCTTCCGCTGCCAGGCTCAGCAGTTCGCCCGGCCGCTGTCCCGCGGTTTCGGCCCTCAGCCGGATCTGTTTGGCGGCCGGCTCAGGGTACACCCGAAACCGGGTCAGGTATGCCGGGCCGGTCGCCTCAATCCATACGCTCTGCCAGATCCCCGTGGTGCGGGTATACAGGCATCCGTAACTTTCCGGGCGTGCGGACTGCTTCCCGCCGGCCTGCTGGCCGGTGCGGACATCGTCATAGGCGTGAATGACCACCTGGTTGGAACCAGACGCGAGGGCGTCCGTTATGTCGCAGGAAATCGGAGCGCTGCCTCCCGTGTGTTCTCCGACCGGCTTCCCGTTGACCCAAACCCGCGTCCGCCAGTCACACGCGCCGATATGCAGCAGTACCCGTTTGCCGGACCAGTCGGCAGGCACCTCAAAGCTCCGCCGGTACCATACGTTCCGCACAAAATGTTTCCGGTTCAGGCCGGATAAGGCGCTTTCCCGGCAGAACGGCACTATAATCCGGTCGGGATACACCGCGTCATCGCCCAGTAACGTCGCGTCATCATCATCCGTCTCCGCGAATTCCCATGGGCCGTTCAGGCTGAGCCACTGGGCACGCTCCATGTCCGGCCGCGGATACTCCGCCCTGGGCACGGAATCCGCCACGCCACCGGCAGACACGATCGTCATGACCAAACCTCCCATCCATACCATGCGAACCAGGTAATTCATATGATTTTCTCCCGTCCTTTTCGCCGGATGCTTTGCAAAATATACCGCATTGAGCATATTGAATTGACTGATGGCAAATCAACGCAAATAATTACCCGGACCGGATTGGGTCCGCAATTCTCTTAATCCTCCGCGGCGATACATTGTCTCTTTCTGTTCCAGGGTAAAAACCACCAGACATTTTGTACATTGTCATTGACAGACTCTGTATTCTCTGATACGATTTAATACAGGCGGAAAGACCCGTAAGTATTCCGCCAACATGTCCAGTCGTTGCCGGGACTGAGAAAGGTTTAAGAGATGAACAAAACCGGATGGATTGTTGTGACGCTTTTCCTGAATATGGCGCTTGCCGGTCCGCTCATGGCAGTCCAGGTAGCCATGCCGGATCCGGTGCTTGAAACCGCCGTGGAAGCCATAATCGGGAGTAACGGCATCCCGGGTTTTGTCGAAGGCGATGACCTGGCCGCCCTGACCCAGTTGGGTTTTTCAGGCCTGGAACCCACGCTTTTCGGGGTTACGAACCTTACCGGCCTGGAGGCGGCTGCCGCGCTGGAGGACCTGGTACTGGTCAATTCCCCGGTGGCAGACTGGGCTCCCATCATCAATTTACCGTCCCTGAAAGGCCTGTCGCTGCTCGACTGCGCGGTCAGCGATGCCGATATCGCCACGATCGCCTCCGGAACAGCAGCGGGTCAGCTGCAGTCTCTGGTGCTGGGTACCTATGGTTTTACAGTTAACCTGAACACTGTAACGCAGACGGGCCTTGAAACGATCGGAGGCGGATCATTCTGGAACCTTGGTGAGCTGGGGGTGTATGGACTCGGTCAGTCCTACAACCTGACAGCTATCGCAACACTTCCGATCGGGTCCTGGCAAAGAATCGGCGTTTCCCTCGCCCTGGGCGGCAACACGATTACCTCACTGAATGTTATCTCGAATTTTACGGCGGCCCGGGATATCCGGCTGTTCAACACCCAGATATCAGAAACTGAACTGGCTGCCATCGATTTCAGCGGCCTGACAAACCTCCAATTCATCGACCTGGCCGACAATTTCATCAGCGAGATCACTCCCCTGCTGAACCTGATGGGTAACGCTTCGGGCGCCACAATCGTTCTGGACCGCAACCCGCTCAGCCGGTCCGCCGTATGCGTTGACGTTCCCGCGCTGCAACTCAGTGGATTCACGGTTTCTCTCGAAGGGGTGGCTCCGTGCGGTCCGGAGGTTACCCTCGACATTGACGGTCTGGGTACGGTATCACACATGCCTGGGATATACCGTTACGCGCCCGGAACCACTGTCACGTTCTCCGCGTCACCCGGCGCGGGGCTGGGATACGCTTTTACGGGATGGACCTGGACCGGATCCCGGTCGGGCTCCTCTTCGGAGTTCAGCGTGACCTTCGAACTTGGAGATGAATCCGATATTTTTACCCTCACGGCCCATTTTTCCAACACAGTTCCCGGCACCCGAAACCTGACCGTCGCGCTGGATCCGGCCTCCACGGGTACAGGCACTACGGTTTGGGCGCCCGGCGTCTATACCATGATTCCCGGGCAGGTCTTCACGCTGGAATCGTTTCCGGACAGCGGCAGCTATTTCGGCGGCTGGACTGTTGATGTATCGGGCGGCAGCACCGCTGTAAATTACGCGCCTCTGATGACGATGGCCATGCCGGACGCGGACACAACCGTTACGGCATTCTTCACGGATACGGGGGCAACGCTCTCCCTGGCTGTGGTCGGACAGGGAACCACGGGTCCGCCTCCCGGCACGTACGCGCTGGCCACAACGGCTGAGCTGACGGTATCGGCCTATCCCTTCTCCGGCTGGTCTTTTTCACACTGGGAAGACACCCTGACCTCGGCTGTCATCGACACCGAACCCGACCTGAATGTAACCATGACTACGGATGTGCTGCTCACGGCAGTTTTCGCCCAGAACTATACCCTGACTCTTATCCGGGAAGGTGGAACTGACACGCTCACATCCCCCGCCAGCGCCGAATCGCCGGGGGTAACCTATACCCATTTCTCACCCGGAGCTCCCGTGTACATCACCGCCGCGCCGCGTTCTATGGATTGGGTGTTTCAGGGGTGGTCCGGCGACCTGCCGGACGGGGCAGACCCCAACGCCACGGAACTGACCGTAATCATGGACCGAAACCGGACACTGACGGCGCGGTATATTCCGGTGGATTACGTTCTTACCCTGTCGGCCCAGGGAGAAGGCATGTCCACGGGAACGCTGGATCCGAATGTCGGGCAGTACGGGTATCTGGATGGCGAATCGGTAACCCTGAATGCGTTTCCGCCAAACGCGTCAACCATGGCCTTTATCGGCTGGCGGGACAACGCGACCGGCACTTTTATTTCCTCCGCGCTTTCCCTGACGATTCAGATGACAGAAAACCGGGACATCACCGGCGTTTTCGCGACCGATTCCAGCGCCAACAGCCTGATCGTCCAGACATCCGGTTCCGGTACCGGCCAGACGGTCCCAGCCCCGGGCGTGTACCAGATACTGCCCGGACAGGTCCCGTACCTGGCTGCCATTCCCGACCCGGGCATGTATTTCGGGGGCTGGCTGGTCGAGGCGGACTTCGGCGGCGGGTTTAATGAGCTTTACACGGAAATCCGGCAGGTATTTCCGGATCCCGTGATGCCGCCCTATCCCATGCGGCTTACCGCGCGTTTTGAACCGGATGGCCACCGACTGACCATTCTGGAACCGGAAGGACTCGGTTCGGTATCCCCCCTCG
>JAKOTZ010000014.1 GCA_029776995.1 Candidatus Hydrogenedentota bacterium
TGACCCGCTGTTCGTCAAAGCGCTGGCCGTGTCGGACAGGCGTGATACTGTCGTGATCGTCGGCGCGGATATGTTGCAGACCCTGCCGAACCTGGTTGAGCAGGTTGAAACAAACCTCTCAAAAAACACCGCGGGTCCAACACCGCCGATTTTTTACACCACGAGCCATACCCACTGCGGCCCGGGCGGGCTGGCCCCCGGCATTGCGGCCCGGATTTCTTACGGTGAATACGACCCGGAACTCGTGAGCATGCTGGCAGGCCGTTTTGCTGAAGCCATAACAGATACTCTGAATTCCATGGAGCCAGGCAGATTTGCCCATGGGGCTTTGGATGGTTCCGCCTATATATGCAACAGGTCCCGCAATGCGGACGTCGATAAATGGCTCGATTTTGCTGTATTTGAAAAAACATCCGGAAGTCGGATGATAGCTGTTCGATATTCAGCGCACCCCACCATTTACCCGGAAGAAATGCTGGCTTTTTCTGCCGAATACCCTGGCGCGCTGCAACAGCGGGTTAAAGAAAAGACCGGCTCTGAGTGCGTGTATCTGGGAGGTGCGGTCGGTTCCATGGGACCTAAACCGCCGGAAACCGATTCAACGCCGGAAGAACAGGTAGCCGCCATGGGAAACGCGCTGGGAGACCTTGTCTGCGCGGCTGTAAACGGCAGCCTGAACTGGATGGATAAAGCAGATGTGGCCGCCCTCGTCAGCCGGTTTGGCACGCCACCGCTTCAGGCCCATCCGGTTTCCGCATCCTGGCGGCTTTCTCCCTTTATGAGCGCTGTTTTTGGTGTCTTGCCCGAGGGACGCATGCAGATGGCCCGCATCGGCGACCTGGTGTTATGCGGCATGCCCTACGATTTCAGCGGAGAAGTGAGTGTCAGATGGCGGGATCTGGCCCGGGAACATGGTTACTCTCTCTGGGTAACCAGTCACTCCGAAGCATATCTTGGATACCTGTCACCCGACTCATATTACTGGGATCTGGGACCGGCTTACTCTTACGATCACAATTACGAAGTAGGCCTGATGAACTGGTTCGGGCCAAATCAGGAAGCTTACATGACGGATCTGTTTTCCCGGGCCCTGGATCGATTAACGCCACCCCGTTCCTGAAAATAAAAAGCCACCACACGTCTGCATGGTGGCTTACTCACCGTTTCCGAAGATAACTCAGGCCAGAGGATCCTCCCCTGTGCCGAAAAGCAGCCCGTTCAGAAAACTGTAAATGGGCGCGGCTATCAGGTTGACCAGGAAGGAAACGAGCACATCAATAACCGTGGCAAGCAGTCCATTCAGCATGGTTCATCTCCTTGTGTTGTTGTGTGGTTATTCGGAAATGCCCACGGCGCCGGCAATCAGACCGGTAAGCAGGGTAATCACGTAACCCACGAGGAAGCCCCAAATTGCATCGAACAGTTCCAGAAACAGATCCCGGATAATCATGACATCTCCTTTCTAGTTGTTACGTCCCCGGTTCCGCTTTTGACCTGTATGGCAATTCTCATGCCATCCATTTTTTTGAACGAACAGATGTATATTATCACACTTTTTTCAGTAAAAACACCTATTTGGCTGAATATTTTTTATCTTTTCTGCCGGGCAGCCCAGGAAGAATACCGGTTGGTAAGTTCTATGTGTACAGAAATTACCATCGGGTATGATGTTTTCTCTTTCGTCAGGGCGGAAACCTAACAACCCGCCAGTGAGTCTTTTGCATTAAACTGTTTCACCCGGTCTGAGCCGGAAAATGAAAAAGGAGACTGAACATGCGAAAATCTTTTGTATGGGGTATTACGCTGGCGGTAGCGGTCACCCTGCAGTGCGTTACGGGCGGCAGCGCGGCATTCGCTCAGGGACCGCTCGGATTTGTTCCTGAAGATGCGGCGGCCGCCGTATTTTTGCCGTCTGTGGCCGATGTGGAAAGCGCTGCCGGCGGTCTGATGAAAATACCGGCCATTGGCGGCCAAATTGCCCCCGAGAAAGTACTGGGGGATATCGCCTACCAGTTGAACCTGGGCGGAGCAATCACCTACACCGATTTTCTTAAAGCCATGGGAGTCAACGTGAACGCTCCCGCTGTTGTAATGCTGCTTCCGGAAAATAAATTTGGCGCTGTTCTTCCTCTGGCCAGCCGTGAAACGGCGGAAAAACAGCTTGCCGAGCTGCTGGGGACCGGACTGGATCCGGTTGAAGAAGGCAACTTCAGAGGAGCGTACAGCGTCATGGATGGAGTGGCCTACGCGCTCAGCGACGCAATTGCTCTGGTGGGATCAGACGATGTGACCATCAAAAAAATTGCGGCATCCGGGGGAACGGCTAAATCTTTCAGTTATCAGCCGTCCGGCGAGCTGGCCGTTTTGTCCGCATTCGACAGGCTAAAATCCGCCAATCTGCTGCCTCAGGGATTGCCGGGCGCGAATATGGAAGCCACCTATCAGCAGCTTGCCACCATGATGGATGAAATGGTAGTCGCGGTGGGAGAGACCGATGGATCCGCCTACCTGAAACTGGGACTCCGCCAGCCCGGTGGGTCGGATATCGAAAAACCGGCCCCGCTCGCGCTGCATGCCCTGCTACCTGAAAACGCGGCGGTCGCGGTAAACCTTCGAAACAACGCGAACCTGATCAACCAGATCCGCCCGTTGCTGGCGGCCAATCCGGCGCTCAGCAAAAACATCGCGATTATCATGCTGGTGTCGCAGATGCTGGGCAATGAGGTTGCCATCGGGCTCACAGGCATGACCAACGGGGTGCCGTCCGGTCTGGTTGCCGCGCATCTTTCCCGGCCGGACAGCGTCAAAATGTTGCTGGGCATGGCTGGAGCCAAACCGGACACGCCGGATGAGGTATACAACAACGCATCCATTTTCACCATCAAGGAAGTAAAAGAAGGGGTGAACGTATATGTGGCTACGGCAGGAGCCTATCTGCTGGTTTCCACCAATGACGCCCAGATCAAGAGCGCGCTGGATAAGCTGGATACCACCGGCGCGATCAAGGCGGATGCTGCCAGCGCGTATGCCGCGCAGGCGTCCAAAGGGCTGAACGGTTTTATTTGCCTCGACGGCTCCAAACTGAATGCCGCAGACCTTCCTTCGAATCTGGCGGGGCTGGGCCAAGCAAATGCCGAAATGATCCTGGGAATCAATGGCGCATGGTATGACAACCGTCTGATCATTCCCGGCGGCTTCGCCAAAGTGGAACAGCTGGTCGGCATGTTCGTCAAATAAATTCTTCCCGCAGCTGAAACGGGGCGCGTCTTAAAGGCGCATCCCGTTTTTTTATCTTCACATCTCGCTGGTGCCCCGGGAGAACGGGGATTATGTTTTGATTTTATACAAATTTTTCTGATAAATTTTCCAGGCCGGTCGCTGATTAGCGTTAAAAGGGAATCCGGTGTGAATCCGGAACTGCCCCGCAGCGGTAATCAGGAACGAACGACGCGCCCGGGTCGGTAAGTCCGGGAATACGCACTGGGACAGGTTGTCCTGGGAAGCAGCGTCCAGTAGGTGTCACCTGTTGTGGCGTGCCTGAAAGTCCGAAGACCTGCCGGCTGGATCACGCCGTGCCTGAAATGCGGCGCCTTCGCGGGAAGGATTGAACCCCCGTTCCCAAACGGGGATGAGGGCGTTCGTTTCCGGGTGCGGCACAACCGCGAGGGCCGGAAACATGTTCACCTATCACACGCATCGCTCCCCATTCCCTAAAACATTTAATTCCCCTGCTTCGCTGTCGGCATTGTTGGCATTGGTAACATGCCTGCTCACCTTGCCCGCATTATCGGCTCCGGTATCTTTGCGCGCCTATCCCGTCATTACCAGGATTACCGCGCCTTCCGGACATGCCATCTCTTCCTTCGACTTTGCACCTGCCAACAGTGTTGTCTTTATGACCGGTGACCCGTTTTATGGCCTGGGGCTGACCCTATGGCGACACGACGGATCTTCAGCTGTTTCGCTGTTTACCGACCCGGGCGTGTTTGCGGGATCCCGAGTGGTCTTTCACAATGGCAGGATCTACTTCAACGACGGTGGCGACTACAGCCGATGGACGTATGATTACTTCCTTCTGAACCCGGACAACACTGTGACACAGGTACTGGATTCAACCGTTTCCATAAGCCTGTGGGGCGGCGAAACCGGCCCGGATAACGCCCTGTATGCCTCCGGCGCGGAAGGATTCGGCCCTTCACGAATATACCGAATCATTCCTGATCCTTCCGGACTGTTCAGCGATATAACAATGCTGGAAGAAATCGGCGACGCTTCGGGTCCGCTGGCTTTCACCCCAGCCGGCGGGCTGTACTGCGTTCCGGGGTATTACTACGCCGGGCCGCCGGTGCCGGTTTATGGCTATACGGCCCAGGAAGTTGCGGCTGCCTTGGCAGACCCGACCGGCGCGCCGCTGACGCCGTCCGGCCACGTATGGGCCGAGCTTCCCGCGCCCTACACTGGAGCATCCGGAGCAGTAACAGATTCATACGGCCGGCTCTACGTCAGCGCCAACGCCTGGGGTGAACCCGGAAGAATCCTTATGTACACTCCTCAGGATCCAATGCCTGTTGCCGTCGCGGAAAACCCGGGAGGACGTATTGAAACGCTTCGGATTGATAACGGGAAGCTGGTGTTCAACACGGCCGACGGCATTTATGAAACCCCCATTCCGCTTATTGTTACCACAACAGGGGGAACTGTGGAAGCTACAGCCGGGGATCCCCTGACCCTGTCCGTTCAAACCGATGGTGGCGCCGGAACGTTTCACTATCAGTGGTTCCGCGTCACCGGTGAGAAAACATCCGTGCCCGTGGGAGACAATCTGCCCTATTACACTTTCACTCCTGGTCCAGGTGATGACGGTACAAGGTATTACTGCGAGGTGTCCGACGCAGGATTTACCGTCGTTTCTCCAGAATTCGTACTGCGGGTCAGTCTGCCCACACCGGTTGGAAAAAACGCATTCCTGGTTCTGTTGATTCTGCTGCCGACCGCCGCCATCTGGTTCCGGAAAATTCGCTTAGTCCGCCACTGACGCGCGATGAGCAGTCGCCCCCGAAACGAGTTAAACCGTTTCGGGGGCGCTTGGGAATCCTTTGCTGAGAATCAACCGAGCAGTTCGTCGACTTTTTGCCGGATCAGCTTCTCGATCTCCAGCATGCGCTTGCGGTTATCCGCTTCCACGCGCATGACGAGCTTGGGCGAGGTGTTGGATGCGCGAATCAGCCCCCATCCATCCGGGAATTCGATCCGGGCGCCGTCGATGGTCACCACCTGAAGTTTCAGCTCATCTTTGAAATAACGAACCAGCTGTCGGACAATCTCAAACTTTTTCTCATCCGGGCAGGAAAACTCGATCTCCGGTGTGCTGACCCGTTTCGGAATCGTGGCAAGATGCGCGCTCAGCGGCTGGTCGCTGTTGGCAATTATTTCCAGCAAACGCGCCCCGGAATAGAGCGCATCATCAAAACCGTACCAGCGGTGTTTAAAGAAGATGTGCCCGCTCATTTCTCCGGCCAGCTCCGCATGGAACTGTTTCATGGCCGCCTTCAGGTGGGAATGTCCTGTCCGCCACATGATTGCCTTGCCGCCATGTTTTTCAATATCTTCATACAAACCGCGGGAACATTTGACTTCGCCGAGAATGACCGACCCGGGCTTCTCCGCCAAAATGTTCCGGGCAAACAGGGCCAGCAGACGGTCTCCCACCAGAGGCGTGCCCTGTTCGTCACACCCGCCCAGCCGGTCTACATCTCCGTCGAACGCGATACCCACATCGGCTTTGTGTTTCTTCACGGCACGGATGATGTCTTTAAGGTTCTCCACTTTAGTAGGATCTGCGTGATGGTTCGGAAAGGTTCCGTCCACTTCACAGAACAGCGGAATGACTTCGCACCCGAGCGCCTGGTACAGCGGCACGCCGACCAGGCCGCCCACGCCGTTTGCCGCGTCCACTACAACTTTCAACGGCCGACGAAGTTTAATGATCTGCTTCACCCGGGCCATGTATTTCGGGATGATATTCATCCGGGTGATGATCACATTCCCCCGCGCGGAGGGGAACTTACCCTTCATGGCAATCTGACCGAGCTTCTGGATCTCTTTGCCGTAAATGGTCGTCTTGCCAACGCCAACTTTCATTCCGTTATATTCTTTCGGGTTATGGCTGGCAGTCAGCATCAGGCCGCCATCAACAGGAAGCACCTGCATCGCGTAATAAAGCACAGGCGTCGGCACCATGCCAATATCGATTACATTCATTCCGGCGGCCGTCAGTCCCTCCATAAGCGCGTAGGCCAGCGCGCGTCCGGATACCCGTCCGTCCCGCCCCACAACAACGGTATTATGCTGGCGCCGGTTCTTCATGTAAGCCACATAGGCCCGTCCCAGCAGTTCCATAACCTCCTCATCGAGGTCCTGGCCGACAATGCCCCGGATATCGTACTCGCGCAGGATTGTGGGATTGAGCTTCATGCCGGTTCTCCTGTTGGTTTCCTCACGGGCCGAAGGCCCTGTCCTGATGAAAGGTAGTATACCGAAAAAATGTTCCGCGGAAGAAAGTATAAATTTGCGGAAAGTGGCGTCACTGTGTCATGATTTAGGCATGGATTACACATTTCAGAGAACAGCCTGCCTGACTCAGATCTGCGGGTGCCGATGGCGGCGGCACGCCGCGTGACGTAATCTATTCAATTTTCCCATTGTCGTTTTCTTGTATTCAGCCATATCACTACACAGGAGCATACTATGTACCCATCCATTGAAGCCTTTCGCGCCATGGCGCGACCCCATGCGGTGATACCGGTTTATGAAGAAATCCTGGCTGACCTCGAAACACCGGTTACGGCGTATCTAAAACTTTCAAAAGACACTGACCACGCGTTTTTGCTGGAAAGTGTTGAAAAAACGGATGTGATCGGACGCTATTCCTTTTTGGGGGCAGCTCCATCCGTGATATTTCGGTCTAAAGGTAACCGCGGAGAGATCCTCCGGAACGGCGTAACCGAATCCTTTGAAACGGATGATCCCCTTGGGCGGCTGCGTGAATTGGTAAAGACCTATCAGCCCATACCAGTGGACGGCGTTCCCGGATTTCATGGCGGCGCCGTCGGCTATATCAGTTACGATACAGTCCGGTTTTTTGAAAAGCTACCGGATCTGAAACCGGATCCGCTGTACCTGCCTGATCTGTATTTCATGATCACGGACACTCTGGTCGTGTTTGACCACGTTCGGAACAAGATCCAGATTATTTCCAATGCCCACGTGGATGGTGAAGCGGATGCCGCCTACAATGAAGCAGCCCGGAAAATCATGGAGATCCGCCAGAAACTCCGGGGACCATTGATGGTGTCCACGGAGAAAATGCACCACGCAACCGCTGAACCGCCCATTGAGTCGAATTTTTCCCGTGAAGACTTCTGCAATGCCGTGCGCAAAGCAAAAGAATATATTTGCGCCGGGGATATCTTTCAGGTCGTATTATCCCAGCGGTTCCGCCGTCCCGTATTTGCCCGGCCGGTCAACCTGTATCGCGCGCTGCGCTGCATCAATCCTTCGCCTTACATGCTGCTGCTCGAATTTCCCGATTTTTCCCTGGTCGGCTCCAGCCCGGAGGTAATGACTCAGGTTAAAAGCAGACGCTGTATGGTCCGCCCGATAGCCGGCACACGGCGTCGGGGGGCCACAGTTGAGGAAGATCTCGCGCTGGAAAAAGAACTTCTGGCCGATGAAAAAGAAATCGCGGAGCATATCATGCTGGTAGACCTCGGTCGGAATGATGTTGGACGGGTCAGTAAACCCGGCACGGTAGCTCCGGTTCCCGGCAAACTGATGGTCATTGAACGGTACTCCCACGTAATGCACATTGTCAGCGAGGTAGCCGGTGAAATGGCCGATGGCGTGGACGCGTTCGATGCCATCCGCGCGACGTTTCCCATGGGAACGGTCAGCGGCGCGCCCAAAATACGCGCCATGGAAATCATCGAGGAGCTGGAGCCTGAGCGCCGGGGGCCCTACGCGGGCGGCTGCGGTTACATCAGTTACAACGGAGACATGGACACCTGTATCCTGATCCGGACCATGGTGGTCAAAAACGGCGTCGCCTACCTGCAGGCCGGCGCGGGAGTGGTCTATGACAGCGATCCCGAACGGGAATACGAGGAAACGGTCAACAAAGCTATGGCCCTGTTCCGGGCTGTGGAATTCGCAGAAAAAGGGCTGGAGCCATGATGGTAATCATCGATAACTACGACTCGTTCACCTATAACCTGGTGCAGTATTTCGGAGAACTGGAACCGGATATCCGGGTATTCCGCAATGACGCGATATCCGTATCCGATATTGATGCCATGCGGCCGGACCGAATCGTCATCTCTCCGGGTCCCTGCACGCTCGCCGAGGCGGGAATTTCAATTGAAACGATTCGGGAGCTGGGACCTAAATATCCTATTCTGGGCGTATGCCTCGGTCACCAGAGCATTGGCGCCGCGTTCAGCGGAGAAGTAGTCCGCGCGGGCGTCATCATGCACGGAAAAATAAGCGCGATAAGGCACAACGGAAATCCCCTGTTTGCGGGAGTGGAGAACCCTTTTAATGCCACCCGCTACCATTCATTAATTATTCGGCGGGAAACTATTCCCGACTGCCTGGAAATAACGGCCGAGACCGAAGACGGCACAATTATGGGGGTCTCCCATAAACAGTTTCCTATATGGGGCGTACAGTTTCACCCCGAAAGCATCCTGACCACGGAAGGGAAAAAGATCATTCGGAATTTCATGGGATTCAAACGGCCCTGACCGGCTGCCATGGTTCAGGTTTGCTTGCTGCGCTCCAGCCCGTTCATTCAGTAAAATGATACAGCTGAGGGAAAATGGGATATTGCCATGAATGAGCCAGCTGTTGAGGCCCGCAACCTCACGAAAGTATACAAAGCCCTGGGAAAAAGGCCCGTGCATTCCCTGCGCGGCCTGAACCTTTCCATTGCTCGGGGTCAGGTGTTCGGATTCCTCGGCCGTAACGGCGCGGGGAAAACCACTACCATAAAGCTGCTTTGCGGCCTGATCCGCCCAACCGCAGGCGAAGCACTGCTTTTTGGAAAAAATTCCGCGATCCCCGAAGCCCGGCGGGAAATGGGTTATCTGCCGGAACAGCCCTACTTCTACGAGTACCTGACCCCCCGGGAAACCGTGACTTTTTACAGCAGACTGCGCGGGATTTCCCCTCGGCAGCAGAAAGAGCAATGGGAAAAGCTTTGCGGGCTCCTGGAACTCGAAGACATCGCAGACCGGCGAATCCGTGAATTTTCGAAGGGCATGCGTCAGCGGGTGGGCTTCGCGATCGCGCTTGTGGGTGATCCAGAGCTGCTGATTCTGGACGAACCCATGAGCGGACTGGATCCCGTCGGAAGGCGACTTATCCGAAATGCCATCCTGCGGCTCAAATCCGAAGGTAAAACGATTTTTTTCAGTTCCCATGTGCTCAGCGACGTGGAAGAGCTCTGCGACCGGATCGCCATTCTTGTTTCGGGATCCTTGGAACTGGAAGGCGCCATGGACAACCTTCCCGGAAGGCGGGTGCTTCAGGTGGAAGTAATCGCATCCGGGCTGGATCCTGAAACCGTGGCAGGACTGGCAGCCGGAACGAGCCATCGCCGCGTTGAAGTAGGGGACGAATTCAGGGTCAATACCCTGGAAGAAGCCAACCGCATCGCCGCCCGGGTACTTGATCGGGGCGGAACTCTGGTTGCCCTGCGTCCCGTAACCGAAACGTTGGAAGAATATTTCTCCCGGGTGCAGCAGCTGGCTGCCACCCGGACAGGGGGAAAATCAGAATGAAGCGGATTCAGGTAGTCGCGCTGAACACGCTCCGGGAAGCCATCCGCGACAAAGCTCTTTACGTGCTGGCCGGCTTCGCGCTGGTGACCATTCTCGGATCAAAGGCAATCGGCTGGATCAGCGTCGGACAGGACATAAAAATCGTCAAAGATATCTGCCTTGCCGCCATGTCGGTTTTCGGAGCCCTTACCGCCATTTTCGTGGGTACCAACCTGCTGTACAAGGAAATCGACAAAAAAACCCTGTATACCATTCTGGCCCAGCCGATGGAACGCTATGAGTTTGTTATAGGCAAATATTTGGGCCTGGCGGCTCTGCTGTTGCTGGATATCCTGTTCATGACAGCCGTAACTGTCGCGTGGATCCTGGTCCTGAAAGGCGAAATCAGTCCGGTCTTCTTCCAGGCTGTGCTGTTGATTTATGTGAAACTGCTTCTGATTACCGCTTTATCCGTCCTGCTGTCAGCCGCGGCTTCCCCTATCCTGGGGGCAGTGATTGTTTTCTGCGCTTATGTTTTCGGCCATGCCACTGAAGTGTTCAGAGATCTGCCCCCTCAGATTGCCGGCACTCCCGCGGAGCCGGTTCTGAAAACCATTTATTACATCGTTCCCAATCTTTCACTGCTGGATCTTCATGCGTACGCAGCCAATAACGTGCCGGTAAATCCCCTGTACGTTTTCTGGGCCGCTGTCTATGGTGCAGGCTGGGCAATCGCCATGCTGGCATTGGCCTGCGTGGCCTTCGAAAACAAGGAGCTGTAAGGTGCCGTCCGGACACTCCAGAAGCGTCAGGATCACCGCCCTGATACTGGCCCTGCTGGCGGCCTTTACTGCTTTGGGGGCTTTGCGGATTACCGATCGGTACCGCCCCCGGCAAAGCGACAGCCTGCTGTACCTGCCCAATGAACACCTGCTGAATCATTTCACCGCAGGGCTGAGTCCGATTATCGCCGATTTGCTCTGGTTGCACTGCATCCAGTACGTGGCGATTGAAAACCGGTCTGCCCGGAATTTCACCTGGCTTGAACACATGGTATACACCACGGTACGGCTGGATCCTCTGTTCCGGGATGCCTACCGGTATGGTTCCATTTTTCTGTCAGCGTTACGGGCCGACGCGGAAAGCGCCCGTAATCTGCTGCGGATGGGGATGGAAAATCGCCCGGACTGCTGGGAGCTGCCCTATGAGATGGGCACCCTTTACCTGTTGAACCTGCGTCATACTCCGAACGCCCTGAAGACGGCCACTTACTATCTCGCTATCAGTGCTACCCGACCGGATGCTCCGCCGGAGGTGGCAAAACTCACCGCGGCAATTCAGCAGCGCCACAACCTGGATGACATTGAAGAAGCAATGTGGCGCGACATGGCGGAACGAGGATCGAAGACCCTGCGTGAAATGGCCCAGCGAAAATTGGCCGAACTGGAAATCCGGCGGGCTATCCCTGTCCTGAATGAACGCGCCCGGATGTTCCGGGACCGTACCGGCCGCCTCCCGGAAAACGTTAACGAGCTGATCGAAAAAGGTCTTCTGAATGGCGCGCCACCGCAACCGATCCCCGGCCATTATTTCATCGGCCCGGACGGCCAGTTTTACAACACGGCCCTGCTGGAAGAGGAATCCAAACAGATCCTGGAACGACTTTCGCAGCGCGTTGAAAATTTCAGACAAAAAGAAGGGCGTTTTCCGGCGCAACTGGACGAATTAATCGAGAAAAAATACATCAGCGAAATACCGCCTTGTCCGTGGCCAGGCGGCACGTGGCTTTATGATCCCCAAACCGGCGCGCTGTCGCTGGGAAAGCCTGCTCAATGAATACCGAGAAGACCGCCGTCCATTTCGGAGCCGGAAACATTGGCAGAGGGTTTCTGGCCCAGCTGTACACCGAGTCCGGCCTTAAAGTGCTCTTCGTGGATGTACTGGATCACATCATCGAAGCATTACATAGCCGGGGCTGCTATCCGCTGGATATCGTAGAAACGGACCGGACCACCCGTATTCAGATACGCCCGGTCGATGCCATACACGCCGGAAATATGGAAGCCGTAGCTGACGCGCTGGCTGGGGCAGACATCGCTTCTACCGCCGTAGGCGCAAACGTGCTGACCCGGCTGGCGGGATCCATTGCCCGGGGCATAGAACGGCGCCGGATAGTGCGTCCGGATACCCCTCTTAATTTCATCCTTTGTGAAAATCTGCATGATGCCGCCGACCTTCTAAAACCGCTGGTTCATGCGCATCTGGACGAATCCGCCAAAGCGTGGGCCGAGACGCATATCGGTTTTGTCAACGCCTCAATCGGCCGTATGGTGCCCATTATGACCGACGAACAGAAAGCCGAAGATCCGCTGCTGGTCCGCGTGGAGCCTTACTGCGAGCTTCCGGTCGACGCCGACGCCCTCATCTCACCGTATCCAGAAATCAAGCACATGAAGCCAATTGCCAGGTTCATTTCCTACGTGGAACGGAAACTTTATGTGCACAACCTCAGCCACGCGGCGACCGCATATCTGGGTTGGTTTCATCAGCACCGTTATATTTGGCAGGCTGCCGAGGACCCCGTTGTCGTGCGGATTGCCCGCGCGGCCGCCATGGAATCATGCCAGGCGCTTTTCCGAAAATATGGCATGCCCCTTCCTGAGCTGGAAGCCCACGTGAACGACCTTTTCCAGCGATATCGGAACCGCGCGCTGGGAGACACGGTTGAGCGGGTGGCGAGGGATCCCATCCGAAAACTGGGTCCTGAAGACCGGATTATCGGAGCGGCCCGGATGTGTCTTGAAGCGGGGATAACGCCTGAAAATATCGCAATGGTAGCCGTTGCGGCCTCGCTCTACCGCAATCCGGACGATCCCGCGGCATGCCAAATCCAGAATATAATGCAGGAAAAAGGGCCACACGCGGTTTTTACGGAAATTTCAGGAGTACAACCTTCGGAACCGCTTTACCCGCTGTTACAGTGTGCCCATGAAGCTCTCACGACAACGTTTCCCGCGGCTTCAGCCGCCGGTTTTTGATCTACTCCCCGGTTTGTGATAATAATACTGAAGTCGGTCCTTGAATCCTCATCCTAAGATCCACATGTGGAGAATTTTATGCACCAGGTTTTACTGCCCAAAATGGGAAATTCTGTGGAAGAAGCACTGATTGTACGCTGGCTGAAACAGGAGGGCGACACCGTCCGGGAGGGTGAGCCGCTTTTCGTCATTCAGACGGATAAAGCCGAGGTGGAATGCGAAGCCACCGCATCCGGGGTGCTCCGAAAAATCCTCGCTCCGGAAGGTTCCGAGTTGCCGGTAATGACGGTTGTCGCGCTGATCGGTGAAGCGGATGAACCTCTGCCAGCGGATCTGAAAATCGCGGAGCCCACCGAAGCGTCGGCTTCGACACCGCCGCTTTCACCTGAACCTGTGTCTGTCACCACAAGTTCTGCAGCTGAAACAGGTCCGAAATCGCTGCCCACCTCAGAAACCCCGGTTGCGTCACCCCGCGCGCGTCGGCTTGCGGATGAGAAGTGTATTCCCCTGGTCGGAATTTCAGGCAGCGGCGTGGGAGGTAGGATTCTTTCTGAGGATGTGCTGGCTGCTGCTGAATCTGTGCGGGCGACTCCTGTAGCCCGCCGGGAGGCCATGGCAGCCGGCGTTGACCTCCGGGCGGTTCCGGGGACCGGTCCCGGCGGAAAAGTTACCCGTGACGACGTGCGGCAGTTCACCGCGGCTGTTCCGGATACTTCCCCGGTGCGGGAGTCGGCAACATCAGCCGAAACAGTGGAGCCAGGCGTGAAACGCATCCCGCATACTCCCATGCGCAAGGTCATCGCGCGTCGCATGTGTGAAAGTAAGTTCAGCGCGCCGCATTATTACGTCACGGTTGAAGTGGATATGGCGGCAGCCAAAACTTTCCGTTCCGGACTCAAGTTCAAAGTGTCCTTTAATGATCTTGTCCTATACGCGACGATGAAAGCGTTGCGTTTGCATCCGGAAGTCAACGTGCGCTGGGCTGATGACGCAATTGAGCAGGTTGAAGATATCAATCTCGGGATGGCCGTTGCCCTTCCGACCGGGCTGATCGTGCCGGTAATCCGCCGCGCGCAGTTACTTTCTCTCGAGGGGCTGTGCGCGGTCACCAAAGACCTGGCGGAACGCGCTCAAAAAGGAAAACTGTTGCCGGACGACTACACTGGAAACACCTTCACGGTTTCCAATCTGGGCGCTTTCGGGGTTGACCACTTCACCGCGATTATTAACCAGCCGGACAGCGCCATCCTGGCGGTAGGCCAAATCAAAGACCGTGTGGTTGTCATCGACGGCGGACTGCATATCAGGCCGATCATGAAACTGACGCTGTCCAGCGACCACCGCGTGATTGACGGAGCAGTTGCCGCCAAATTCCTGGCTGACCTGAAACAGATTCTTGAATCCGCTGAATTCTGAATCTGAATACCAGACCCACGCAAAGGAAAAATCATGGATACGAAAAAATATGACGTGGCCGTTATCGGCGCGGGGCCGGGCGGGTATGTTGCCGCAATCCGCGCGGCCCAGCGGGGCGCCAAAACATTGGTCGTGGAACGGCGTTTCCTGGGGGGAGTTTGTCTGAATGTCGGATGCATCCCCACCAAGACACTGATTCGTTCTGCTGAACTCTACCGTCTGATGCAGCGCTCGGCGGAATTCGGCATCCTGGCAGACAACGTCCGCCTGGATCTGAATGCCCTGATGACGCGCAAAGATAAGGTCGTGTCGGTAAACACCGGCGGTATTGACGCCCTGTTCAAAGCCAATGGCATCGACTGCGTTATTGGCGAAGCCTCTATTCCCGCTCCCGGGAAAATTGCCGTAAACGGCGAAACGTACGACGCGGCCAATATCATTATCGCCACGGGGGGACGCCCGGCAGTCCTGCCGGGACTCGAGTTTAACGGCTCAACAGTGATCGGGAGTACGGAAGCGCTCTCCATGACCCGGGTTCCGGAGCGGGTTGCCGTTATCGGCGCGGGCGCGCTGGGCGCTGAATTTGCCTGCGTCTGGCATGCTTTCGGCGCGCAGGTCACCCTGATCGAAATGATGCCTACGGTGCTTCCCCGGTGCGACGAAGAATTAACCAAACGGTTGGCCCAAATCTGGAAGCGTCGAGGCATGGACGTGCGCACTGGAACCAAGGTGGCCAGACTGGAACATCTGGACAACGGCGTACGTCTGCACCTTGAGGGGGATAGCCCGGGGTCCGTTGAGGTGGATACTGTATTGGTAGGCATCGGCCTCCAGTGCAACTCCGAAATCGTGGCCGCCAACCCGTCCCTTGGCATTCGGCTGGGAAAACGGGGAGGAATCATCGTCAATGACCGGATGGAAACCGATGTTCCCGGCATTTACGCCGTAGGCGACGTAACCGACCGCACCTGGTTGGCCCATGGCGCTTCGCATGAAGGCATCGTGGCTGCCACCAACGCCACCGGCGGTAACATGCGGGTAGATTACCGTGTTCTGCCTGCCTGCAATTTTACCTCGCCGGAGGTGGCCTCAGTCGGGCTCACCGAAGCGCAGGCCATTGAGCGGGGCTATTCCGTCCGGTGCGGACGGTTCCAGTTTGCCGCAAACGGGCGCGCTCATGCTTTGGGCGAAACCGATGGCATGGTAAAAATCGTCGCTGATAGCCGGACAGATGAAATTCTCGGCGTTCACATTATGGGGCCGGAAGCGGGTGAGCTGATCGCGGTTGGCGCGCTCGCCATGTCCATGGAAGCCACGGTGGAGGAAATCTGCCGCACGATTCACACCCATCCCACGCTCTCCGAGGCTATTCTGGAGGCCGCAGAGGACTACTACGGCCACGGTATTCACACGCGCCCCAGAAAACGCTAGCGCATTTCCCTTCCATGAACGCCGACAGCGCAAAATACGTATATGATTATCCGCGCCCAATGGTTACGGTGGATACTGTGGTTTTTTCCGGACCTCTGGACGATCTGGCGGTGTTGCTTATCCGCCGCGCCAGGCCTCCTTTCCAGCACTGCTGGGCTTTGCCTGGGGGATACATCGATATGGACGAGCCCCTCGAGGCTGCCGCCCGACGGGAACTGCTGGAGGAAACAGGACTGAACGTGTCCAAACTGGCACAGCTGGGAGCGTACGGAGATCCCGGCAGGGATCCGAGAGGACGGACCATCTCCGTGGTATACTGGACCAGACTCGAACAGCCGGTTCCGGTTTCCGGCAGGGACGATGCTGACGCGGCAGATTGGTTTTCGGTCTCCGCATTGCCGGATCTGGCTTTCGACCATGGGGCGATTATTCAGGATGCGCTGAAACAGCTGCGGAGTACGCGGAATGATCCTTGAACCCACAGACGCTCTGCTGGTTATAGACGTCCAGAATGACTTCTGTCCTGGAGGAGCGCTGCCCGTACCCGGAGGAGATGGGGTTATTCTCCCGCTCAACCGCCTGATTAATCGGTTTGAAACCGTCATATATTCCCGCGACTGGCATCCGGATGATCATTGCAGCTTCAGCCTGGACCCCCAGTTTATGGATGGCAGCTGGCCGGTTCACTGTGTACAGGATACGCCTGGCGCGGAGTTTCCTTTCGCTTTGCGGGTCCCTTTGGACGCGGTCATCGTGAGCAAGGGCACCGACCCCAACAAAGAAGCTTACAGCGCGTTTCAGGACACGGACCTTAAAAATATTCTGGCCAGCAGGCAAATTCAGCGGGTTTTCATCGGAGGACTGGCCTTGGACTATTGCGTCAAGGAAACCGCCCTGGATGCCCGTCGCGCCGGATTTGAAGTCTACGTGGTTGAGGACGCCACGCGTGCCGTCTCTGAAGAGACGGGCAGGCAGGCTATGGAAGCGCTGAAAGCTGCCGGAGTTCGGTTCTGTTTTTCCGGAGAGATTAAATGAATGGGCCTCTTGATCCATGGTTTCAGCGCCGGGGGATGACCCTGCTAACTGACTTTTATCAACTGACAATGATGGCGGGGCAATGGCGTGAGGGACGCGCCCATCAGCGGGTAACTTTTGACTACTTTTTTCGTTCATTGCCTCCCCATACCGGTTTTGCCATCTGCGCGGGGATGGAATCGGTACTCGATTTTTTGGAGAATCTACGGTTTGAACCGGACGACATCGATTATCTGCGTTCCCTGGGAACCTTCGACGATGATTTTCTGGCCTACTTAAAAAATTTTCGCTTGACCTGTACCGTCAGGGCCGTACCCGAGGGAACGCTTATCTTTCCCGACGAGCCCGTCCTGCAGGTCGAAGGCCCCATTATTGAGGCCCAACTGCTTGAAACAGCCCTGCTCAATCTCCTCAACTATCCAATTCTGATCGCCACCAAAGCAGCCCGGGTATGCCTTGCCGCTGAAGGTGAACCGGTATTGGATTTCGGACTCCGCAGGGCGCACGGCCCGGATGGCGGAGTCACCGGTTCGCGCGCCGCGTATATTGGCGGGTGTCTGTACACATCAAACGTGTTGGCCGGAAAAGTTTACGGCATACCCGTGGCGGGAACCCACGCGCACAGCTGGGTAATGAGTTTTCCTTCGGAACTGGAAGCATTCCGGGCTTTCGCGCGACAGTACCCGGATCGTTGCATCCTGCTGGTGGACACTTACGATGTGGTGAAAAGCGGGGTTCCCAATGCCATTCAGGTTTTTAAAGAGCTGGCGGCGTCCGGCCGCAGTGTTCGGCCCGCTATCCGCCTCGATTCAGGCGATCTGGCCAAGCTCAGTAAAGCCGCCTATAAAATGATGACCGAGGCCGGTTTGGAAAATCCCCTCATTGTCGCGTCCAACGATCTCAATGAGGATCTTATTGCGGACCTGAAGCGCCAGGGGGCGCGCATCAACGCGTGGGGAGTAGGCACTCAACTTATAACTTCATTCGACTGCCCGGCCCTGGGCGGAGTCTATAAACTGACCGCCATAGAAGGTCCGTCAGGTTGGATTCCCCGGATGAAGATTTCTTCCAACATTGAAAAAGCCACCAATCCGGGACGAAAACAGATCATCCGGTATTACGACGCGGATAACCGCCCCATAGGCGACCTGTTGATCCAGGAGGGAAGCGCCTGGCCGGAGAAAGGCGTTATCCCCGGACGTTCCAGAAAGCTTCCCCATCTAAAAGCCCAGCTGGAAAATGCCGCCATGGGCATGCCATTGCTCCAGACGGTATTCGCGGACGGACGAAGGCTCATCGAGAAAACACCTACCTCAGCCATTCGCAGCCGCGCGATAGAACAGCAGCGACTACTGGGCGAGGAATTTAAACGATTGCGAAATCCGGAAATTTACAGAGTAATCCTCTCGGAAGAACTGGGAGAAATCAAAGCCCGTCTACTGGGCGGAAATCCTGAAATCTTCTGAAGCTGGAGAAATGAAATGAGACTGGTTAAAATCGCGGTGGCATCGGTTTCCGTGAGGGTAGGCGATTACCGGGGCAACGCGCAAAACCTTCGACATGTTATCGAGTTGGCGCGGGAACAGAAGGCGCACCTGCTGGTAACTCCGGAATTGGCTATCTCCGGTTATAGCCTGGAAGACCGTGTTTTCTGGCCCAATGTTTGTCATTACAGCTGGGAATGCCTGGAATCGTTGCGGGACGCCACGGAAGGTATTGCCGTTTTTGTGGGTCTGCCGGTGCGGATCGATGATCGCCTGTATAACGCCGCCGCCCTGCTGTATAACGGCGCCATCCGGGGGCTTATCCTAAAGAAAAATCTGCCAACCTACAGCATTTTTTATGAAGGCCGGCACTGGTCGTCATGGGAGGGGGGTGTAACGGACTGCAATGGGGTCCCGGCAGGAAACCTGGTATTTGAGCTGCCTTTTGGTCGGGTATCCGCAGAAATCTGCGAAGACCTTTTTTCCGCCGAATCGCCTGCCCGGGAACGGGTTCAGGCGGGAGCGGAAATCATTTGCAACCTGAGCGCATCTCCTTTTTCGCCGCTGAAAAACGAAACCCGCAAACAGTTAGTAACAGTAGCTGCTTCCAAGCTGAACGTGGTATACGCCTACGCCAACCTGTTGGGATGCGATTCCAGCCGGCTGGTTTTTGACGGTGGCAACATCATCGCGACCCCGGACGGCATTATCGCGGAAGGGCCACTGCTTTCCAGAAACTATTACACTATCCAATGCGCCGTCGCCGATCTGGATCAGGTGCGACGCCATCGGCTGGAAAACAGCACGTGGCGTCAGGTCACTCAGCCGGACGACGCCGCGGCGGAAGTGGACACCATAAGACTTTTCTGCGGCGGAACCTGGACCCCCGCGCCGATCCGCGAATATACCGCGCATCTTCCTGCTTCATTTTATATATCCGCCGATTCGGCGGATATTGCTTCCAGGGAGCAAAAAGCCCTTGACGAACTTTTCGATGCGCTGGTACTTGGATTGCGGGATTACTTCGAGAAGGTCGGGGTATTCCGAAAATTTTTGGTGGCCCTGTCTGGAGGGCGGGACAGCGCGCTGTGTCTCCTGATGGCCGTGGAAGCGGCAAAATCGTTACAGGGCGGCGCGGCCGCCTCTGCATGGCAGGAACATATCGAAAGTGTGTACCTGCCCAATTCCCGTCACAGCAGTTCCGCCACCCTGGATGCCGCCCAGTCTCTGGCTCAGGAGCTCAATGTACCTTTCCGGATACTGAAAATTGATGAAGAGGTCGTTGTCGCGGAAAAACTGGCGGCCGAACTGATGGGAGGCAGAGAACATATCGCCCCCTTGGCGCTGCAGAACTTGCAGGCCAGGGTGCGGGGTGCAATCATGCTGAATTGGGCCAATTCTGTCGGCGGGCTCGTGTTGGTCACTTCAAACCTCAGCGAGGCCGCGGTGGGATACAGCACTACCGGCGGCGATAACCAGGGAGGGTATTCTCCGATCGCCAACGTGCCAAAAACCTTGGTAAGCAGGCTTCTGGAGCACCTTGCGAGAACCCGGAATATTCAGTCTTTGCAAAAGATTTTTGCCATTCCGCCCAGCGCGGAACTCGCTCCGGACCAGCAGGATGAGAAAGACCTGATGCCTTACGTCATCCTGGACGACCTTTTGCATCTGTATGCCGCGCAGCGCCTGGCACTGCCGGACTGCTGGCGCGTGCTGATCTGCAGACACCCCGACAGAGACCCTGAGCAGCTCCGCCTTTGGACTGCCGATTTCGCGCGGCGGTTCTGCGCTAACCAGTGGAAGCGGGATCAACACCCGGTCGCGCTCAAGGTGCTCCCCCTGGATCTGGATCCCAAAACGGGCTTCCGGTTTCCCGTAAGCCAGAGCATCGAACGCGAGTTGCAGGAATTGCGGGATGCCCAGTTTGAACCGAATACCTGATCAAGCTCATCCCGATACTGTCCTTCGCCCGCCGGTTTCCCACACGGTACAGGCCATCGTGTTTGACTATGGAAACACCCTCATTCCATTCGGTCGGGCGGAAGTGGACCGCTTTGATATCCGCCTGAAAACCTTCCTGCAACAGCAGTTCGGACCGTTTGATGAACTCCAGTATCACCGCATCTGCGAACGCGACCGGCTGGCTCCTTATCAGGGGAACCCGCCGGCATACCGGGAGAGCGACCTCAATCAAATGGTCGGGGATCTTTTTGCTGCGTTATACCGGCGGCCCCCCATACCGGAAGAACTGCAGGATATCATCCGTTTTCGCCGCGCTGTATTTGTTGAGATAACGGACATGGCAGGCGAAACCCGGGATATACTCAAGGATCTACGAGCCGATTACAGGCTGGGGCTGCTCTCCAATTACCCCGACGGGGAAGCCATACGCCAGAGCCTCCGTAAAAACAAGGCGGATCTTCTTTTTGACGCGGTGCTGGTATCGGGAGATATTGGTCTGGTTAAACCCCATCCCGAAGTATTCCGACAAATACTCCGAAGCCTCGATATTCACCCGTCACAATGCCTGTTCGTTGGGGATAACTGGCTGGCCGACGTGCAGGGCGCCCGGCGGGCAGGCATGATCGCCTGCCACTTTACTAAATGGGTTCCACCGGAACGCTTCGACCCTACTCCGGAAGACCTGCTTCCGCATGCCACCATCCGGGATTTGTCCGAACTCCGGCTCCTTCTTCCAACCCGGACGAATTGCCAGGGAAATATCGCGCCTCATGGGTGATACAAGATTTTCCGAAAATGCTGTCAGACAGTCTGACGCCATCAGGCTCTGTCCCCATTTCGGCGTGTGCGGCGGCTGCCTTATCCAACACATGCCGTATGAGCAGCAGTTGGCAGAAAAAGCCAAACAATTGGCCACTCTATTCTCGGACGTATACCGCGGGCAAATCGATATTGTGCCGTCTCCCGCAATCTACCATTACCGCAATAAAATTGATCCGGCGTTCTCCCCGGAGTGGTTCGACGCGCCGCCTCCCCCGGGAACTGTGCGAAAGGCCGTGCTGGGCTTCAAAGCTCGGGGGAACTGGTTTCGGACGGTCTGCATTGAAGACTGCCTGATAGGCCCGGAAGGACTGCTTGAACTGTTTCGGTCGGTCAGAGAATGGGTTAATGATCAACAGCTTGCCCCGTACGACAGCCGGCGCAATACCGGTTTTCTACGTAATCTGCTTATACGGAAAGCATGCAGAACTGAAGACCGGATGGTTATGCTGATCACCACGCCCGGGGCAATCGATCGGGAATCTTTTGTGAGCACTGTTCACGCTGCATGGCCAAACGCCTCGGTACTGTGGGGAACTTTCTCCGGCAGGGGAGAAGTAGCCGCGGCAGACCACGTGGAGATCCTGGCCGGCATCGGGGAAATTGATGAACACCTGGTCATACCTGACCATTTGGAACGGACATGGTGGCCTACCCCTAAAGACGCGCTGAATGACATGGCCCAGATTCCGTCCCTGGAGGGCCACCGCAAAAAACTGGCCTTTCGGATTTCACCCATGGCCTTTTTTCAGACCAATACACTCGCAACGGAACGTCTCTACGCCCGCATACGCGCCTGGGTAGACTCGATACGCCCGCCTGTACTTTACGATCTATACGGAGGCATGGGGACCATCGCCCTGTGCGTGAGCGATCTGGTTCCGCAGATACATTCCGTGGAAGAAGTCGCGGCTGCTGTTGAGGATGGAAAACGGAACGCCGCCCGGCAGGGCGTTAGCCATATCTATTTTCATCAGAGCCGGGTGCGCCCCTGGCTTAAAGAACAGATCCGGTCCGGTGGAATTCCGCCGGACAGCGCGGTTATTGTGGATCCACCCCGAGCCGGATTGTCGCCCAGGGTGGTAGAACGGCTGATCACCCTGGCGCCCCGCAATATGCTATATGTCTCCTGTAATCCATCTGTCCTCGCCCGTGAACTGCCGGCTTTCCTGGAATCGTATCACCTGGTGTCACTTGAGGCGGTCGATCTGTTCCCCCATACGCCCCATGTCGAGACCATTGCGACCCTGGAACGACGAGAGACCTGACCGTTCTAAAAAACTGTTCCATCTGCTCCGTGCAGTTGCGCGGATTGGCGCGGCTGTTTACAATGAAAAATAGGAATGATCTGGTTATATGTCTTACGTTTGGCAATGGCTGGCCAATAGCATAGGCTGGGTCCGGTGGATCTGGTGGGGACCGATGGAGCGCCTGCTCAACGCCATCACCAGACCGTTGGGTATGGAAACCCCTGCGGGGACCGCCAACTTCGTCTGGAAAAGCGTATTCATCCTCCTGGGATTTTTTATTTTGGCTGAAATTTATTTGCGGCTCCGCAGCGCCTGGGTCGCCCGGTCCCTTCGTAAAAGCATGGAAGGCCATGTAATACCCGAGCCGCTGGCCGCCAGAAAAGACGGCTTCGGCGACCGCATCGAAGGCGTACACCATCCCGAGAAAACCATAGACCGCCTGCGGAAGGAAAAGGCGTGGGGGAGAATCGGGGAAGTCTTTGAGGCCCTGAACCAGCCTGATGAGGCCGCAAGATGGTTCGAAAAAGACCGGCAGTGGGAACGGGCGGCGCGGAACTGGGCAGCCGCGGGGAAAACATCCCGGGCTGCCCGGCTGCTGTGGAAAGCAGGATCCTGGGAAGCGGCTGCCCGTCTGTACGAATCGATTGGAAAAAAACGTTATGCGGCCAAAGGATTCATGAGGGCGGGGAAAAATGACGAAGCGGCCCGTGTTTGGATGGAAATGGGAAAATCCGATCTGGCAGTTCAGTGTCTGGAAGAGTTTGCCGCCTTGGCGCTTGAAAAATCAGACGAGCGCGACCAGGCCATTGGCAGGCTTTGGCAGCTGATTGAAAGCGGAAGAGATTCCCTGAAGCCTGACCAACAGGAACGCTTGCGCCGACTGGCCCGCCTATGTGCCGCTCACTTCGAACAGGCCGGAAAAACCGCTCTTGCGGCCCATGCTTTTTCAGCTTCAGGCGACTTTTTGCGCGCGGCAAAGCTCTTTAATCAGATCGGTGATGCCCCATCAGCCCGCCGTTGTCTGGAAGCTTTAAAACAACATGCCGATGCTTCCTGACAAACAGAAATCAACAATTTTCAATCGCCATGGCCAACTGCTGAAGAATGGATATCTGGCCCGTGTATCCGAACCGCTCCCGTATTTCGATAAATCCGTCTTCCACGTTAAGAAATGCCTGCACCACATCCGGATCAAAATGGGTGCCCGCGCTTTCCAGAATAATATCCTTCGATTTCTCGTGGCTGAACGGCTCCTTATAGGGACGCCTTGAAGAAAGCGCGTCGTAAACATCCGCAAGAGCGACAATCCGGGCGCATAAAGGAATATCATTTCCCTTCAGGCCATAGGGATAACCGGTTCCATCCCAGCGTTCATGATGGAAATAAGCGATATCCCGGCCCATGGCCAGGAAGGAACTGGTGCCGGCCTCTTCGTCCGCGTCCCTCAGGGTATCTCCCCCGATGAGGGTGTGGGTTTTCATGATATCGAATTCCTGAGGTGTCAGCTTGCCGGGTTTAAGCAGAATCTTATCCGGTACGCCGACTTTGCCGATATCATGCAGCGGGCTGGAAAGGAAGAGTTCTTCCACGTACCTCGGATTGCTGAACTCTTCATAACGCCCCCAATTCCGCATTTCCTCACCCAACAGACGGACATACCGCCGCATGCGGTCGAGATGATCTCCAGTTTCCGTATCCCGCGATTCAGCCAGCCGGGCCAGCGAAAACACGGCTATTTCGCGGGTTTTCTCCACTTCTCGCGTCCTTTCCCGCACCCGTTCCTCCAGTTCCTGCTGATAGGACAGCAGCGCGTCCTGAAGCTTTTTCGTGCGGAAAGATGTTTTGATGCGCGCCATCAGCAACACCCGGTCAAAGGGTTTGATCAAAAAGTCGTCTGCGCCGGCTTCCACCGCTTTTATATTGGCCTCCCTATCCGTGAGACCGGTAATGATGATTACCGGAATATGGCGTGTTGCCGGATTGCCTTTCAGTTCACGGCATACGTCAAAACCGCTCATCCCGGGCATGACCAAATCCAGCAGTACCAGATCCGGAGGAGTTTCCGCGATATATGCCAGCGCTTCTTCGCCGCTTTTTACCGCGTCGATCCTGAAATGCATTGGCTCCAGGAACTGTTTGAGTATGATCGCGTTTTCCGGAAGATCATCGACCACCAGAATGGTCCCCCCCTCCAACAGGGTACCCATTTCACAGGAATTACCCTGATCTTCCTGTCCCTGTCGGTTCATGTACCGCCTCCTTTTATTGAATTTATTTCGGATATACGTAATTTAAATTTCGTCCCATACAATTGTATCACGATTTAAGATTTTTTTCAACCCTAAAATCCGTGTTTATCTACTTTTTATTATATTCTTTACTTAATTTTATTTTTAGTATTTTGTGCGCCGCCGCATAGGTTGAATTTTTCCGGCCTGTGGTTTATAGTACTAGCATATAATCACAACAACGAAGGAGAGGAGAGCTGATGAATTCGCATTCTTTTCCCCCCACCAATGCCCCAAAAGATTCCGCCAGGCTTCCCAGAAGGTATTTTTTGGCCGGAACCGGCACGGCAGCCGCCGTGGTTACGATGGCTGCCGCAAACAGCGGTTCCAAGGAAAAACTGGCGCTGTTCGGGGGGCCCAAAAGTGTAACTCATCCGCATGATGACGCCACCAGGTGGCCAAGATACGGGCGGGAAGAAGAAGAAGCCATTCTTGAGCTGATCCGGCACCCCTCTTACGACCCCAATAAAGCGCTCGAAGAGGACTGGAAAACATTCCTAAACGTGCCTTATGCGAAAGCCCATTTCAACGGCACATCCGCCCTTACGTCCATGTTTTTCGCGCTGAATCTGCCGCCGGGGAGCGAAATCCTGGTGCCCAGTTACACGTTTTTCGCCACCATTCTTCCCATGCGGCTTTTTGGCCTGGTTCCCGTGTTTGTGGACATCAATCCGCGCACGCTGAACATGGATCCGGAAGACGCGAAAAAACGGCTGACTCCCCGCACAAAGGCCGTCCTGCCGGTACACTGGATTGGGCTGCCGGCCGATATGGACGTCATCTGTGACTGGGCAAATGAAAAAGGGCTCATCGTGCTGGAAGACTGCGCGCACGCCCACGGAGCTAAACTCCAGGGACGTCCCATGGGAACCTGGGGCCGCATGGCCATCTTCAGTTACCAGATGACCAAACCCCTTCCAGCCATCGAAGGCGGCATGGGCGTTTACCAGCACAAAGAGGATTTCGAACGCGCTACAGCCTTCGGCAATTACGAAATGCCAGGCATTCCGGAAGACAGCCCGTATTACAAATATAAAGGATCCGGCCTGGGCGTCAAATTCCGTATGCATCCCTTTGCGGCAGCCTTGGCCCGCTGCCAGCTGAAAGGGCTGGAGGAACGCAACGCGGCGGGAGTCCGGCAGGTCCGAAAACTGAACGACGCCCTCCTGGAGCTGCCTGGTCTGTATGAACAGAGCAGCGGACGGCAGGATGTCACCCGTTTGCACTACTCATGGAACATGCTTTTTGTGGATGAAAAAATCGTAGGCGTCTCCCGTGACCGTCTGGTGGAGGCGCTCAAAGCCGAAGGGGTCCAGGCCAGCGGCCTCCATTACACCCTGCAGCATCAGTTGCCGGTCTACACCGAACCGGAATGGTGGCATCACCTGCCTGAGATTCCGGAGCTTCCGGGCTCCGTACAGGCGAACGCCACCAATATCGCCCTACCTTATTTCACCACTGAGGTGCCCGAACTCGTGGAGCAGTACATCCGCGCGTTCCGGAAGGTCTGGGCCCATCGCAGCGAGCTGGCATAATAACGGAGAGCAGAGGAAACTTTTTATGAAGTATATGACACGATATGGGATTGCCGCATGCCTGCTGATAACCATAACAGCAGGACAAATCCGCGCGCAGGAAAATGACACGCCCAAATGGCCCCTGGCCGTACGACTGCTCAGTTATGGCCCGTACCTGGAAGAGGGGTGGGCTCATTTGGCCTCTATCGGGGTTCATTACGTGTTTTTGAGTGTGCCCGGACCGGAAGAAAAAGCGAATATCCGCGCAAAACTCGAACAGCATAAGTTAACTCCTGTTGTGTTTCGGGGCAGCGCGGATCTGTCCAGCGCCGATTTTGTTAATCAGATACGGCCACAACTGGAAACCTGCCGGGAATTCGGGGTGAAATACCTCTTTTTAAGCGCCAAACGTGGCGAAACGCCCAAAGAGGAAGCCTACCAGCGCCTGCGCGCGGCTGGTGAGGTCGCCCGGGAAAACGGGGTAATTATCGTGCTGGAAACCCACCCGGACCTCGGGACCAACGGAACGGTTCAGGTGGAAACCATGCAGGCGGTCAGACACCCTAATGTTCGGGTGAATTTTGATACCGCCAACATCACTTACTATAACCGTGACACTACAGCGGAAGCGGAGCTCACAAAGAGCCTCGGGTATGTGGCTACCGTTGAATTCAAAGACCACACCGGCGCTTTTGAAACCTGGGACTTCCCCGTGCTGGGAAAAGGGATCGTGAATTTCCCGCAAATTGTCCGCATGCTTCGCCAGGCAGCCTATGACGGGCTGATCACCATTGAATTTGAGGGTACAAAAGGCGTGGAACTCACTAAAGAACAGCTGTTTCAGGCAATAGCTGACTCCGTCGCCTATGCCCGGTCCCTGGGCGTATTCGAACAGGAACCATAGTATGGAAACCGGTGCCTCAACTGTTGGCCTGTCCTGGCTCGACTGGCTCATGGTAGGAGGGTATTTTCTTATCATGGCCGCGATAGGGGTTTTCTTTTACGGAAAAATGCGCCAGATGAAGGACTATTTCAGTGGAGGCAACGCCATTCCCTGGTGGCTTAGCGGCGTATCCTTCTATATGAGCAGCTTCAGTGTTGCGGCCTTTGTTTTCTATCCTTCGCTCTGTTACCGCTTCGGTTTTGTGGGGGTTACCCTGCTGTGGGTGGCCATTCCGGCCACTCTGTTCAGCGCTCTGCTGTTCGCGACACGGTGGAGACGCGCCCGGATCAACAGCCCGGTAGAGTACCTGGAGAGCCGTTACAGCCCGCTGCTGCGGCAAATCTTTGCCTGGCAGGGGATCCCCGTGCGAATCATCGATGATGGCATGAAGCTGCTGGCGACAGCCACTTTCATATCATTGTGCGCGGGTATTCCCCCGGCCCAAAGTGTCCTGTGGACGGGCGGAATTATCCTGTTGACGACCTTTCTCGGCGGATTGTGGGCAGTGGCGGTGACGGATTTTATCCAGTTTGTGGTGCTTACGGCTGCTGTTCTTCTGCTTTTGCCTCTTTCAATAGCCAAAGCGGGGGGAATCGGCACGCTGGTTTCCGCACTGCCGGAAGGTTTTTTTCAGCTGACGACGCCGGAATACGGTTGGGGCTACGTTTTATCGTTGGTGCTCATGTATGCCCTGGCCTGGTCAAGCATCAACTGGTCTCTGATTCAGCGGTATTACTGTGTGCCCCGGGAGCGGGACGCGCTGAAAGTGGGAGGGCTGGTTGTCCTGCTGTATGTTATCGGGCCACCCCTGATGTTTTTTCCCGCCATGGCCGCGCGGCAATTCCTGCCAAATCTGGACGATGCCGGCCATGTTTACCCGTTGCTGTGCACCGTTCTTTTGCCGCCGGGAATTATGGGGTTGGCCGTTGCGGCAATGTTTGCGGCCACCATGTCCACGCTGAGCAGCGACTATAACGTATGCGCCAGCGTGCTGACCAATGATGTATACCGCCGGCTTTTTCGGCCTCGGGCTTCCGAAAGGGAACTGGTGGTGGTCGGCAGGGCGCTTACGATCTTGGTGGGCCTGAGCGCGCTGGGGGTCGGCTGGGCGCTTTCATCGGGCAAGGCGGAAAACCTGTTCCGCGTAATGGTCTCGCTGTTCAGCATAGCCACCGCACCAGTCGCCATTCCCATGCTCCTCGGCCTTTCCACCCGAAAAGTCAGCAATACCGCCGCGCTGGCTGGATTCCTGACAGGAACCGCGGCCGGTCTGGCGTTGTTTTACCTTTCCCGGCAGCCTTCTTTCAGTTATTGGGGAATCACCTGGGACGCAGCCGGTAGCCAGATTATCTGGCGGACGCTCACGATTAAAATGGAAACCGCCCAGTTCTACGCCACCTGCCTGGGGACGCTTATAGGCACCGGTTTTGGGATGCTTCTCTCCTCAACCACTTCATCCGAACAGGTTCAAATTGACCTGTTTATGGCGCGTTTAAAGACCCCGATCGGACTTTTACCTGAAGACCAGATGGTTACAGGGGAGTCGGCGTTCTCGCCCTACCCGGTCGCCAGCCTATCGGTGGCGGCCATAGGCGGGCTGATGCTGCTGCTTTTGCCGTTCCTGGGGCTGGGGAATATGACCGCCTGGCTGAATGGAGGATTGGGATTGTTTTTCCTGCTTGCGGGAATTGGAGTGTATTATAAATCAAGACGAGTCGGGACAATTCCGGAACCAAAATAGTGGGAGGAAAGAAAAATGCGCGCCAATCATCACGACCGTTCGAAATCGGCTCAGTTGCCATCGCGCAGGGATTTCATCAAACAGGCCGGTCAGGCAGCGACCGGTTGCTGGACAGCCGGTCATATGCTTGGCGGAACCGCCGCGGGTGTATTTTCGGTTACAGCCGCAGCCGGAGCCGCATCCACAAAGAAGGTATCCGGTGAACGCCTGGCGATTGACGGCGGACCGAAAGCCGTTACGGCTGTTGCGGCTGACGCCACAAAATGGCCGATTTACGGCGATGAGGAAATCGCGCTGGTCAGTGAACTACTGCGGTCACCCAACTACGAACCCATAGCCGAATTTGAGAAAGCCTGGTGCGTGTATCACGGGTGTGAATTCGCGAAAGCCCACTGCAACGGCACCAGCGCGCTGACTTCCATGCTGTTTGCCCTGGAACTTCCTGAGGGCAGTGAAATCCTGGTTCCGGATTACAGCACGTGGTTTCCGGTAGTTCCCATGCGGCTTTTTGGACTGGTCCCCGTTTTCACTGACGTGGACCCGGAAACCATGAATATCGACGTGGCCTCCTGTGAAAAGGCGTTGACCCCCAACACCCGTGCGGTTTTAGCCGTCCATTGGTATGGGCTTCCGTGCGACCTGGATGACCTGGCCGATTTCTGCGAACGGAAAGGCCTGATCCTGCTGGAAGACGCCAGCCACGCCCACGGATCCCGGGTTAAGGATCGGCTGATCGGGACCTGGGGACGAATGGCCGGATTCAGCCTGCAGATGACCAAACCTCTTCCGGCAATCGAGGGTGGGATCGGCATGTACAAGGATCGGGGAGATTACGAACGCGCTGTTACCTACGGGAACTATGACCTTCCCAGAACCTTCCCCGAAGACAGCCCCTACCGGAAATATCAGGGTACGGCATTTGGGTCAAAGCTTCGCATGCATCCGGTATCGGCCATCCTGGCCCGGCTTCAGCTCCGGGATCTGGATAAGCGGAACGCGGAGGGCGTCGCCCAGGTCCGGGCGCTGAATGACCGGCTGACTCAGCTGCCCGGTATCACGGAACCCCGCCTGCGCAAAGATGTATCCCGGGTCTATTATTCGAAAAATCTGCTGTTTATCGATGAGAAGAAAGCAGGCGCGTCCCGCGAAGCACTGGTTAAGGCGCTGCAGGCGGAAGGCGTGGATGTTACGCCTTATACGTGGACCCTGCTGCATACCTACCCCATCTTCAGCGAAGAAAAATGGTGGCGCCATATGCCCGTGCTGCCCGAATCCGTACCGAACTGCGACAGCATTAACCGCAGTCTCATCCAGCTGCCATATTTCACTTCGCCACAGCCGGAACTGGTAGAACAGTATGCGGCGGCCTTTGAAAAGGTCTGGGCCCACCGATCCAAACTGGGCTAGAACAAGTCAGATTGCCCGGTTAACTGGGCTTTGGCGGAGAACATCCAGGAGAGCAGGGAAAAGGGTGTTCCCGCTTTGTGCGGCGTCTGTCCCGTACACTCGTACAAGGCGGCTTTTCGCCAGCCCGAGCCTTAACAGGCGATCACCGGCCATCTGAGTCAACGCGACGACAGGCCCTTGTCCAGGAAGGTTTTTCAGCGATCTGATCGGACGGCTGACCAGGGGGATCGGGCACATGGTTCTGGCCGGTAACGGCATGTGCCACATGGATTCAACCGCCCACATGAAAATATTGTTCCCTGGGTTGAGATCCATCCGCGCGGTCAATTTGCGCCAGAACACCCGTGAAATAATGGGAAAAAGCCAGCGTCCACCCAGTACTACGCGCCATATTCCCGTAATGGGATCCTTCCGCACGCATGCAGAAGAGGCATCTCCCCAGAATAGGCGGCTCTGTCCCGGAGCCACCCAAAACACTTCCCAACCGTCACGCGCGGCCCCTGTCAGCGCCTCAGCCGCAAACCGCCCTGTTACGGACATTGCCGGATCATCCCAGAAACGCGGATGCCAAAACCAGATTCTGTGCTGAGGATTCAGACCACCGTCTGTACCCGTTGCCCGTATCCCCCGGGTTACTCCCTCTTCAGATTGTTCTGAGATACGGCACGTGTCCCGCAACATAAAACTAATGACCGTTCTTCGCGTTTCCGTTCTGGGATTCACTTAAAACCAGATATTTGTTAATAGCATTCAGATACGCCAATACGGACGCCTCGATAATATCCGTGCTGGCCCCGGTACCCCGGTAATCACGGTCACCGATCCGCACCACGACATGGGCCTCGCCCATGGCTTCCTTGCCCGGCGTATTTGCTCGGATTTCGAACTCCTCTAGCCTGCCGGATATCTGCGTGATCCGTTCTATGGCCATACAGGCCGCATGGACCGGACCGTCACCCACCGCTGAATCGCAGAACAGCTGGTCGCCACGGCGCAGTTTGACCAGTGCCATGGAGGGATCATGTCCGGACGTGCTTAACTGTTCCAGCTCGTAAACGTTCGTCGCACCCTGCTGAACCCCCAGTATCAGGAGATGAAGATCATCATCGTATACTTCTTTCTTTTTGTCAGCCAGCGCGATAAACCGTTCGTAAAGCTTGTCCACCTCAGCCTCTGTCAGCACGTATCCCAGTTCCGCGCACCGCTTGGAAAGGCCCGCCCGGCCGCTGTGTTTGCCCAAAACCAACTCACTGCGGTTTCGCCCCACGGATTCGGACGTCATGATTTCATAGGTCCGGGCGTTTGCGATCACGCCATGCTGATGTATGCCGGATTCATGGGCAAACGCATTGCGCCCTACAATCGGTTTGTTGTACGGCACAGTGAGTCCGGTGAGTTTGCTCAGCATAGCGCTCGAAGGCACAATTTCACGGGTGTGGATCTCCGTGTAATAGGGATACACGTCATTGCGGATTTTCATCGCCATAACCACTTCTTCCAGTGAAGTGTTTCCCGCGCGCTCTCCAATCCCGTTTACGGTGCACTCTATCTGACGGGCTCCGCCATTTACGGCCGCAAGGGCATTGGCTACAGCCAGACCCAGGTCATTGTGGTTATGGGTGGAAAAAATCACGTCCCGGTCCTGTAACAGGTCTGACACCCCCGCAATGACGTAGCGGAACATTTCCCGGATTTCATCCGGCGTTGTATATCCCACGGTATCGGGCAGATTGATCACATCCGCGCCGGCTTCAATGGCCACGCGGGTCAGCCGCACCAGAAAATCCCACTCGGAACGGGTAGCGTCTTCCGCGGAAAACTCCACCCTGGGAATCCGTTTCTTTGCCAGTCGCACCGCGTTGCCGGCCGCGTCAAGTACCTGTTCCGGCGACATCCGCAGTTTGTGTTCCATGTGGATGGGGGAAGAGGCAATGAACGTATGCAATACCGGCGAAACCGCTTTTTCCAGGGCAGATGCCGCCCGTTCAATATCTTTTTCCAGCGCCCGCGCCAATGCGGCGACCTTGCATTTCTTAACCGTCTCCGCGATGCGCTTCACGGACTCGTATTCCTGCTGAGACGCTATGGGAAAACCTGCTTCGATAACATCCACCCCGAGACGTTCCAGCTGCAGCGCCATCTGGAGCTTCGATGCCGCATCCATACTGGCGCCGGGCGACTGTTCTCCATCCCGAAGGGTCGTGTCAAATATGTATACTCGTTCCATCTCCGGTTCCTTATCTCGAAAATCAATAAAAAGCGGGTTAATTAATTATAACTTCTATATAAGCAGCGAACAAAAAGTTTCTAATAACAACAGGAAATATTCTGGACTCATTCCTTGAAAAAACATTAACCGAATATAATACTGTCATGGAAATTCTACGGGAAGTCGCCCGACATAAGACCCTGCGGCGTGCCCTGCTGGAGTACCTGTACGTCCGTTATCGGCAGAATCCGGTTGGTATGGTGGAACCTGCCGATCTGCTGGAGCACATTCCAACGGACAAGGATTTACTTGCGTTCAATATGCACTATCTTGCGGATCACGGCTGGGTGGAATTGCTGCGGGGGTACGCGCCGCCCCTGTTCACTGCCGCGCGCATAACCGCCACGGGAATCGACCTGGTGGAAAATCCCGGAAGATTCAACCGGATATTGCCACCTTCGCGGTCGGAGCAGGAGGACTCCCCGGAAGGGGCCTTGCCCGTAATTGTCGATACCCTGTGCGAGGAGTCCCTCTACGCTCAGGTGGACGCGGAACAGCGGGATACCCTTGATATGGATCTGGCATACCTGCGCGCGGAACTTGCCCGGTCGTCAGCCCGTCGGCGTCCTGAACTCATTTATTCAATCATCAACGCAATGGCAACCGTCCGGAATATGGATCCCCAGGCGCTGCCTTCTCTCGAAAAGCTCCGGGAACTCTTGCGCTTGGCCGGAATCGAACCTCCCGCCTGAGACCGAACCCAGCGTAAACCTGCTCAGCCGTTTCCCGCGACTGACGCCAGCAAAGCATCCAGCCGCGCGGTGCTGTCCCGCAGCAGCTGCAGTAAGGCCTGAACCGTTTCTTCCGGCACACGCAACGTCTGAAGTGAATCCAGCAGTGGTGCCCGCGCAACCTGTTCGTCCGCGGCAATCTCTGAGAAACCGGCACAGTTTGCAAGCCAGTTAGCCAGCGCGGTCAGATGCGCCAGACCCGGCTCCAGCCTGGCAAGCCCCGGGGCATGATGCCGCTGAATGGCTTCGCGCAGGGCAGGGGGGAGACTCCAATGCTCAGCCAGGGCGCCGCCGAATTGGGCATGGTCAAATCCGAACACTTCCCGCTCCACAGCGCATATATCTACTGCGCCGCGTTCCCGCAGCAGCGTTACCGAGGTTTCAAAGGCTTCCCCGAACAGCAGCTCCATGGCCACGCGGCCGATATCGTGCAGCAATCCCGCCTCAAAAAAACCCATGTTGCGTCCCGCGCCCTGTTTGCCAATCATCTCCGCGGCCATGGCCGTGGCAAACGCGTGACGCCATAACCGCTGGCGGCGCTCCATGTTTCCTCCCAGGCCAAGCGCTTCAAAGGTCTTGGCCGCCAGGGCCAGCTTGCGTACTTCCGCAAAACCCAACAGCACAATCGCCTGGGAGATTGAAGTAACCCGGCGGGAAAACCCGTAATACGCGCTGTTCACCACGCGTAAAAGCGTGGCTGAAAGGCTCTGGTCGGTTGCCACCAGCTCTCCAAGATCCACGGCGGATGAATTTGGATTATTTATGGTATCCATAATCCGCAGCACGATCTGGGGAAGAGTAGGCAATTCCCGGATTTTCGGAATAGCTTCCTCAATCGTCATTGTTTTCATAATCAGTCCCCTGTATAAAACTTACCATAAATGTCACCCCCGTGACATATTAAGTCGAAAGGCAAAACATGACTGCAACAGAAAAAACTGTGTACCCCATGCCAGCGGAGGGCACACCGGCCCCGGCATTCAACCTTCCATCGAACCAGGGAACCCGTGTTACGCTGGAACAGTTCCGCGGAAAAATTGTCGTCCTCTACTTCTATCCGAAGGATAACACGCCTGGC
>JAKOTZ010000031.1 GCA_029776995.1 Candidatus Hydrogenedentota bacterium
CTGGCCGGCGAACCGTGCCGCGCCCGGGTCGCGCTGCCCGTGGGCCGCTCCGCCGATCCCCTCAAGGAAGCGGAAGTGCGGCGGCATCTGGCCGAAACGGCCCTGCGCCTGCTGGACGCGGGGCTTATTTCCCGGGAAGAAGCCCGCGGGCTTGCCCTGGGCGCCGACACGGCCTGACCAGACAACGGCTGAGGAGGAAACGGTTATGGAACTTGATCCTTTTGTTTTTGCCCATCCCGCGGGCGGGCTCCGCCTGGTTTCGCGGAACCGTCCCGAACATCCGGAGTCCCCGGCTGATGCCGGTGCGGAGCCGCCGGCTGATCCGGTCGCCGAGACCGTCAACCGGTTTGCCCTGCGTCCGCTGGCGCCGGCCGAGTACGTCGTGTTTGAGCTGGACCTGTGCCACAACCAGGTGGACCGGCATTTCAGCCGATTTCCCGACGAGGAACTGGAAACGGTCAACCGGCTGACCCCCGGGCGGCCCCTGATGGAACGCCACGACCTGCGCGGTTCCCTGCCCCGGGGGCGGTTTTTCGATTCCAGGCTGCACCGGGACGGCGACCGGCTGTACGTCCGGCCCATGGCCTACGTCCTGCGGACCGGCGCGAACCAGGATTTCATCGCCAACATCGAAGGCGGCGTCTACCGGGAAACCTCGATCGGTTTTTCCTTCCAGACGCCCGAGTGTTCGATCTGCGGAAAAGACCTTCGCCTGTGCGACCACGAACCCGGCCGGACCTACGGCGGCCGCCTGTGCCATTTCATCATGCGCGGCGTCCTCGAGGTGATCGAGGGGTCGGTGGTTCCCGCCGGATCCCAGGGCACGGGATTCGTGGCGGTTCGCGCGGGCGCCGGGCCGGAGTCCGCCCCGCCCTGGGACGCGCCGAAAGCCCTGGAAGCCGCCCGCGCCCGCATCCATGAACCCATTGAACTGAACGCCGGCCGCCGCGGCGGGCTGTGGTCCGATGAATAAGCCGCTGGCCCGCGGAACCAAAGGAGGAAAACCATGATGTGCGTCCAACCTGACGCCTGCGCGTTCGAAAAGGCCGCGCGGGAAGCCCTGTTCGCCCTGCGCGAGGATATGCGGGAACTGCGGGACCGGCTGAACCGGATCGAAAACGCCGCCACCCGCGGCGCCATGCTGCTGCTGGCCAACCTCGCCGCCATCGCCTTCAGCCTGGCTGAAAAGCTGCTGCGGTAGGAGGGTACCCCTATGCTGTGGACCCTCGAATCGGCGGAACCTGTTCAGGAGCCGCCCGCGGAAGGATGGGCCGGGCGCTGGGCGCTGCACCGGCACCGGGACGAGCTGGGAGAACACCTGGACCTGCGCCTCGAACAGGACGGCGTCCTGGGCGGCCTGCGCGTGGAGGGGTCGGAACTGGCGCCCGGCGTGTGCGCCGTCGAAAAGGGGCCCCATCCCCTGAAGTGGCTGGCGGCATCCGCGTCGGTCGAAAAACTGGGCGCGGGCCGGTGGGGATGGCTCCGGCGGGAACCGGCGCTGCGGGAGATCGTGCTGGAAGAGCGGAAAGCCCTGACGCGCCTGGCCTGGCGGCGCGCTGAGACGATTCCCCTTCGCGCTGCCGCGCGGCTGGGCGCGTGGTGCCGGGAACACCAGGTCGATCCCGACCAGCTGGAAGCGCTGTGCGCGGACGGGTGGCTGGCCCGGCAGGCCGCCAGGGAACGCTGCCGGGGGCTGGCTGCCCTGCTCGAGGGGGAAGTCCAGGATCCGGCAGCCTGGCAAAAGCAGTTCGGCACGCTCAGCCTGGCAGAGCTGAACGCGCGGCTGGAGCTCCTGGAGGCCAGGCTGGACCGGAAGCATTTTCCGCCCGCGCTGGCCGCTCCGCCGGACGGCGCTTCCCTTCCCCCGGAAGCGGATGCAGCCCGCGCCCTGTCCCGGACCATGAACCTGCTGCGGGATCTGCCCCCGGCCGGGTAACCCGCCCTGCCAGATCCTTCCCGTTTCCCAAGCCGTCCGGATCGGCGCGGCCGGTCCGGACCTTTTTTTCCTCGAACCATGAAAGGAGAACCCATGACCTACGGAGATATTGGAGGACCCGTCACCGAACTTATTCTCACCTGCCGCGTGGCCGCGGCCGCGCCGGCCGTCCACCGCGGCGATGCCGTCGCCCTGACCGGTCCCTATGAGATCACTTCGGCCGGAGGGGACGGCGCGCCCGTGTTTGGGCAGGCGCTTGCCGACGCCGACCCCGGGCGGATCGTGTCCGTTCGGGCGCGCGGCGTCTGCCTGTTCCGTTTCGCCGGAACCGCGCCCGTCCTGGACGGCGCGCGCGGCGTGGTGATGTCCGCCACCGCCGGCGTGGTGCGGGCGCCCGCTTCCGGAAACGGCTCCGGCAAAGCCGTCTGCGTGCGCCCCGCTGAACAGATTGTGGATGTGATGCTCTGAACCTCCGAACGTCTGAAAGGATTACCCATGAACCCTACGCGTGATATCCTCCTGCGGGAACAGGCCGCTTTTCTGGCGCGGCCGCCCGAAACCCTCCGCCAGTGCCGGGGGCGGGAACTGTATGAAACCCTGGCCGGCCTCGGCCTGACGCATGCCCATTTCTTCCGCGCGCTGGGAACCACCCTCGAAGATTATTGCGCCGCGGAATTCGGCGCGGACCTTTCCCGGATCACGGTGGACCGGTTCTTCCAGTCCGATCCGGCCGCCCGCTGGCTCTTTCCCGAAATCGTGCGCGGCGCCGTGCTCGAAGGCGTCCGGACCCGGCCGCGGCATCCCGAACTGATCCTGCGGGACGAGCCCGTCAGCGGCGCGGCCGTCGACCTGCCCCGGGTGGTGGAAGACGCCGATGAAGAAGAATTGCGCGCCGTCGCCGAAGGGGCGGCAATCCCGGAATCCGCCATCCGCTATGGCGACCGGGTTTTTCGCCTCCAGAAGCTCGGCCGCAGCCTGATTGCCTCGTATGAGGCGGTGCGCCGGATGTCCGTGGATATGCTGCGGGTGCACCTGCGCCGGATGGGCGAACGGCTCGGGCTGGACCTTGATGCCCGGCTCGCCGCGCTGCTGGCCCAGGGACACCCCGAATATCCCGACACGGCGCCCCAGGTGCTGCACACCGCCACCCCGGGTGCCTTTACCTATGATGACCTGCTCGCCGCCTACGCCCAGCTGCGGCTCGGCAATGGCTTTACGCCAACCCACCTCGTCTGCGACACGGCCACCCTGTGCGCCCTGATGGCCCTGGAGCCCCTGCGCAACCCGATGGTATCCGACTTCGAACGGACCGGCCGCTGGCCCGCGCCCCTGGGCGTGACCCTCGTGCCCATCAGCGGACATCCCGCCGACTGCTTCACCCTGCTCGACGCCCGCCATGCCGCCGTCAAGCTCACCGAACAGGATGTGCTCGTCGAAAATGAAAAACTCATTTCCCGGCAGTGGGAACGGGTCTGCGTCACCGTGGTCACCGATTTCGCCATCGCCTACGAAAAAGCGCGCGTGGTGATGTCATCTGCCGCGCCCTGATCCGGGAAGCGGATTATTCACATGCTGTCCTTCGCGTGATGAAAGGATGGACACGACATGCTGCCTGTAATCTCGACGGATGATGTGCGCGCCGCCTTCGGGTTCCCGGCCGAAATCGTGCCGGATTCCGTGATTGGCGCGGCAATCCTGTGGGCCGGGGAACGCCTGGGTTCCTGAATCGGAGAGGAACCGGATCCGAACGTCTGGGGCGCCCGGCTGGCGCTGGCGCTGCGCCTGCTGGCCGGCGCGCACGTGCTGCGGCTGTGCGCGGCCGGGACGGCCGCCGGCCCCAGGCAGCTGACGCTGGCGGGACAGCGTATCGCGTCCGATCCCGGCGGCGCGGCGGCCCTGGCCGAAAGCATTGAATCGCTGGTCCGCGCCCTGCTGGCGCCGCTGGGTCCCGATGCGGTCCCGCCGCTGGCCCTGCTCACCGATCCGCGCCCTGCGAATAACGGACTTCCCTGTGCTGGAACCTGAGGAGAATGCCACCATGATCCAAATCGCCGAACACCTGTTCCGCCCTTCGGAAATCGGCGTGGTCGACCGGGTCGAGCGCGATGCCGCGGGGCCGGTCCGCCGGATTTCCTGCTGCGGCCTGGTGCGTCCCGCCTGGATGGGCGGGTCTCCCCGGGAGCGGATCGACCTGCTGGCGGCCACCCTGCTTGTATCCACGGACCCGATCCCCCTGTCCATACGGCCCGGCAGGCGCCTGTGGGCCCGGGCCCGGCGGCTGGTCCGGGAACTCCGCCCTGAAGGCGCGGCCTTCCGCCTCGAGCTCGACGCCGTCCACCCCTGGGAGGAAGACCGGGACCCCACTGAAATCCTCTGGAGCGTCAGTGCGTGGGGGGAAACCCTCGCCGTGGACGTGCCCGGAACCGCCCCCGCCCCATTCTGCTTCGAACTGACCGCCCGGGACAGCCTGGAAACGCCCGCGCTCAGCAACGGTACCCGGACCATCCGGTGGATGGGCGCCATGGCCGCCGGAGACCGCCTGGAACTGGACGGCGCCGCGCGGACCGCCAGGCTGAACGGGATTCCCGCGGATGCCCTGCTGGTGGGCGACTGGCCCCAGGCCGGACCCGGGAACACCACCCTGCGTTTCGAGGATGATGTGGATGGAAGCCACTGCGCGGATATCCGCATCCAGTGGAGGAACCGGTGGTGGTAACCGTAAATCCGCATCCGCCGAACCATCCGGACAGCCCGGCGCCCGGGACGCTGCCTCCTTGCACCAACGCCATCCGCCTGTGGACGCCGGTCGACGGGCGGTGGGTCAGCCATTTCTCCCTGCGCGAGTTCGCCAATGCCCAGGGGCTGTGCATTGTGCACCCGTGCCTGCTCGAGTCCCTTGAACGGACCCGCGCCGACCTCGCCCGCCGTTATGGCGTCGAGGTGCTCCTGGTCATCACCGACGCCACCCGAACCGAGGAAGACAACCGGCGGCTCGCCGAACGGCTCGGCTGGTCCGACCAGGGCGGGCTGGTCGCCAGGAATTCCAGGCACCTGGCCCGCTGGGGCGGCATCGCCGTGGACCTGAAAGCCCGCCTGCGCGGCGGCGCGCCCGTTCCCCCGGACACGCTGGCCGAGGTGTGCCGAAAGCACTTCGATTATGTCCGCGCGGGGTACCCCGACGGCCATGTCCACGCCGACAACCGGTACCGGGTCGCCGCGTGGCAGCCCCCTGAACTTCCATCCCGCGCCCCGGAAAACTTGCCCGCTTAACCTGAAACCATAAAACGGAAAGGAGACACCCATGATGTTTACCGTAACGGACTGGCTGGCCGCGGATCCCGCGGGCGGTATCATCGCCGGCGTGGCCGCCCTGGCCTACGCCGCCCTGAAAACCCTTCCCTGGTTCGACCGGCTGCGCCGGGGACGCCTCAGCCGGGCGCTGCGTTTCGTGGAGGCCGCGGTGCGGCAGGTCTACGAGGAATATGTCCGCGAACTCAAGGCTGCCCGGAGCGATGGAAAACTCACCGCCGAAGAACGACACCGCGCCCGGGAACTCGCCCGGCAGCGCGCCATCGACCTGGCCCGGACTGAAGGAGTCGACCTCGTCGCCGAAATCGGCGCGGCCCAGCTCGCCCTTTGGATTGACCGGCTTGTTCAGCGGATTAAAACCGGCCGCTGATGGACTCCCCGCCCCCTCACCTGCCCCCGGCATGGTCCCGACCGGACTGTGCCGGGGGTTCCGCTTCCAGCGCGATTACCCGCCGCGTGGCCGGCGTGATCCGCCCCGTTTCCGACGGCCCAAGCCCCGCCACCCACACAATCTCCTCCCCGCTCAGCACCAGCGGAATCCCCCGCCGAAGCGGCGCCGGCACCCCCCGGTCCGTGAAATAATCCTGCAGCTTTTTCTCCCGCCCCCCCATGCCGATCGGGCGGATCCGGTCACCCGGCCGGAAAAACCGGATGTTCAGCGGCAGCGCCAGCGCGTCCGCGTCCAGCAGCTGCCGGTACGGCCCGCATGCCGCGCGCGGATCCCGCCGCTCCGCTTCCGTGATCCCGCGGACCCGCCACCGCAGCCGCCACCCCTCCGGGCAAACCGATCCCTCCGGACCCTCCAGCATGATTGTATCCCCTTCCGCCGGCGCCTCGGTTCCTTTCGTCACCACCAGGCGCTCCCGTCCCAGCCATACCAGCCCCGCCTTGCCCAGCGGGAATGCCGTCCCCGTCCGGCCGCGGCTCAGCCACGATTCCAGGGCGTCCACCCGGGCCCGGGTCGGCTCGTGGCCCAGCGCCTCCATCCACAGCATCCACCACACCCGCCGCGTGTGCCGGCCCATCTGCTCCAGCCCCCACCGCGGCACCGACAGCGGCGCCTCATCCGGCGCCGGCACGTCAAACGCCGCGCACTCCCGGGCGGTCTCCAGTATGCTCAGCTCCCATATCGCCCGGGACTCCTCCGCCAACAAACAGTATTCCGCTACGGGATCCCCGCCGGCCTCGATCCGATCCCGGAACAGCACGTTCCGGATCCAGTTCCGCGCGGCATATTCCGGGTCCGCGTTCGTCGGATCCTCCCGCCAGGGAATCCCCCGGTGCCGGAGATACGCCCGCAGCAGCGTCCGCCGGCAGGACAGCAGCGGGCGGATCAGCCGCGCCCTCCCCAGGGGACGCGTCGCCGGCATGCCCCGCATGCCGCGCGCCCCCGCCCCCCGCCGCTGCCGCATGCACACCGTCTCCGCCTGGTCATCCGCGGTGTGTCCCGTCGCCACCCGCTGCTCCCGTTCCTCCGCCACCCGCTGCAGAAAGGCATACCGGATCCGCCGCGCGGCTGCCTCGAAGGATTCGCCCCGCCGGATCTGCCGGACCACGTCCGCCCGCTCCAGGACGCACGGGATTCCCCACGCCGAGCAGGTCTCCGCGACAAAGGCCGCGTCTTCGGCGCTCTGTCCTCCACGGGTTCCATGGTCCAGGTGGGCAACCGTCACCGGATGCCCCAGCTCCCGCAGGATCCCCAGCAGCGCCATCGAATCCCCGCCCCCGGATACCGCCGCCACCACGGGTTCCCCGGGGGACAGCAGGCCGTTCACCCGGATGTAGAACCGGGCGGTTTCCAGCGCGGCATCGGCGGCTGCCGCGTCATCAGGATGCGGCGGGCGCATTTCCATCCGACGGTGCCTTTTCGGGTTCGCGGTCCGCCGGATCCGGCGATTCCGGTTCCGGCTGCGGCGGCAGCGGGCGCCCTTCCAGCAGGGACTGGAAGGCTTCCATGTTGCGCAGCGGCTGCAGGTCCGGCTCGTTCTCCGCGCCGTCGCGCATGGCGGGGTCCCGGCGGAACGCCAGGTCCAGCAGCCTGAGCGCTTCCTCCAGCCGGCCCTGGCGGCAGCGCGCGCACGCCAGGTTGTAGTAGGGCATCGCCAGGTCCGGATTCAGCGCGATCGCCGCTTCGTATTCCCGGGCCGCGCCCTCCACGTCTCCCAGGGAAATCAGCGCGTTCCCGTAATTGTTCCGGTTGGACGGTTCATCAGGGTCCAGCTCCACCGCCGCCCGTGCTTCGTCGGCCGCCTCCTGCAGCCGACCCAGCCGGCGCAGCACCATGGCGTGCGCGGTCCGCGCCCGGGCCAGGTCAGGTTCCACGGCCACGGCCCAGCCCAGCGCTTCTTCCGCCCGGATCAGCGAGTCGGTTGACCCCTTGCGGCTCAGCAGCAGCCCCAGCGCCACCCACGCCAGGGCGTACTTATTGTTCCGCTCCACGGCGTCCCAGTAGCGGTCTTCCGCGCGGAGCGTGTCGCCCTCCTGCTCGAACTGGACCCCCTGGATAAACAGCGCTTCCGGGGTGCGCAGCCGGGCCCGGATCGAAAGCGCCGCCCCCAGGCGGACCGCCTGCCGGGTTTCGGGATTCCCAAGGATCGGGTCGATGCGCAGCGCGGCCTCCGCTTCCCGGACAGCCCGGCCAGGCGTGATCCTGCCGTGGCCGCGCCAGGCCTCGAATCCGGTCAGGATGAGGGCTGTCCCCCCGATCAGCGCTAAGGCTGCCGCGATTATCCGGACCCTATTCCGCACCTGTTTTGGCTCCCGTGTCGGATCCCCGCCCGGCCCGCGCCGGACCTCCCGCGTATTGTATCACGCGGTATGCATCGCCGCGCCGCGCCCCCGGAAATCCGCTTCGGATCCGTGCTCCCGCGCCGCCGTTCCCGGATGTGGCCGGGCCGGACACGGCCTTTTGCGACGTTGCGGGAAAGAGGATCCGGTGTTCCATAACGCGGGAGACTTTCTCAACGGTTTGCTGATGCTCCTGCGGGGACGGCAGCGCGGCGCGTTATCCCCTGCGCCGGAGTCCCAGGGCGTCGGCCAGCCGGGCCGACAGCCGCCGGCGGTAATCCGGGCAGTTGTTCTCCGGGTTGACCACCGCGCACGGGCCGGGGATCATTTTCAGCGCCTGCTTCCCCTCTTCCCGGACGCAATCCTGCAACCAGTGCTTCCGGTGGACGCACACGGCTTTCCCTCCTTCCCCCCGCCGGTACCGGCAGTCCCCGCACTGGGGAGGATGTGTCAGCGGGCGATCCATGGCTGGCTGAGTCACGCGAGTACCTCCGATGGTTAATCCCCCAATATTGCGCCAGGGCTTCAGTTCCTTTCAACAGCATTACGTTCCGCGGAGCTGTTTTATTCAGCGGATCCGTGGGAATTATAAGCAAATTTATGCCTGGTTAGGAGTTGTGAATCAACCGAACGCGCTCAGGGGCATAAACGGGCAATCAGCCGTGTTTAATGACTGACTGGTCAGTTAATAAAAGGAGGTCAGTTTATGCGTTCACCTGATCCGGGGCGTTTGGAGGCGCTGCGGGCCGCGGCGCCGGAAGTGGAACGGCAGCTGCCCCAGCTGCTGCGGGAAGTGGAATCCAGCTGGCACAGCGCCGATTTCCTGCCGGATTTCCAGGGGGAGGCCGGGATGGAACAGCTCCGACGGCTGCGGGAAGAAGCCGCCGCGCTGGATGAAGATACCCTCACGGTGCTGATCGGGGACATGATCACCGAGGAGGCGCTGCCCACCTACGCCGGCTGGCTGCACCGGATGGGCGGCGCGGGCGATGAATTGGATTCGGAATCTCCCTGGCGGAAATGGATCCGGGGCTGGTGCGCGGAGGAAAACCGACACGGCGAAGTCCTGAACCGCTATCTGTATCTGTGCGGCCGGGTGAATATGAAAGAAGTGGAAATATCCATCCAGCACCTGATCCGGGACGGCGGCGACACGGAAACCGGGACAGATCCCTTCCGGGGATTCATCTACACGAGCTTTCAGGAGATGGCCACCCGGGTATCCCACCTGAACGTGGCCCGCAGGGCCCGGGAACGGGGCGCAGAGCTCCTCTACACGGTCTGTTCCCGGGTCGCGGGCGATGAGCATCGGCACGCCCGGGCGTACACGCGGTTCATCAGCCTCTTCCTGGAACTGGACCCCAACGGCGTGCTGGTAGCGTTTGAAGACATGATGCGTCGCCGGATCGTGATGCCGGCGCGGTTCCTGCGGGAGCGCGGCGGCGCGCAAGGGGACGCGTTCCGCAAGTTCGAGACTGTGGCCACCCGCGCGGGGGTGTATACCCCCTGGGACTACGTGCGGATCCTGGAGTCGCTGCTGGAGGCGTGGCGGGTGCCGGGGCTGTCCGGCCTGAACGAAGCGGGGCGCCGGGCCCAGGATTACCTGTGCGGCCTGCCGGAGCGGCTGCGGCGGGTGATCCCGCGGCTTCCGGCTCCGCCGGCGGATCCGGTGCCGTTCCGGTGGTTCCTGCCTCCGGGGGCGGAGCCGGCGGCAGAGGTTGCAGCGGGCTGACGGCGTTACCGCGAAGGCGGCGCGACCCGGAACAGCGCGGCGCTGTGCCCGCGGAGTTCGCAGGACAGGATTCCGCTGTCCAGGGCGACGTCCTGCCGCCGCCACAGGTCACGGGCGCGATCCGTGTCGGGGATGCCCAGATCCGCGAGGCGAACCCGGAAGTCCGTTTTGGCGCGTCCCAGGTTAAACAGGCCGACGGCCCATCCGCCGTCATCGAGGTTTTTAACCCAGGCCTGGCGCTGTCCGTCGCGCAGGGCGCGGCGGGCGGGTTTGCCGAGGCGGTCCTGGTTTACGGCCAGCACTTCCTCGTTCATGAGGAGCGCCCGGGTGAATCCGTCCAGCTGGGTCAGGTCGCAGGAGATGAACAGGGGCGCGGACAGCAGGCACCAGAGGGTCATCTGGGTCAGCTGCTCGTGCCGGGTGAGGTTGGACGGCCTGGGCGTGGCGGACATGCCCAGCATGCCGACCTGGAGCATGTCGGGGTCGTTCCACCCGCCGGGTCCACCCCACGGGGCGAGCGGCTCCTGGCGCATGCCGATGCGGATCATTTCGGCCCATCGGTCGACCATGTCGCCGGTGGTACGCCACAGGTGTCCGCCGACGTCGCGGCCCCAGGTCCAGACTTCGGCCTCGCCGTACTGGCAGATGGAGTACAGGATATCCCGGTTCTGCGCGCGGAGGAGTTCGCCCATTTTGCGGTACGGGGCCATCCAGGATTCCCTGGATCCGTCCGGGGCGTATTTCCCGTAGCTGCACCAGTCGTACTTGAAGAAGTCCACGCCCCACAGCGCCAGGGTCTGGGCGTCCCGTTCTTCGTGCCCGTAGCTTCCGGGGTATCCGGCGCAGGTTCCGGGTCCCGGGGAGGAGTACATGCCGAAGAGGAGCCCGCGGCTGTGGACGTGGCCGGCGAGGGCGGGCAGGTCGGGGAACCGGTCGTTTCCGTACAGAATGCCGTCCTCACCGCGCGTTCCCTGCCAGCAGTCGTCGATGACCACGTAGCGCCAGCCCAGGGCGGCGAGCCCCGAAGAGTCCATGGCGTCGGCGGCGGCGCAGACTTTGGCGTCGTCCACGTGCCCGGCCCAGACGTACCAGGAATTCCATCCCATGGGCGGGGTTCTGGCGAGGGCATTGTCCCCGACGACCAGGGTCAGCGCGCCGGCCGCGGAACCGCCGGGACCGGTTACCCGGATCGGAATATCGTACGCGCCAGGCGCTTCCACCGCGCCGGTGAGGATGCCCCGGTCCGGGTCCAGGTGTAAACCGTCGGGGAGTCGGTCCGCCTCGAACCGGAGCGGACCTTTACCGATAGCCGGAATCCGGAAGAGGATTGGTTTCCCGGGCGACGCGCCCCAGATATCGGGGCGGCAGAGTTTCGGAACATCGGGAACCGTGGCGAGCGCGATATCAGGCTCGTCGGTGTCGCCGAAGTTGGGCACGCCCCGGGGCCGGCCGGACGCGCCAGGGCGGAGGTAAAAGAACCCGCCGCCGAACACGACTGCCGGATGGGCCTCCCCGTACCCTTCCGGCACTTCGGCGGACAGGATCAGGCGCCGCGCTCCGTCCAGGGATATACTCACCGGCATAGGGGGATCATCCCGCGTAAGGGGCGGGGTCTCCAGGACCGTTTCATCATCCGCCAGGACGCGGAAGACCACCGGCGCGTTCTGCGTGTCTGAGCCTTCGACGCCCAGGGCAAGCTCAAGCCGGTCTATTGTGCCGGACAGGTCGATGAGCCACTCCACCGGCGCCTGGCAGACCACCCCCCGGGCAAAGGTCATCCCGCCCGCCCGTATCGGCCGGCCCGCCATGTTCCGGTCCGGCTGAGGCGCGCCCGCGCCCACGGACATCCAGTTCATCTCCACGTTGCGGAGCAGAAAGACGCCGTCGGGCGGATCATGTCTCGTGAGCCGCGGAAGCAGTTCGGGATCCGCCGAGGGGGAGCGGCTGTCCGCGGCGGCATAGCCGGCACACAGCAGGACGGCTGTGGCGGCGAAGAGCGCTGACAACTGGATGTTCATGTTTTTCCTCCTTCGTCCGGCAATGACGGGCCGGGGGCATTTCATTTCCGCTTCGCGGTGAACCGGTAGGACCCGGAAAGCAGCCGGCAGCTGAATTCATTACCGGCGGACTGGACATCCAGGAGCCCTTCGGCTTCGTCCGGCGCCCGGTCTCCCTCCCGGACGGACGCGGGATCCACGCCGGGCAGGGTGAAGCGGGCCGCGGTACACGGCGGGATTTCGGCTTCCACGGTGACGGTTCCGTTATCGACGACCCACCGGCAGGCGATGCGGCCGTAGGGGCAGCGGTAGGACGCGTCCACGCGGCCCAGCCCGCTTTCGAGTCCAGGGCGGAGGATGAATTCCCGGAACCCGGGGTATGCCGGGTCGGGCCGGATGCCGCCAAGCCCTTCGATGAACCAGAGCATGGGCGACAGCAGGGTGTTGTGGATCTGGGAATTTTCGCCGTCCCACTCTTCCCAGATGGTGGTGGCGCCGTTGCGGAACATGTAGCCGTAGCCGGGATATTCTTCATGCCCGAAGATCCGCGCGAGGAGGTCGTTTCGTCCGGATTCGATCAGGAGCCGGGTCATGAAGTAAGTGCCGTGCATGCCGGTGTTGAGTTTTCCGCCGCGGGTTTCGAGGATGTCCTTTTCGAGGGCGCGGAACACGGCGTCCCGTTTATCGGGCGGGGTAATGCCGAAGAGGAGGGGCATGGCGAGGTAAGGCTGCTCGCCGTTGGCGTAGGTGACACCGTCCGGGTTGAGGAACCGTTCGTGTAGGGTCCGGGCGAGAGCATCGGCCTTCCGGCGGAATTGGTCCGCGTCCTCAGCGTGCCCGAGGTACCGGGCGACCTGTTCGGCGGCCTGGAGGGCATACACCAGGTAACAGTTGTTGAAGAAGAGGGTGGACCGGTCGTCGACACGGTTGCCGCCCTGCTCCCGACCGGGGGGAACCCAGTCGCCGAGGAAATTCCATTCCGGGGATCCTGCGCATCCGACGCCGACATAAGGCTGGAGGATACCGTCCCGCATGCGGGTTTCGATGAACTGGAGCCACCGCTTCATGACGGGATAGCCCTCGCGGATGGGCTGGTCGTCGCCGTTGATGATCCAGGTCATCCAGGGCATGGAGACGCAGAAGCCGCTCCAGGCGGGGCCGCCGCCGGCGTCCTGGGCGTGGGGCGCGGTATAGGGGACATCGCCGTTTTCGATCTGAGCATCCCGCCAGTCGTAGGCCCACTTCCGGTAGAGCGGCCCCAGCGAGAAGTTCATCATGGCCCCTTCCATCGAGGTGCCGGAGTCGCCGCCGTATCCGAGCCGCTCGCGGTGGGGGCAGTCCACGGTGTAGCCGCCCAGGCTCAGGCAGCGGAAGGTGTGGCGCATGGTTTCCCAGGTGCGCTGCAGCAGGGGATTGTCGCAGGCGAAGGTGGCCGCGGAGGCGTAGTCCGTGGAGATCTGCAGGCCCGTGGCGTCTTCGGGACGAGGGGCGCGCGCCAGCCCTTTCACCAGGACCCACCGGAAAGCGTGGTAGGCAAAGCGGTTCTCAAAGACGTCGGTTCCGTCGCCCCGCGCGATGTACACGTCCCGCTGGCTGTAGGTTTGCCAGGAGCCGTCGGGGCATTTGCAGTCCGCGTACTCCAGCTTCACTTCGCCGCCGGGGCCGACCGCGCCGCCCAGGGCCAGCCGCAGCCGTCCGGTATAGTTTCTGCCCATGTCGATGAGCCACAGCCCCGGCTCGGGCTCGGACACGCTGACGGCAGGGAACGTGTCGATGACCCGGTTGGGTTCGACCGCCTGCGGAGTAAAAGCGATCGGCGGCACGGCCGGCAGGGCGGCGGGCTTCCAGTCGCTGTCGCTGTAATCCGGATCGGCCCAGTTTTCGATGGTTTTTCGCGCGTCGATGGTTTCGCCGCCGTAGTCGCCGCTGGTCATTTTACCGAGGGGGGTTACCTCGCCGGGCGCCATTTTCCAGTCGCCGCCGGAGACGCACTCCACCTGTTCGCCGTTTTCCAGCCAGGCCTGCAGGCGTACCCGGACTACCGGCGATTCCAGCCCGGCGCGCCGGGAAATGGCGCTGTGCCAGCCCCGGGCCAGCCGGATGCCGACCGCGTTCCTGCCGGCCCGCAGCAGGCCCGTTACGTCAAAGGCGCGGGTGAGGCCGCGTTTGCCGTAGTCCGTGACGGCCGGATCCAGCGCGGCGTCGCCCACGCGGGCGCTGTTGATCCACCCGTCAAAGTGCCCCAGGGCGCACACGTGCAGCACGGCGCGCCGGGGCGGCGCGGAAAGGTTCAGGGTTTTGCGGAAGAGCGGCAGGGGGCCGCTGAAGTCTTCGAACCAGTCGGCGCCCATCCAGGCCGCGCCGTTCCAGTCCGCTTCGGCGGCGATGCCCGCGACGAAGAAAGCGGGTTCGCTCCACTGGGACACCTCGCCGCGCTCATTCCATACCCGCACCTTCCACCAGCAGATTTCGCCCGGAGCGGGTACGCGGCCGGTGTAGGGGACAAGATGGCTCTGTATGGAAAAAACTTTTGGGGTCTGGAGCAGGTCCCCCCGGCCCTGGTCGAGGTTTTCCTGGGTGGACGCGGCCAGGATCTGGTAGGCGCTCTGGGCGCGCCCCCGCTCGCCGGGGGGACTCCGCCAGCTGAGCCGGGCCGAGCCGGCATCTACGCCCACGGGATTGGTCAGGTCTTCACAGCGCAGGTCAACGGGCTGCAGTGCGGTAAAAGGCGCGGCCGTATCCTGCCCCTCCGCGGCGCGGGCGGCGCAGCCCGCCGCGATCAGCGCCAGCGCGGGCAGCATTACAGCCCAAAAACGCGGGAATCGGTTCATGGATGGATCCTCCTCTACTCCTGTTCCAGTTTGGCTTTACTCCGTTGATCACGCACTGGCCTCATTGTGTCAGGATATCGCGTCCCAGTCAAGCGGGCTGTGTTCCGGCAGGGCCGGATCCGCTCGCGCTTCCGTTCCCGGCAAGATATGATCTCCAGAGACGGCATTCCCGTATTAACGGCTAAGAAAATGGGGCAGTGATAACCGCATGGCCTATGCGCAGGATCCGCAGACTGTGCTGTTTCCGTCCCCGGCCAATGTTCATTTCCCCGCAGGGCACGCCATGGAGTGCCTCTACAACACAACCGGCGGTTTCAGGACTGACGGACCACACTGCGGCGCGGCTGGACCTTCCCGACTTACCGGTTTGGTTGTATGACTGCAAACCGCTGCAGATGGAAAGAAAACAGCCTGCACCCACGGCTGAAGCCATGATCCGGCTGCTGCAGTCTCTGCGTCCACACTGGCGGCAAATCCTGACCCTGGACAACGGCATCGAATGTCGCCTTCATGAGCGGGCCAGCCAGGTCACCGGCATAAAGATCTATTTCGTCCACCCCTGCGCCATATATGAATGGGGGCGAAATGATAATACTAATGGCCTCCTACGGCAGTACCTGCCTAAGTCCACCGATTTGAGAGATGTCCCCCTGAAAAACTCGAGGAGATCATTTATGAACTGAACGACCGCCCCAGGCAAAGACGCAGCTGCCGCCCGTCTTTAGCAGTCTTCTTACAAGATGTTGCACTTAGAATTTGAATCCAGCCCATAAATTTCTGAAAAAAGTACTTGACACAGCAGAAAATCCGTGTTATAATAAACCTAATCCAAAAATTGATTGAACCAATAACCCAAACCAAAAGGAGTCCATGCATGAAAAAAGGTCGTAACGGTTTCACCCTCATCGAACTGCTGGTGGTCATCGCAATCATCGGTATTCTAGCCGCCATCCTGCTGCCGGCCCTGGCGCGCGCCCGCGAGGCGGCCAGGCGGTCATCCTGCCAGAACAACCTCAAACAGTGGGGCCTGATTTACAAAATGTACGCCAACGAAGCCCGGGGCGCGTTCCCGACCATTCAGGTGGGGATATTCCCTAATTACACGGGCGCTACAGACGTGCCGGTCTTTGACTTCGCGGCCAATACCTTCTCCCTGTATCCCGAGTATCTGACTGATCCGAATATCCTGTTCTGCCCCTCCGATCCGGAATACACGGAAGAATCCCGGGCTATTTATGACGACACCGGAAACCTCTGCCTGAATGTCACCCGGCCCCAGGACCGCTGCGCCAGCGCGGCAGACGCCAGCTACGGGTATTCGGGCTGGGTGATGGACCAGCTGGGATACCGGCAGGGCGTGCCGCTTGACCTGCTGATCAGCCTGATGACCCAGTTCAGTTCGGCGGATCCCAGCCAGCTTCCCGCGGATCTGAGTGACGGCGGGTTGCCCCAGCTGGTTGGCGCGCTCGAGACGCTTCTCCTGCAGGAGGGCCTGGCCGGCGCCATCCTATCGAAAGATGGCCCGCGGATTGCGCGTATCGTGGACAGCGACATTCCGGTAACAGCCGGGCTGGGCAGCGGCGGCGGGAACACCATCTACCGTCTGCGGGAAGGGATTGAGCGCTTCCTGATCACGGACATCAACAATCCCGCGGCCAGCAATATGGCCCAGAGCACGGTGGTCATTATGTTCGACCTCTTCGCGTCGAACACGCTGGCGTTCAATCACGTTCCGGGCGGCGCTAACGTGCTGTACATGGACGGCCACGTGGAATTCCTGCGGTACGTGGAACGGGGAACGGATACCCCCTGCAACCGTCT
>JAKOTZ010000032.1 GCA_029776995.1 Candidatus Hydrogenedentota bacterium
GCCTGTTCAGAAAGTTCCCATTTCCCGAACAGTGTTTTCAGCAGACTTTCTGCCTCTTCCCGGCTAAGTGGACGCGTGGCCTGACGGCAGGGCACACACGTTTCCTGAACATTCGCTCCCGGTTGAACGCTGCAGGCATCAGATTCCTGGGTCATACGAAAATCCTCGTCCGTTCCGGATCAAACCAAACCACATTCCCCAAACGCCCAGCTTCCCGTAACCGTAACCAAAAGGCTTTTTAGTTGACGTGGATATAAGCCTGTTAACGTAACCGCCATTGTCCTGCCCTAATTCCATGGAACACATCTCAAATTCAGGGAGTTCCGCTCCCTGACTGGAAGACATATCAGCCCCTTTAAACGGCGATTTTAAACATCCCGACGAGCCGATTGGTGTTTTTTCGGGTTCTCAGATTCTCAAATGGTTCTGTCAAAAAAACGGCGCAGAAGAGTATTAATTCTTCCCTTCCGGGGGGAGCAATGACGCCATCAATTCATACACCTTTTGCAGCAACTCTTTTCCCCGGAAGGGTTTCTGGATGGAGACCATTCGCCTGGGCATCGGATCGGAGCCATCCCCATGCTCCCCTTCCCTGAGCATGCCGTAATCATGGCCCGTCATGAATATAAACGGGAGGTCCGGATGCGTGGCAACAATCTCTCGGGCCACCTCAATCCCGTTTTTACGCGGCATAACCACATCCAGCAGGACCAGAGTAATCATATCCCGGTTCGCGCGGAAAAGATTCAGCGCCTCGTCTCCGTTGCTGGCGACCACCACGGAAAATCCCGCGGACTCCATAATACTCCGGGTCCACTCACGAACCACCGCCTCATCTTCAGCGATCAGCACGACCTGTTTTTCCGCTTGAGGAGCCAGTGTTACCGGGACCGGAGTTTCCGCAACTGGAACCACGGGCATACTTTCTACCCCGGTTTCATCCCGCAGCGGGAAAAAGAGGCGGAAAGTCGTCCCCTGCCCGGGTACGCTCCGCGCGTCAATGACTCCCATGTGCTGGCGGACAATTCCGTAAACAGTCGCCAGCCCCAGGCCGGTCCCTTTGCCCACTTCCTTTGTCGTGAAGAAAGGCTCAAAGATATGCCCTATTATGTCTGATGGGATTCCTTCTCCGGAATCCGCCACTTCGATCACCACATAAGTACGGGGTTCCAGATCTTTGAGAGATTCCAGCAAATCAGGGGACGGAAACATCGATTCCGTGCGGATCGTCAGCGATCCGCCCCGCGGCATGGCATCCCGCGCATTTACCGCCAGATTAACCATCACCTGCTCAAGCTGCTTCCGGTCGGCGTCAATCCAGAGCGGCCGACTGGTCAGCTTAAGATGCAACTCGACCTGTTCTCCAATCAGCTTACCCAGCATGCCGGCCACGCTCCGGATGGCCTCATTCACATCCAGGCGCGCAAGCTGCAACGCCTCCGTCCGGCTGAACGCCAGAAGTTTTTTGACGGTACCCGCCGCGCGGTCTGTTGAAGCCAGCACCTCATTGACATCCCGCTGGAGCGGGTGGTTCGCGGGCAATCCCATCTGAATAAGCTCGGTGTACCCGCGGATCGCCTGCAGCATATTATTGAAGTCGTGGGCAACCCCCCCGGCCAACTGGCCGACGACCTGCATCTTCTGGGCGTGGCGATACTGTTCCTCCAGCTTAAGCTCCCGTGTTATATCCCGACCGATCGAAACAAAATTTATGAGATTCCCCGAATCATCGTAAACCGGTGAAATCGTGCATTCCACATGGTATAAGCCGCCATTTCTGTGGCGGTTTTGAAAGCGCCCATGCCAGGAAACCCCGTTCATGATGGCCTGGTTGATTTCATGGTAAAACGCGCGGTCATGCTTTCCGCTTTGCAGCACACGCGGAGTCTTGCCGATAATTTCATGGCTCTGCCAACCGGACATGGCGCAAAAAGCGGGGTTGACGTACGTGATCACGTGGTTCGGGTCGGTAATGATAACCCCTTCCGCTGCCTGTTCAATGGTCGTGAACAAACGTTTCAGGGTTCTTGCGTTTTCTTCCCGCTGGGTTACATCGCGAATGGCGATCATTTCCAGCCCATCCGGAAAACCGGGAGCGCTCACCGGACGGATTGCGTATTCAATATAAAGCGTTTTTCCCTCCAGACTGGTTGCCGTGGTTACGCCTGTCCGGCCGGCAAGCAGCCTTTCAAAAGGCAGTGAAATGATTTTGTTTACTGTCAGTCCCTCGGACTGTCCCTTGGTCAGACCGAACAGTTTCCGAAAACCGCGGTTGGACTCGATAACCGCGCGCCCCCGCAACAGCGCGTAACCGTCAAAAACTGTTTCCAGCAGTTCCTGGTAACGTGACCGTTCCGCGTCCAGCTCCCTTCGGCGAATAGCCTCGAACTGCTCGCTGATCATCCGAAGGGACAACACCATAAACGCGCAGAAAATCAGAAACGGAATGGGTACATACGGGACACCGTTGATCAGCGTGCTGAGGGCCAAAGCCACGCAAATGGCAGCCGTGGTTAACACGGCCGTCCGTTTGCGGAAAATAAGGGCCGACTGAAAAACCGGAGCCGCCAGATAGTATTTAGTCCAGTACCAGTAGGGTTCGGGCCGGTAAGTAAAGGAAAATCCGATCAGCAGCAGGGTAAATAACAGCATGCTGGCGGCAATGCCCAACTTCGGCATTCCCATCCGGGCCATAACGGCCGCCAGGATATGGAACACCGCTCCCGAAATACCCAGCCCGATATACACCCTTTGATATTCCGGAGCACTGGGACTGCCTAAAAATGTCAAATAACCTACGGCCAAGACAAACAGAAAAGATACTACTAATTCTAGCCTGAAAATAAACGAGTACAGTGCGGGCGGAAAATCCTCATCCAATGAAAGTACCAATACGCGCTTACCCGACTTCTCTGCCATACTGCCCATCTCTACCCCTCACTGCACCTCCAGCCTGGAATACCACCCGTGCCCCGGTTGCACCCTTAAGCCGTGATATTCAGAATCCGGCCGGTTTCCATGTTGTTACTGTTGGGAACGGGGGTGTTAACGGCGGCATTGATCAACTTGACGGCCATATCCCCCTGCATACGGATGGTATCTTTCTGCAGCGACAGGACTTTTGCGTTATAGGCAGCCGCGATTTCAGCCGCTTTCATCGTCGTTCCCGCAACTGGCAAAATACGGTCCATTATTAAACCCCTAATTCTGAGTTTATTTTACCACAATCCAGCATCAGACGCAAGCCCTTTTTTTTCTGAAAAAATTCCATAAAACCAGACAGGTTCCATCACCTCACCCACGTTGCAATCAGGGTTCACGGCCGGGAAAAGCCTCTGAGCCTGCCCGCAGCACCCAGGAGGAAGTATCCTGAACCGGTTGCGGCAAGGCCGCGGATGCCTCCCGCAGGACCTGTACCCAGCTCCACAGTTTGAATCCTCCGGAGAGGTTGCTCACCTGAAACCCTGCCAGCATAAGCTTCCGTGCGGCGACATACCCCCGGAGTCCCACCGCGCAGTAGGTAATTATCAGGCGATCCCGGGGAATCGCATCCAGATTTTCTGACAGACTGTCCACAGGGATGTTCACCGCACCCGGTATATGCCCCATCGAATATTCTTCGGGCGTACGGACATCCAGGAGAAACGCATTCTCCGAAAACGCTTCATCCGGATACACCAGCGCCACGTCCTCCCGAAGGTGGTTCGCCGCGGCAAACCCGGCGATATTCACCGCGTGTTTCGCTGATCCCCATTGGGGAGAATACACGAGTTCCAGCTGTTCCAGGTCATAAACCGACATGCCGCCCTGCATAGCCGTGGCCATTACATTAACCACGACATCCACCCCTTCGCCGCCCACAGCCTGTACCCCCAGAATCGCGCCGTCTTTCCGGTACAGGAGTTTCACGCACATCTGCTGGGCGCCGGGGTAATACGTCGGATGCTGAAAAGGATGCACGTATACTTTGCCGTACTCCAGGCCGGCGGCCCGCAACCGCTTCTCCGACCAGCCGGACTGGGCGGCCGCAACGTTGAATACTTTGACAATGGCGCTGCCGCAGACTCCCGGGAACTGATCGTCCCGCCCGGCCACGATATTGGCGGCTGTCCTGCCCTGTCGATTGGCCGGTCCGGCAAGCGGAAGGGCGGTGGGTTCTCCACTCAATCGGTCCCAGACCTGCACAGCGTCCCCCACCGCGAAAATATCGGGGTCTGACGTACGCAGCTGACGATCCACCAGAATATGCCCCCGGGGACCCAGGGCAAGTCCCGCAGCAGCCGCCAGTTCGGAGCGGGGGCGCACGCCGGCACACATACAAACCATTCCGGCCGAAAGGCGGCTCCCATCATCCAGCAGGACGGTGTCATGCCCGATCTCTACCGCTTTCCGTCCCAGGAACACCCGAACGCCATTACTTTTCAGAGCCTGAAGGATAGGCGCGGTCATTTCAGGGTCCATAGGCGGCATGATCTGATGGGTCAGCTCCACAATGCTGACTTCCAGGCCCCGCTCGCGCAGGTTTTCAGCCAGTTCGAGTCCGATAAAACCTCCGCCGATAATTGCCGCCGATCCCGCCTGTTCCGCCGCATGGGCAATCCGGTCCATATCCTCCAGGGTATTCAGGGTCAGCACATGGGGCTGGTCCGCTCCGGGCACAGGCAGCCGGACCGGCTCCGCACCCGTGGCCAATACCAGCTGGTCATAGGGCAGTTTAAAGGGTTCACCGGATTCAAGATTAACCCCGATCACCTGCCTGGCAGGCCGGTTGATTTCAGTCACCAGGTGACGCGTCCGTATGTCCAGCCCGAAGCGCTTTTCCAGCATAGCCCGGGACGCCACGGTCAGCACGGCACGGTTTTTTATAACGCCTCCAATGTAATAAGGCATGCCGCAGTTGGCGAAGGATACATCCGAACCCCGTTCAAGCACGGTGATACGGCAGTTCCCCTGCAGACGGGCCAGACGCGCCGCAAAACTCATCCCTCCGGCCACCCCGCCGACAACCACCACTTTCCGCTCCATACGACTGTCTCCTCTGGCGTTTATTTGTAAAACTACTGAATTATAAAACTAGTATTGTGTTTCAGCAAAATTTACGGGATGGCCCTGTCAGCCATAATTCCGCTGAACGTAAGGCCACCCTGTACACAGCAGCATATATCTGGCTGCCAGTAAAAATAACAGGCACTTTTGACCGCGAAAATCACATTGCGCGCCGCCCGGGAAAACGAGGCTTTATCAACAGTCCTCGCCTCTCCGTTGTTGGTCAGGAACCTTGCTTAATGTTATAATTAGTGAGAGTGGGACCGCACCCTATGATGTGGACAAAAATCAGAGAAAAAATCGCGGCATTAATTACGCTGGTGTTTCTGGGGGCGCTGCTGATTTTCCTGTTGCAGTATATGGGCTGGCTCCGGCTGCCGTTTCTCCCATTCTGATTCCAGCCGGCAATCCATATTTGCTGTCGTTTGAACGTAAAACCGAAGGAGACATATACCCATGGCAGGTAAAATAACCCGAGCATCATATCCATGGCAAAAATTCAACCCGCCACCTGAGGCAGAAGATATCCTGAAAAACGCGCCTTCGGTCATACCTGCCTTTTCCAAGGAGGAGTTGGTGGATCTGGCGGTGGGCGGCGCGGACAGTTCATCTTTCACTGTGGGATACGAGGTTCCCGGACGGGGCTTTATCGTGGAAGCCACGGTGGCCAGGGTGCGCAACGGCATCTGTGCCAACTACACGGATCCATACATGCGGCGGCGCGATCCGGACTGTATGGTGATCGGGGACAATCTGCCCACCGATAAACCGACGTTCAAAGAACGTTTTAATGCTGAGTTCGAGCCCCTCCGGCAGGAAACCCTGAACTGGCTGAAAGAACAGGACCTGGCTACCTTTGCTTTTATCGCCGGCGTGCCGAAACTGGGCATGGATGCCATGGTCATTGCTCCGGCAAACGCGGGATTCTTCGCGTTTGGACTGGCGCTGCTTCAGGGGATCCTGGTAGAAAACGAAATCCCGCCGAAATTCTCGCCCCGCCTGATCATTTATGTCGCGCCTCCATTCCGGCATACCCATTTCGACGGACGGCAGGTGGTAGTCCATTACCGGACAGAAAAGCTCCACGAGATTTTCGCGTACAATCTGTACCCGGGACCCAGCGCGAAAAAGGGCGTATACGGGGCCCTGCTCACCCAGGGCGAAAAAGAACAGTGGGTTACCGCCCATTGCTCGACCGTGCAGGTTATCACCCCCTACGACAACATTATCACCATCATGCACGAAGGCGCCAGCGGGGGCGGCAAAAGCGAAATGCTGGAAGTGGCCCACCGTGAAGCCGACGGCCGCCTCCTGCTGGGGGTAAACCGGATCACCGGAGAGCGGCGGCACCTGCAGATTCCCCGCGGATGTGAGCTGCGCCCGGTCACCGACGACATGGCGCTGTGCCATCCGTCGCTGCAGCGGGGCGACGGCAAACTGACCGTAATGGACGCGGAAAACGCCTGGTTCGTGCGGGTCAATCACATCCAGCGGTACGGCGTGGACCCCCACCTGGAGGGATTAACCGCCCAACCGCCGGAACCCCTGCTGTTCCTGAATATCGACACGGTGCCGGGCGGCCGTTCGCTGATCTGGGAGCACATTGAAGACGCGCCGGGCAAACCCTGCCCGAACCCGCGGGTGGTGCTCCCCCGGCACATCGTTCCCGGTGTCGTCAACGAACCTGTTACCGTAGATGTCCGCAGTTTCGGGGTTCGTACACCTCCATGTACTCGGGAACGGCCAACGTATGGCATTATCGGTTTGTTTCATCTGCTCCCGCCGGCGCTTTCCTGGCTTTGGCGTCTGGTGGCGCCGCGCGGTTTCGATAATCCTTCCATCGTCGAAACCGAAGGCATGTCCAGCGAGGGGGTAGGCTCCTACTGGCCTTTTGCCACCGGCAAAAAAGTGGAACACGCCAACCTGCTGCTTAACCAGATTCTGGCCACGCCAAAAGTCGTGCATATCCTTTGTCCGAACCAGAATTTAGGGGCGTGGGAGGTGGGATTCATGCCCCAGTGGATCATGCGCGAATACATCGCCCGGCGCGGTATCGCCCGGTTCCGCCCGGATCAGTTGCGTCCCGCCCGGTGTCCGCTGCTCGGGCATGCCCTGCACCACCTTACGGTGGAAGGCAACTCCATTCCCCGCTGGCTGCTTCAGATCAACACCCAGCCTGAGGTCGGAGATGAAGCCTACGACGAAGGCGCGCGGATATTAACCCAATTTTTCCACAAACAGCTGAAGCAATTCCTGACGCCGGATCTCCACCCCCTGGGCAAAACCATTATCCAGTGTTGCCTTGATGGCGGGCAGGTCCAGGATTACATGACCTTTATTGCCACATCCTACATTGCCAATGCCTGATGCCCACAGACCGGTATGCCTGGGTAACCGGGCTGCCTGATTAGGTATGATACCGGGGAATCACCCTGAGGCAGTGTTTGTGTGCCGGGAGGAGGCAGCCGTGAATATTCCGCGTTGGCATGTGCAATCCGTTATTTCGCTGACATTCCTATGCCTGCTGCTCGGATTTCCCGCCATGATCCAGTCGGCAGCCGCAGACCGAACTGCCAAAAATATCGCTCTATCCAAAGCCGTTCAAACGCTCACAATTGACCAGTATGAAATCCGGGTACAGCGTGACGGCGGCATCTCTATCCTGGACGGCGCGGGCAGCCCTGTATTCGTCAATGTTTATCCGGCGGTGGAACTGAATGACGGCAAAGGAATACGACCGCTGAAACTGGACAGCCGGCGGACACAACGCCGTCCCGCCCGCGACATCATGGGAGAAGGGCCCGGCCTGCTTATCAGCGGAGATAATGCTCAGTGGCAACTGGTGGCATACCCCGGCAAACCCTGGCTGGCGGCAAGGGTAGTCTACGTGAACCGATCGAAGTCTCCCCAGGAAATCGTACGGCTGGTGCCATGGACCCTTGCCCGCAATGGAAAGGGAACGCTGTATACAGGCCCCGGGGCGGCCCAGACCGTACTACTCGACAACGGCCGGCTGCTGCGCGCGTTCAACGATCTTCCCGGCCTGCATAACAACACCTGTACCGCGCAGTGGAATCTTGCTCTGTACAATCCCGTGTCCGGCTATTCGTGCGTCGCGGGCTTTGTTACCTTCAACCGCTCCTGCGGCGAAATCCATGTCTCCCGATCCGAAAAATGCCCGGATAACGCCTTCGATCGGTTTTCCGCGGCATGCATTTTTGATCCGCCCCTGGTGCTTCAGCCCGGAGAACAGGTTGAATCGGAAACGCTGATGCTGAATCTCGTGGAGCGGGACCCCTTTTCGGCGCTGGAACGATATGGCCGGGCCTGCGCCGCCGTCTCCGGATCCCGTCAGCGGCCCGCGTTTCTTCCGCACGGATGGGACTCCTGGAGCACCCGGCTGCACAGCGGTCTCAGCGAACGCGTGCTGCTGGAAAACCTCGATGCCCAGGACCGGAAACTGAAGCGGTACGGATGGACCCATTTTGCCGTCGACGACGGCTGGCAGCGCGAGGTCGGCGACTGGGAACCCCACCCTGAACGGTTTCCCCAGGGCATCCGCGTGATCGCAGATGAGGCCCACCGCCGCGGAATGACCGCCAGCCTGTGGGTCAGCCCATTCGCGGCACACCCGGAGTCCGAGCTGGCCCGGAACCACCCGGAGTGGTTTGTCCGCCCCCGACCGGGACGGGGCCAGCTGCTGATCGGAAAACAGACCCTCATTCTGGACCCTACCCGGCCCGAAGTGGCCGAGTGGCTGCAGGCCCTGGGGCGGAAAATTACGGTAGACTGGGGATTTGACGGCATTGTGGAAGCTGATTATGCCTACTACCTGATGCTGGCAGAGGGGTTTCAGGAAGCAGTCACTCCCCTTGAGGCGCTGCGCCGGGGCATGGCTGCGTTGCGCTCGGGCATGAGAGATGACGCCTTCCTGCTGACAACCACGCCCCAGCCGGTTAATGCCGCTCTCGCTCCCGGGATTCGGACCGGTTATGACTGCGCGCCGCGCTGGCGGGCCGGTTCGGTCACCGGTCCATGGGGAACAGTGGAAACCCTGACTTCCGCTATTTCCCGGTATTACGTGGTTCCGCACTGGTACTATCCCGACCAGGACTGCGTGTTCTTTGAAATGCCCGAGGAACGGCAGCGCTGGCGCCTGGACGCGGCTGTACCCTCCCTCAGCGAAAACCAAACCATAGCCTGGCTGACCGGCGCGGCGCTGACGGGAGGCGTGGTAAAAATCGGCAATCCTTTCACCGCGCTTAACGAACGCCAGGTGGATTTGCTGCGGCGCGTGCTGCCTGTGCCGCCGTCGCCGGCGCGGCCGCTGGATATCTTTCAGACGTTTCCTCCCCGCATATGGCGGCTGCTGCTGAAAGACCAAACCGGCAATGACCGGTGTTTTTTGGCCTTATTCAACTGGGATGAAAACCAGCCGGCCGTTCTAACGGTCACCGCGTCAGACCTGGAATTCAGGCATGACACGCCGCTTGCCGTTTTTGATTACTGGGCGGGGCAGTATGCCGGGTCCATGCTGGGAGAGCTTCGCGTGGAAGTGTCACCTGCCTCGGTCCGGCTTCTGGGAATCCGGAACCAGGAAAACCGACCGTTCCTGCTGGCCTCTGACCATCACCTGCTGCAGGGAGCGCTGGATTTCGGGCCGGAACAGTGGCTTCCAACCGCCAGTGCCCTTACGGGCACTTTCCCCGCGATACCGGATACTGAATACACCCTGTTCTTTCTGGTTCCAGATGACAGATGGGCGCTTAAGAACGTTTCGTTCACGCCGGACCTTTCCCGGGAAATCAGCTCTTCCGGACGGGTGGTCACCATACGCCTGCGTACGGGCAGCCACCAGGGCATGACTTCATACCGCCTGGATTTTCAGGCGCCCTGAACGGAACACGGCACCTTCGATTGCCGCCAAAAAGCCGTCGATCCTGTTTCAACGCGGGGACAGTTTACCCGGTCGGCGCGGCTGTTTTCCCGATCGATCGGTTGATGACCCACTGCAAATCGGTTATCGACAGTCCCAGACCGTCCACGTCAGCCGCATCGGGAGAGCCTTCCCCCAGCAGAGCGTTCACGCTGATCTGGATGTCGGAGGCGTTAACCGCATTGTCCCCGTTCAGGTCGCCGGTAGACAGGTTTACATCCACCCGGGTTGCCGGCCCTTCGGTCACCTGGATATCACGCTGACGCCACGGGATATACCCTGCCGCTTCCCACCGCATGGCATAGGTCCCCGGCAGCAGCACCCGGTGATAATTTCCCACCGCGGCCGACGAAAACACCGGCTGGCTGTTTCCTTCCACCCACACGACAGCTTCAACCGGCGTTCCGCCGACCCGGTCCCGCACCAGGCCCCGCACCCCCTCCAGGGCTGTCTCCAGATAACTGATCATAGCATCCCGGTTTTTCGCCCAGTAGGTGGGCATAGTTGAAATGGCCGGCTTCTTCGTGTAGCCAATTTCCAGCGTCAGCTCCAGCGTGCCGAACATGCGGTAGCTCCAGTCCTGCAATGATCCGGTAATGGAGTACCACGCAGACCCGTTCACAATACCCTGGGGAAACTGCGTGCTCGCGTACATGTCCGGGTTGTACATGGAATAACGCAGGGCAACATACTGGAAAAGATCCTCGTCCGGGCTTATGGCGGCGACGCCGCTTGGAACCCCGGGTTCGTAATCATAGGGATAATTCGCCACCAGCGAGCCGCCGTGAAATGTTCCGGATACCACAAATCGTTCCGAGGCACTCCATTCCATGATGGATGCCGTTTCCACTTCCCGTCCGGCAGTATTCAACAGGCCTCCCGGTGTCCACGGTCCGGAAAAATCCAGCGCGTACACGGGAAAATTCCGGTTCAGATCTATGCTGTTCGCGTTCCTGCGCGTCCTGGCTACCAGTCCGTCCGGATTCATCAGGGGCAGCAGCCAGCATACCGTTTCATCAACCAGCCGGGTTGCGCGGGCATCCGTGCCATAGCCTGTGAGCAGCCATTCC
>JAKOTZ010000052.1 GCA_029776995.1 Candidatus Hydrogenedentota bacterium
GATACTGCTGCTGGCGTTGAGCCTCGGCCTGTTGCTAAGCTGACGGCTAATTGAAGAATTTTTTCTCGATATGATATAATTAGGCTATCCGGTCAGCATCGACCACCTAGTCTTCGGACCTCCACCACAGGCGAGAAAACCCGACAAATCAGACCGGCAAACGAATTCAAAAGGAATCGCCAGAAATGGGTATTCGATGGAAAGATTATCTGGTACCGGCTGCTACGCTGGTCATACTGGGCTTGGTGGGCATCCTGGCCTACGCCAACCCCCAGTGGCTCCGCGCCGATCCGACATCCCCCGGACTGCTCAGCTCTGTCCTGGGCAACCCGCTGATCTGCCTGTTCCTGGTGATTGGCGCCGGCATGCTGTTTGGGCGGATTAACTTTTTCGGCGTTTCTTTCGGCAACAGTGGCGTTATCTTCTCGGCGCTGCTGGCCGGCGCGCTCGGCTACAAGGTTCCGGAAGGGATTGGCAGCCTGGGACTGGTCCTGTTCGTATACTGCGTGGGACTGACCGCCGGCCCCACCTTCTTCCGCAACCTTGCCCGGCAGGGAACGCGGTTCACACAGATTGTACTGGTGATTATGGCAACCGCAACCATTACGGGAATTGTCAGCGCGCGGCTATTGGGCATCCCGGGAGACTTCGCCGCGGGAGTCTACGCCGGAGCCATGACCAGCACCCCCGCCCTGGCTGCCGCACTGGAAACCGCCGGACACTCGGGTAACGTGTCCATCGGATATGGCGTAGCCTACGTATATGGCGTGGCGGGCGTGGTGCTTTTTGTCCAGGTTTTGCCCCGACTGCTCGGAGTGAATCTGGACGCCGCGTGCCGGAGCCTTGCCGCGGGACGCGGAAAAGGAAGCAGCATTGAGCGGGTTGTGGTGGAAGTGACAAATCCCAATCTGTTTGGGAAAAAAATCGGTGAAACCGCTTTTCTGGCGGATCAGCGCGCCCAGATTTCCAGAGTCGCCAGGGGAGAACGCATGGTTCCGGTGTCGCCGGACACGGTTTTCGAGGAGGGAATGCACGTGCTGGTCGTGACCGAAAGCGACCGCCTTCCCGCTGTCGCGGAATTCCTGGGACGGATCAGCGACCGGAAATTCCTCCTGGATATCGAGAACGAGCGGATGAAAGTAGTGGTCACCTCCACGGAAATGACCGGAAAAACTTTGCGTGAGCTCAACCTGCGCCACCGTTTCGGCATAACGGTTACCCGCCTAGAACGCAACCTGATTGCGCTTGTTCCTTCCGCAGACACCGTTATCCACTACGGCGACCTGCTCCACGCCGTGGGCGAGCCCGAGAAATTAAAGGCTTTCGCCCGTTTCGCGGGCCACCGCGCCCGCGCGCTGGATGAAACGGACATCATTTCCCTGGCTGTAGGAATCGCCTTGGGACTGTTTCTGGGAATGATTCCGGTGGGACTGCCGGGGGGAGGCACCATCAGCCTGGGCTCGGCGGGCGGCCCGATGCTGGTCGCTCTGGTTCTGGCGCATTTCGGCAAAGTGGGCTTCCTGCGGGGCAGCATGCCCCGGGCATCGCGCATTCTGCTCACTGAAATGGGGCTGGTATTCTTCCTGGCCGGCGCGGGCGTCTCCGCCGGAGCGCAGTTTTTCCAGGCGCTTGGCGAACAGGGACCGGGGCTGCTCTTCATGGGTTTTTTGGTTACCACAACGCCCCTGCTGGCCGGCTGCCTGTACGGAATTTACGTACTGGGCATTCCGCTGCCTGAAGTGCTGGGGGCCTGCTGCGGCGGCATGACCTGTACGCCCGCTCTAGGCGCCCTGAACAGCCAGACGGACTCCGATATCCCCTCGGTAGCCTATGCGGCAGTCTATCCCCTGGGACTGGTTTTTGTGACCCTTTTCGTCCAGCTGGTAGCCCGCCTGGTTCCCATGATGCCGTAGCGGCTACTTCCGCCGGGGCCTGGCCAGAAGTTCCTTCAGGCGGTACAGCGCTTCGTGGGCTTCACGGGGAGACAGCGCGTCCGGGTCGATCCGCTCCAGTTCCCGTTCGACCTGGGAGGGCTCCGGAGGTTCCCCCGATGTCGGGAACAGCCAAATCTGTTCCGGCATGCCCGCCGGCGCGGGGTTGCCGGTTTCCAGGGATTCCAGAATTACCCGCGCCCTGGAAATCACTTCCCGGGGCAGCCCCGCAAGCTGGGCCACGTGTATGCCGTAACTGTGGTCCGCGCCCCCATCCGCCACGCGGTAGAGAAAGACCACTGTGCCGTTGTATTCGCGCGCTTCCACATTCACGTTTTTGGCGTGGTGCAGGCGATTGCCCAGTTCGGTCAGTTCGTGGTAATGCGTGGCGAACAGGGTGCGCGCGCCGATCCGGTCATGTATGTATTCCGCCACGGCCCACGCGATGCTGATGCCGTCAAAGGTGCTGGTTCCACGGCCGATCTCGTCCAGCACAATCAGGCTGCGGGAGGTAGCGGCATTCAGAATCGTCGCGGTCTCGATCATCTCCACCATGAAGGTGGATTCCCCCCGGGCCAGGTTATCGGAAGCGCCGACCCGCGTGAAAACCCGGTCCACCACGCCAATCCGCGCGTACGCGGCCGGGACGAAAGACCCCATCTGGGCTATGATGGTAATCAGGGCAGCCTGACGGAGGTATGTGGATTTCCCCGCCATATTCGGGCCGGTGATGATCAGCATCCGCTTGCCGCTGATATCCAGGTGCAAATCATTGGGCACGAACGTTCCCGGCGCGGAAAGGTCCTCCACCACTGGATGCCGCCCGTCCCGGATCACCAGCTCGCTGCCGTCGTCGATTTCCGGTCTGCAGTACCCTTTCAGCACGGCTGTTTCCGCCAGGGCTGCCAACACGTCGATCACGGCGATTGCGGTGGCGGCGGCCTGGATCCGGTTCGCCTGCTGTGCCACCCTGTCCCGCAGCGCGCAAAACAGTTCGTACTCCCGGTTGTTGATCCGCTCCTGGGCGGTCAGCAATTCTTCTTCCCGCTGTTTCAGCGCCGGGATAACATAGCGTTCCGCGCCGGACAGGGTCTGCTTGCGCTGATAATCCGGAGGCACCTGCCTGGCATAGGACGAGCTGACCTCTATGTAATAGCCAAATACCCGGTTGTAGCCGATTTTAAGTTTCGGAATGCCCGTGCGTTCCCGTTCTTCCGCCTGCAGGCGGGCAATCCAGTCGCGCCCGCCCCGAACCAGTTCCCGCAGGCGGTCCAGTTCCGCGTCCCGGCCATCCCGGATCAGCCCGCCTTCATTCAGGGTGACCGGCGGCTCCTCCACCAAAGTGGCCCGGATCTCTCCGCTGATATCTTCCATGGGATCCAGCAACCTCACCACTTCTCCCAACAGCCCCGCGCCGGCGTCCGCAAGCATCGATTGCAGGCGCGGCAGCCGCTCCAGCGCGTTTCCGAGCGCCATTAACTCGCGTGCGTTGCCGGAACGGGCCGATATCCGGGCCAGCAGCCGCTCCACATCAGGGCATCCCCGCAACACATCGCGAAGATCGGACCGGATCTGATGTTGACCGACCAGAACTTCCACCGCGGTCAGGCGCTGGTCGATTTCAGCGGGATTCCGCAGGGGACGGGTAATCCATTGCCGCATCAGCCGGCTGCCCATAGGGGTCAGCGTCCGGTCCAGCACGCCCAGTAGCGTACCCCGGCGGCCACCGTCCAGCATATTGGCTGTCAGCTCCAGGTTCCGCTGCGAACTGGCGTCCAGCGCCACCCAGCCGGACCGGTCATACCGACGCGGCAGGCGCAGGGCGGGCACGCTCTCCCGCTGGGTCTGGGACACATAACGGATCAGCGCCCCCAGCGCCCCCTGGGCAGCCTGCATTTCTTCAAGTTCCACACCCTTCAGTGTGCTCAGCCCGTAAAAACGGAGGATTTCTTCCCGCGCGGGCCTGGGCTCAAAATGGTCCGCCGGGCGGGCCGTTATGGCCATATCAGGGTGGCGGCGGCGAACCGTTTCAAGCCATGCCGGACGGTCTTCTTCGGGCACCAGCAGCTCTGCGGGACGCAGCCGCGCCAGTTCATCAGGCACTGCCGTTTCCAGCGGCGGTTCCAGTTCAGTAAAGCCCACCTCACCCGTGGTAACGTCGGAGAAAGCCAGCCCCACGCGGCCGCTCTCCCCGGAACAGACCGACGCCAGGTAATTGTTGCTGCGCTCATCAAGCAGGTCGGGTTCCAGTACCGTACCGGGCGTTACCGTCCGGATTACCGCGCGTTTCACGATGCCCTTGGCGTACCGGGGATCTTCCATCTGCTCACAGATGGTGACTGTCCGGCCCGAGCGGATCAGCCGGGCCACATAGGTATCCACGGCCCGCACGGGCACGCCACACATAGGCACGCGACGGTCTTTTTCCGCGCCATCCCGTGAAGTCAGTGTCAGCCCCAGCAATTCCGCCGCTTCCAGCGCGTCCTCAAAAAACAATTCGTAAAAATCGCCCATGCGGAAAAAGAGAAGGGAGTCCCCAGCTTCCGCTTTGGCCTGCAGAAACTGGCGCACCATGGGCGTCATGTCCGATGGCTGCAATGTTTTCAGGGTAACCCACACCGGTTCCATAAGCCTGAATTATACCGGAGATATCCGTTCGCTTTGCGCTGAATCTTCCGGTGGAGTACAGTATAGGATGTTCTTCGGTGCAAATCGGCTGTGTCAGGCTTGTATGCACGCAGCCGTGGCTTCAGTATCGGAAAAACCAACCTTAAAGGAGAACCCTGTATGTTTACAATCGGTATTGTGCGGCGGACGCTTTGCGCGGGTGCTGTGGTAGTGCTTGCGACCTTGACTGCGGCCAGCGCCCAGGATGTGTCGGAAGGGACCTGGATTAACCTGTTTGACGGAGAGTCCACCTACGGCTGGACGGCCTTTGGCGACGCGGCATGGACGGTTCGGGACGGCACGCTGGTCTGCGACACGGGATCAGGCGGCGCGCTGGTTACCAACGCGTCCTTCATGGATTTTGAACTGACCGCTCAGATGAAAGTCAGCCGCGGCGGCACCGGCGCGCTGGCGCTGCGCGCGCCGTTCGAAGGGCATCCCGGCGGCGGCATGATTGTGCTGCCGGCCGGCAAAGACAACGCGTTCTCCACCATCCAGGTAAAGGCAACAGGCGGCACCGTAACCGCCACGGTAAACGGCCAGCCCGTGGAAATTTCCGCTCCGGCGCAGATCGGCCACATCGCACTGTACTACCAGCGTTACCACCGGGATAAAAAAGCGCCGGTAGTGGAACTGAAAGAACTGAAATTGCGCCCGCTGGGCATGACCTCGCTGTTCAACGGGAAAGACCTGACCGGATGGTACATCATTCCTGACCGCAAGTCCGTTTTCTCGGTAGTGGACGGCGCAATCAATATCAAAGACGGAAACGGCCAGATTGAAACGGAAGCCACTTTCCGGAACTTCCTCCTGCAGATCGACGTGTTTTCGAATGGTGACCACCTGAACAGCGGCGTATTCTTCCGCACTCCGCCAAAGCAGTTCTGGCTGGGATATGAATCCCAGGTCCGCAATGAATGGCTCAAAGACGACCGGTCTAAACCGGTGGACTACGGCACGGGCGGCCTCTATGGACTGGTCCCCGCACGCAAGGTGGTGCCGTCAGACCGGGAATGGTTCACCAAAACCATTGTCTGCAACGGAAACCATATGGCCGTCTGGGTAAATGGCTACCTCGTCAGCGATTTCTTTGATACCCGGCCCCCGGCGCAGAACAGCGACGGCAAAAACGGGTATGTTGATGCGGCCGGAACCATCAATCTGCAGGGCCACGATCCCACGACGGACCTATCCTTCAAAAATATCCATATTCAGCAATATCCCAACTGAGGTCCTCTGCAACTTTTTGGCGCGCCTGTCGGACAGCAGGCGCGCTGTTTTTTTGGCAACGCGCAATCTTAATCTCCCCCTTAATATTCCCTAACACTGTGACGGGATACTGGTAAAAAACAATCGGCTCCACCAAATTCTGGAGAAAAAAGATGTTCCGTCACGCCCGTATGCTGATGATGTTGTGCGCCATAGCGCTGTCGGTGTGCGTATCCGCCTGGGGAACGCCGATCCGGCTCATCACGGTGATCGTTGTGGATGGGCTGCCCACAGAACTGCTGCTGCGGCACGCGGATCGGCTAAATCCAGAAGGGCTTGGACGTCTGTTGCGAAGCGGCACCGTCTATACCGGAGCGGATATCCCCTGGCTGACTACTTTTACCGCAGTCGGACACGCCGGATTGTTTACGGGCGCTCTGCCGGATCAGCACGGTATTATCGGAAATGAGTGGCTGGACCCTTCAACCGGTGAACAGGTGTACTGCGTGGAGGACCCGGCTCACCAGATACTGGATTTCCCCGGCAAAGCGCACGACGGAGTGTCACCGGCAAACCTGCTCTCTACCACGCTGGGGGACGAAATGATACGGACATGGGGCCATCAGGCCAGGGTCTTTGGCGTCTCAACCAAGGACCGCGGAGCAATCCTGCCCGCGGGAAAACGGGGAAAGGCCTTCTGGTACCACAAGAGCGCCGGCACGATGGTGACCAGTACGTATTACTACGAAAAAAGCCCGGACTGGCTGATCTCCTGGCGAAATCGCTTCGCCGTCAGCCAATACCGGAATGCCGTATGGCAGCTGCTCCGGGCACCGGAAGCTTATGACCGGCTGGCCGAGGACGATCGCAAGGTAGAAAACAGCCCGCTGGGCGCAACCTTTCCCCATGATCTCAGCCGGCTGGACGATGCCCAATCTAACGCTGAGCTGCCGTGGACGCCTTTCATTGACGAGATCACGCTGGACCTCGCGTTAACCATACTCGAAGCAGAATCACTGGGCAAAGACGACATCCCGGATATGCTCTCCATCAGTTTTTCATCGATGGATTATATTCATCACCGGTACGGGCCGGACAGTCTGGAATCCGAAGATACCCTTTACCGGGTCGATGAACTGATCGTCCGGCTGCTCAGCGCCCTGGAACAGCAGATCGGTCTGGACCGCGTGATGATAGCGCTTTCCTCCGATCACGGGTTTGGCCGGGCTCCGGAACAGATCCAGACCGAGGGATTGCCGGCCAGGCGGATCACAAAACCGGAACTGAATGCCTGCATGAACGATTTGGCCGGCCAACTTTCTTCGATCAGCGGAATTGCTGTAACGGCGTCTTTTTCGAGCCCGTTCATCTATCTGCGCCGACAGGATGGGGATGGCCTGGACGCGACGGTTCGGGCACAGGCGGTCCGGATCGCGAACTCCTGGTCCTGGACGCAGTGGGCAGCATCGATAGATGATATCCGTTCGGGAAATATTCCCCGTACGCCATTCCATGAGCGCGCGCTTACGGCACATGCCGCAGGCCGTGGTGGTGACGTACTGGTCATCGCGAAGCCCTGGCACATCGTGGAAACCGCTGAAACGGCATGGTCCGCCACCCACGGCAGCCCCTACGCCTACGACACGCGCGTGCCGATGGTGTTCGCCGGTCCGGGCATTGCCGCCGGATGGGTGTCCCGGCCCGTTTCCCCGCTGGACATTGCGGCCACGCTGGCCGCCTGCCTGAACATCACCCCACCTCCCGCCTGTTCTGGAACGCCGTTGCCCGAGATCGTGGACGGGCTCACGGACACAGAAACCCGCGTTCGCCGCTAAAGCGGAGGAAAGCGCGACATGATCCGACGCGGGAAACTGAACCCGGATAACCGCGGTCAGGTTTCAAACCTCCCTGCGGCTGCACGCCTCAGACGACTCCGTTTCGATAGACGCTGTCCTGAAAGTGGCATTCTCCCGGATTTGATTTCATGAACCGATGACACAGGTACGTCTTTTCCGCGAAAGACGCCCTGTTATCCGCCGGTTGTTGCGGCCTTCAGGTGTTGCAGGTTCAGCGTCAGGATATCCCGGGCTTCCGCGGCCAGCCGGTTCTGATCGAAAGCCGCGCGGATATCGTCCAAGGCCTGGTCAAACGCCTGACTGGAAACCGTGGGTAGCGTCCCGGCTTTGGCGGTTTCTTCCGCCAATTGCCGCAACAGATCCGTCACTGAGGCCGGAACTGATTCCTGCGTTTCCACCCATCCGGTTTCCGCGAATTTCGGCAGATCCTTCAACAACCGGCCGGCCAATTGGGCCGGAGGCCAGGCCGGATCATAAAGCGGGCACGCCGTATATCCAGTTGCCCAAACGGGAAAAATGGCTGCCATGTCTCTGCTATGGACATAATCGCATTCCATATAGGGTTTATCGGCCATTTCGGGCGGCAGAGGAACCGTCGGTTCCGGATGGGTCCAACTGTCCGATAGCGGTTTATATTCATACGTTCCGGGGCCGGGAAGAAGGGGCGAGTCGTATTCGAGAACCACGTCACCAGAATGAGGCACCTCCCGCAGTTCAGATTTGTAAACCCAACGATATCCTCTTGAAAAATCCGCGTTAAACGTACTTACGCTCACAGGCGGTTGCAACTGATTAAGCCGGGACTGCCATTCTGCCGTATCCCGCTCGTGTTTACGGTTGACGGGTTGCGTTTCAGGGAGGTAGCGGACTTCTCCTGCCGGATACGCCTCCAGACAGAGCATTTCCAGCATACCGGATTTATCCGGTTTCCAGAAGACGCTGGTGACGTAGTGATACGCCATTGCTTCGCGCGATACCGCAGATTGGACCCGATACTCCAGGTCGTACGCGTAAGGCCGGCAACATACCGCCCAATCGTAATGCGGGTTTTCCGGCGTGTATTCGCGGACACATATCTCACCGGTGCTTTTATCCAATACAACGCATGTTCCTCTGAAATCCACGGGTATCCGTGCAGCACTTTCAAACACCGGAACCCTGATCTGGTCCATGGCAATCGGCGGAAATGGCTTCCACACTGGTAAACTACAGAACAGGACCACACACAGCAACTCATGCATAACTTAAGGCTCCCATACAACGTGATAATGATTTTTGGACAATTCTGGAATGTAACCGTGTATATCTCCATCGGTTTTCATCTCTTCCAAAATTGATGCCAGGCATGAAACTTCATAGGCCGTTAGATTATGGGTTCCAATATCAGAACAGTTTCCTTTTCTGTGAGAAGAGTGGGGTGAGGTCCAGTTAGCCTCCAAGTCAAAAATACCACCCCACTGTAAACTACAGTCATTTAGTTGCAAGTGGTGTGTGACACTTTGTTTTGAGGAATATTTAGATACCAATTTTGGTAACGCATAATATGAATATCCGCTAATAAAATGGTTTGATAGATGTATGCTGTTCTGTCCTATCAATTCATAAAAATCTCCGGAAGCGGGTGCGGGGATTTCCTGTAAACCGGGGAAGTTAACCAAGATGGCGGTGGCTATCCTGCCAACGCTGCATCCCGATGCCACCACAAATTCAATCTGGCCTACCTGACTGGCCGTGTAGGTGAAATCAAGTTTCCCCGCCTGATTACCTACCGGGGTCGTTACAATCCCCGCCGGTTTTTTTCCGCTGTGTGGGTGCTGGTGCGGACCAACCATGTCCCATGCTTCAGTACTCATGGTAATGGTTGTTGCCGTGAGCCCATGCAGGTTGGTAGAGGAGGGCGTAATATTGATCCAGCCATTAACCATGGAGTCATTATTCGTTGGGCCCGTATTGGCCGGGTAGATATCGGAATAACGGGCGAATGCTATCGATACCGGTTTCCAGACGGCCACGGTCACCGGGAAATGCGTCTGTACCGGTTTATCCCCCTGGAAGACCGCCTGGGCGGACACGGTATAACTTCCGGACGTATTCCACAACATTCGCCCTTGCAATTTTTTCGGGCAATACAAAAAATCTTCTGTCGGAAAACCGGCCGGAAACCAGGTGGCGGTTGAAATCTGCCAGTCGTCACAGGCCAGATTAATTGGTTGTTCGGTCCCGTCATCCATCACCCGATAGAGGTACACCTCCGCACCCGCCCACCAATCGCCCAGACATACTGGAACAGGATCACCAGGCCATAAAAACCGAGACACCTCGATGCCAGAATTCCAGTGAAATTCATACGTCACCGCATTGGCCGGGCCAACCGATAACAGAATCATCGTAATGGTAAGAAGAAAAACATCTATCTTTTTCATGACATGATCTTCCGGTATTTTCAGAAATACATTGCGCATCTTTCGGCCATCCGCTCGGCGGCCGGAAGTTCGTAGAAGGGAAGATCGGTTTCCCGGCAACGGGCGGTGACGGCGGCAAACCGTTCCATCCACCGGCGGGCCGCGGCATCGTCGCCTTCCGCCAGAGCACGACGCGCGCGATCAAACACAATCGGCCAGAGCATCCGCGCTGCCCAAGGATTCGGCGCATCCGTATTCAGCAGGGTGTCCGCGGACCACTGGACCAGTTTGTCCCGTTCGGCGGACTGGTTGCCACACAGGGCGTACAGGACGGCCAGCACGGCCGCCCGGGCTTTCTGAATGAGTTCGCTATTTCCCTGGTCACCTAACCACTCCAAGTAATCCCACTGGTCTTCGAATACCCAATTCCGGGTGAATTCCTCGGGAACAGTCTGTCCCGATGATAGAAGCCGCTGTCCCGCGACCAGGCGCATGCACGCGTTCAGCAGGTTTACCCGGGGATTGCGGGCCAGACGGGACTCCTCAATCAACGCGCGCAGATCTTCCGTTGACGCGCGCATGACCGACAGGGCGGCAGCGAGGTCCCAACGCTGGTCCGGCCGCGATTCCGCCTGGCCCGCCTCAAAGCGGGGGATCAATTCGCGCAATACGCCCGCTCCATCTTCCCGGGCGATGGCCTCCGCCAGGGCTCCATCACCCCGCGCGTTTCCAGCCATCTCGGGCGTGTTGGGTTCGGTCAACCCCCGAGCGGCGGCACAGATCCATTTCACCATAGGTTCCAGTTCTTCCTTCCGGTCGGCGGAAACCTCCGGGAACAGCGGTACCCCTCCCGCCAACAGGGAAGCCCGGAACAGGGTCGACACGCTCCAGACCGGTTCAGGTGACGGAATTTCCGCGGCTACCACAGCCAGCGGCCGGGGTTCAAACGGTGGCAGCAGCAGGGGACGGGTAAGCCGGGACACGCCGTTTTCCAAGACCGTCGAGGCCACCGGCCCGCAGGGGTGCTCCCTCAGCCAGTTGACCAAGGCTACCCGAATGGCTTCGGGGTCCGGGGAGGAGAACACGCTCCGGGCGGAAAGGCGCAGGGCCCGTTCACGGCGTTCCTGGATTTCGTCCAGCCACGGTTTTTCAGGCCGTTCTTCCAGAAGCATCTGAGCCTCTTCCACCCGCGTACTCACGTCTTCACTGATCACGCCGCGGTCCACCATGACGATCAGTGCTTCCCGCGCCGCGGCCCGCACAGCAGGGTCCGTTCGGGTTTCGGCCAGGTTCACCAGTACGTCGCGGACCGATACCGCCGATTCAGCGAAGGTGTTGGGATTGTTGAAAAGGATATCTGGCAGCCACAGGATAGCGGCTTCCAGTTCCGGTCCGTCCTGCATGGTCGCGTACAGATCCAGCATCGGCATCAGCAGCGTTTCGGCCGCGCCGGCCTGTCCGCCGCTGTCCGCAGCAGCCGAAAGCAGCATCGTGGTACCGGAACGGCCTTTCAGGACCTGGTCCACCATAGCCAATCGCTCGACGAGTTGGTAACCGGGTTGTCCGACCACATCCGGCAGTACCGACGCAATCAGGTCACCGGCCCGACGGCTCCAGTCCGTACTGAAACGTCCCCCCAGCACAGTAATTTCATGACCCGGGCACAGGGTACCATCCGTCAGAACGGCACCCGCGCGGGGACCCCGAAATCGGATCATCGCCACTATGTGTTCCAGCGTATCCGCCGGAACTTCCTCCGCCGCCCTGGACAGCGTATCCGCCAAGGCGTCCTCAGGGGTTCTGACGGACCGCAACAGCAAGCCCGTGCGGGCGTCCCAGGCCAGTTCGCGCCACGCGGGATCCTGGCATTCGCCCAACAGGGCGTCACACTCGCGAAGCGCGAGTTCCGGAAATCCCGCCGCTTCCATGGCTACCAGGCGCAACCAGCGGTCCATGGAACCCGCGGACAGCCTGGCCAACCAGTCGCGTTCGATATCCGCCCGCTGGGTGTCGGAAAGATCATATTTCCAGCAGTCGGCGAACCGGCTCAACAGTTCCGGGTCCGGAGTTGCCTCCGGGTGGGCTACGGCCCAGGCCACGGTCTGTCGGGCAAACGCATGCCATCCCGTCTGATCTACTGGAACAACCGGCGGTTCAACGGGCTGGGCGGTCGGATCAATGGTTATTTCCGACTGGGCTGAAACTACTGGAGAGGTCCCTGACGGGGAGAAGAGTCCTGTCCTGGCTGACGGTATCCAGAAGGCAAGACCGATCGCCGTAACGACGCCGAGAATAAGAATTACCGAGACACTACGTTTCGTAAACATCCCACGTTCCTCCCGTTCATTTTTTTCATAATTTACCCCCCCCCCAGCATGAAAGTCAACTTATTTTCAGCAAAAAAAAGCCCCGAGGAAATTACCTCGGGGCCTGAATATTAACCTATTGATTCCGCTTATTTTACGGGTTTAATTTTCAGGTTTCGATACGCGATGGGGTCGCCGTGGAACTGCAGACCGATGTGACCTTCGCGTTTGAGGTCCCGGTACGCGTATTTGAACTTGTTCGGGGTCCCGTCCGGATTTTTGCCGGCTTCGGTCCACAGGTCGAGGTTCATGTGGGTGACCAGCGTGTCGTTCAGGTACACCCAGATGTCCGGCCCTTTCGCGATGATCAGATAGTGGTTCCATTCGCCGACCGGTTTCAGGGGGGTTGACGCGGGGGCGAGGCAGTCGAAGATACCACCGCAATGCCATTTCGGATTCTCGTAGTCCTCGTTGTTCTGCAGAACCTGCACCTCAATAGCCGTGTTCAGCCAATCCCGGATGGAATCGCAGCGGATGAACACGCCGCTGTTGCATTTCGGTTGGGTTTTGAACTCCAGGGACAGCGCGAAATCGCCGTAACGTTCCCTGGTCCAGATGTCGCCGCGTCCCTTGGACACCAAAGCCCCATCCTCCCAAGCCCAGCCGTCCTTCCGCATCATGGCGTTGGACAGGTCCGGGGCGAACAGATCCTGCCATCCATCATTAGCCTTGGCCCACGTCAACACATCGTCGGGCGGAGGAGTTGGTCCGTCCGCGGCGACCATTACCGCCACGGCCACCATAGCCACGATCATCCATGCCATCTGAAGCCGTTTCATGGGGAGTCTCCTTTCGGTTGTCTGTATTCCTTTTATTTTCCGTCCTGTCTGACCGGCTGCAGTCGGGTACGGAGGTTCCGGGCGACCTCATCGGGATCGCTTCCCGGACGCAGTGGTCCCAACACAAACTGGTATCGGTAAGGCCTGCAGAACAGGGTGTATTCGTCGTGGGGCCGGGCCCCCCAACTGTCGTCGCCGCCGACGCCGGTCTGGTTCCAATCCACGTTGAAAACATTGAACCCGCGGCGGGGCAACTGGCAGTCGTGGGTGCATTCGTCGAGGTCTTCCATGGTGTAAGGCCACAGGCTGACGCAGAGATGGGGCGGCCACTCGGCGGGCAACGCTCCGGGACAGGTATCCGACGGCCAGCCCGACAATCCGTCCGGGGCCAGGCCCGCCACCAGCAGGCCTGAACCGTCCGCGTCGGTCAGGGCCGCCCACCGGATGCCCACGCGATTCCCGTTTTCCTGGGGCTGGATGAAGGGATGGATCAGTTCTTCGACCGTCCCGGTCCAGCGACCCACGGGATACCCCGTCTGGCGGTCCCAGTAGTTTTCCCCGGGTCCCCGGCCCAGCCAGGTCAGGCGGTCGAGGCCATTTATCACGCGGGCCTGCATGCCGAACCTTGGCAGTTCGGGGGCCCCGGACTTCGGGGTGAAATCCATGGTCACCCGCATTATTCCTTCCGCGTCTATCCGGTATTCCAGCGTCAGGTCCGCTTTGGCGGGATTCATGGCGTATACCGCCCGGACGATGGCAACGGGACCTTCGGTGTCCGACTTCACCTCAGCCAGTTTCATCGTTTCCGCGGCGTCCTTCCAGCGGCCCAGGCGTTTGGGCATGTTGTTGCCCTTGTCGTTATCGGTGGGGGCCCGCCAGAAATTCGGTTTCAGAGGGCCTATGAGGAGTTCACGGCCCGCAACGTTCCACGACGTCAAGAATCCAGTTTTTCCGTCGAATCGCGCCTCAAAACCGTTACCCGACACAGTGATGCCATCCCGGCCGCGTTTGATCTTCGGGGCGGGACCCGGTTCGCCGGGTTGGGAAACAGCGGTGTTGATGGGCACGCGGAACTGGTCCCAGGCGATTTCGAATCCCCGGTCCGCCCAAGGCAGGTCGCGGTCCAGCACGAAGGACAGGGTCACCCAGTATTCACTCCATGGCCGGGGCTGGGCGGGCAACGTGAAGGGGACCGTGAACTCACGGGCTTCGCCGGGGGCCAGGGCGACGATGCCCAGATCCCCTTCCCCGATGGCCACGCCGTTCTCCTCGAGTTTCCAGAGGGCCCGGACAAAATCGGTGGTAAGAAAATCGTACCGGCTGGCGATTTCCACCTTTCCGGCGGCGGGATCCAGAACCCGGACCCGAATATTCTGGTACGTTTTCTTAACCTGGCGCGTGGCCGGCGACGGCCGGCGGTCAGGCTGGAACAATCCGTTGCAACAGAAATTCCAGTCCGTGGGGCGGTCGTCGTAGTCACCGCCATACGCGAAAAACCAGTCATGTGCATAACTGGGCGCGGGTTCCCGCCGCGGGCCGCGGGGATCGCTGAAGGGCTTGCGGATGCCCTGGTCCACAAAGTCCCATATGCATCCCCCCATGAACCGCGGATCCGATTCGATGACTTCCCAGTACTCGTCCAGGTTACCCACGCTGTTGCCCATCGCGTGGGCGTATTCGCACTGGAAGAAGGGTTTTCCGTCCCAGGTTTTCTCGACGAAATCCCGCATTTCCTGCGGCGTGAAATACATTTCGCTGTGGATGTCGGTTACGGTGTTGTCCCGTTCGTAGTGGATGGGGCGGCTGGGATCCAACGATTTGATCAGCCGGGCGCCGGCGGCAAAGTTATGGCCCGGGCCGGCCTCGTTGCCCATGGACCAGATAATGATGGACGGGTGATTTTTGTCCCGCTCCACCATCCGCGCGAGCCGGTCCAGGTGCGCCGCCTCCCAGTCGGGATTGTTGCCCAGGGACGTGGCCGGATCATATCCCATGCCGTGGGACTCAATATTTGCTTCGTCTATAACGTACAGGCCCAGTTGGTCGCACAGATCGTACCACTCAGGCCGGTTCGGATAATGGGACGTACGGACGGTGTTCATGTTGTGCTGCTTCATCAGCAGGATATCCTGCTTCATGGAATCCACCGTCACGTACCGGCCCGTATCCGGATCGTGTTCATGCCGGTTTACGCCCTTGAGTTTCACCGGCCGGCCATTGATATAAAACACGCCGTCTCGAACTTCCACTTTTCTGAAACCATGGCGCAGCGCGGCAGCTTCAATTACGCGCCCCGACGGATCCAGCAGTTCCAGGGTGGCGGTGTACAGGACAGGTGTTTCCGCGGACCAGAGCGCGGGCTGCGTCACGGTCACTTCCGCGGTGCCTTCCGCGTCTGTGCCGATCTGGTCCGGCGTGACGCGCGCAACGCATTTTCCGGGCTGGACCACCGGGGAACCATCCGGTCCCAGCAACGTCAGCGCCACGGTGTACGGCCCGGACGGAGCGCCCGGATCCAGCCGGCGCACCCGCGCCTTCAGGCGCAGCATCGCCTGTTTAAAATCATCCGACAGGTCGCTGTGGACGTGGAAGTCACGCAACCGGACGCCGGCCGTGCTGTACAGCAGTACCGGACGGAAAATGCCGCTGAACCTCCAGAAATCCTGGTCCTCAAGGTAACTGCCGTCGCACCACCGGTATACTTCCACCGCCAGCACATTTTCTCCGTCGAACCGGACCGCGCCGGTAATCTCAAATTCCGCCGGCGTCTTGCTTTCCTGGCTGTATCCGATTTTCTGCCCGTTCACCCAGAGGTAGAAGGCGCTGTACACGCCGCCGAACTGGATGAATATCCGCCGGCCCGACCATTCGGACGGAACCGTGAACGTCCGCCGGTAACTTCCCACCGGATTGTTGTCGTGTGGAATCCGCGGCGGATCCGGCGGAAAGGGGTACTTGATGTTGGAGTAAATGGGAGTCCCGTATCCCTGGAGTTCCCATACGGAAGGCACCGGGATATCAGGCCAGCCGCTCACGTCATAGCCCGGGTCTTCAAATCCCATCGGACGGTCGGCCGGTTTCGGCGCGTAATTGAACTTCCACGGTCCGTCAAGAGAGATCACCCAGGGCGAAGCGGTGAAATTCATAATATTCGTCCGGGCCGTTTCAGCATCCGGAAAAGGCATATGGGTTGCCCGGGGCGGCTCCTTGTTAATCCCGAATACCTGCTGGTTCTCCCAGTCCGGTGTATTCTCATCCGCCCAGGCCGCTCTCACGGCCACGCCAAACGCGACCAGCATGCAGGCCGCCAGAACCAGGGTTATTTCATGCATGCGCCAGCCTTTCATGTAAAAGCTCCTTCGAGTGGGCTTCCGGTTACCACCAGAAGTAATAAACCGTGGCTGTCAGCAGGACAACCACCACGCCGAAAACTTTCACCATCGGATCCGGGGTAAGGTCAATCTGCGACCGCGGCATCACCACTTCCCGGTCCAGCGGCCGCTGTTTCGCGATAAGCCAGATGATTCCCATGATGATCAGGAACACAATGGCCATGTGGTGCAGAAAGGTCATCGTGCTGAACCGGTAAACCAGTCCAATCGGCCCATCGGGGATCACCGGTTTGCCGTTTTCAATTGCGAGCATCGGTTTGATGAACCACCCGGGCACGCGGCAGCAGGCGTAAATAATCGGCCCGACCACCAGCGCCACCTTGGCCGCCAGCGCCGGCGCGCGCCGCCAGATCAGCCCGCCGACAAATGCCGCCACGATTCCGGGAGAGAAAAATCCCCAGAATTCCTGAATGTAATTGAACACGCCTTCGCCCATCACGTAAATCATCGGCGCCCATACGCAGGCAATCAGGACAAAGGTGACGGTCGCGATGCGGCCCACCCGAACCAGCTGCCCCGGGGTAGCATCCTTGACCAGGTGTTTTTTGTAGAAGTCGATGGTGAAAATGGTGGCGGCCGAGTTGAGCCCCGAATTAAACGTGCTGATTACCGCGCCGGCCAGGGCCGCCAGCATGATTCCGCGCACCCACTGGGGCAGGATCTGGCCCAGCATGTACGGATAAGCGCTGTCGGCGTGCTGGATTTTGTCCCCGTAAAGGTCATACGCGATGATGCCGGGCATAACGATCAGGAAGGGGATGGTCAGCTTGAGGCATGCGCCGAAAAGGACCCCTTTCTGGCCTTCCGCCAGGCTTTTCGCGCCCAGGGTCCTCTGGGTAATGAACTGGTTCAGCCCCCAGTAGAAGATATTGGGAATCCACAGTCCCCCGACAAATACCGCTATCCAGGGCATGTTGGGGTCATTCCAGGGACGGACCACATGCAGTTTGTCGGTATGCAGCGAGGTAAATTTCTGCCAGCCACCCAGCACGCTGCCCTCGCCAAGGGTCTGCAGGCCGTAGTACAGCACGATACCCGCCCCCAGCAGCAGCGCTGAACACTGCAGCAGATCCGCCCAGACCACCGAACTCAACCCGCCGTAGGTGGTGTAGGCTCCGGCGATGATGCCGATGATCCAGATGGAAGCCACCAGCGCCCAGAAATGGGCCTGTTCGGGTTCCATGCCAAACCTGGTTTCAAACATGCCCGAAATGCCGAACACGGCGTTCAGGGCAACCGCCCCGCTGTAAACCACCGTGGCCAGCAGCACCACCACATAAGCCACCATCATATAGGAAGCCATGATGCTCCGCGTGGTGGTGTCATACCGGTACTCCAGAAATTCGGGCATGGTGTAGATGCCCGCGCTCAGGAACCGGGGCAGCAGAAACCACGCTACCACCACCAGTGTCACCGCCGACATCCACTCGTAACTGGCAATGGCCAGGCCGGTCTCGCCAAATGCCTGGCCCGCCATCCCCACAAAGTGTTCCGTGCTGATATTCGCGGCGATCAGGGAAAATCCGATCAGCGGCCAGGTCAGCCTGCGTCCCGCTAGAAAGTAATCCTCTGAACTCCGTCCCTTTTTTCCGGCGTACAGCGATACGCCGAGCACCGTCAGCACGAACGCCAGAAACAGCAATCCGTCCATCCACGTCAGTGTCATAGGTACCTCCCGCGGGACCTGTCCATCCCGGCGATGTTTATTGAATCCCTTGACAGACCGCTACCTGTAACGGCCATCAGGATTCCTGAAACCGTTCTGAGTTTTCCACCACCACCACACCCATTTCCGTCACGCGGAAACGGCGGCTGTCCTGTTCGAGATCATAGCCTACCACCGCGCCTTCCGGAACGGAAACATTCTTTTCAATGATTGCCCGGCGGATCCGGCAGTGGCGTCCAATGTTTACGCCGTCCAGCAGAATGGATTCTTCGACCCGGGCATACGAGTTGATTCGTACGGAAGGCGACAGTACGCTCCGCTCCACAACGCCGCCGCTGATGATGCAACCCGGGCTTACGATCGAGTCCAGCGCCACCCCGTACCGGTTGCCAATCTCCGCGAACACGAATTTAGCCGGCGGAAGCATGGGTATATGCGTCCTGAGCGGCCATTCCTGATCGTACAGGTTGAACTGGGGATCCACGGCAACCAGATCCATATTGGCTTCCCAGTAACTGTCCAGGGTCCCCACGTCCCGCCAGTATTTGGCTTCTTTTTTATTTTCGTCCTCGAACCGGTAGGCGAAGACCTGACGCTGTTCCCGGACCATGCGGGGGATCACATCCTTGCCGAAATCATGGCTGGATTTTACGTTCTCCGCGTCTTCGGATACCACCTTCCGCAACACGTCCGCGTTGAACACGTAAATTCCCATCGACGCCAGCGAATGCCCCGGGCGCCCGGGCATTTCTTTGGGCTGGCGGGGCTTTTCCTCGAAGCCCAGCACCCGGCCGGCTTCGTCCACTTCAAACACGCCGAAACGGGTAGCCTCCTGCGTGGGTACGTCAATGGCGGCTATAGTCAGTTCCGCGCCCGAGTCCCGGTGCTGCTGCACCATTTTCTGATAGTTCATTTTATAAATATGGTCCCCGGACAGGATAAGAACCTCTTTGGGCGACGCCTGATCGATGGAATAAAGGTTCTGGTAAATGGCATCCGCAGTTCCCAGGTACCAGTTGCTGTTGACCCGCATCTGCGGCGGAATAACCTCAACAAATTCCCCAAGTTCCGGATGCATCACCGGAATCCAGCCCCGGCTGATATGGCGGTTGAGCGAGTTGGATTTGTATTGGGTCAACACAAGAATCCGGCGGCATCCGCTGTTCAGGCAATTGGACAGCGTAAAATCAACGATCCGGTATATCCCCCCGAAAGGCACCGCCGGCTTGGCCCGATTTTTCGTCAGCGGATACAGACGTTCCCCCGCTCCGCCGGCAAGCAGAATGGACAGCACCTTGTTCATTGCGTATTTCTCCGTTGGCGGGACTGCTCCCCGTCTGTTGCCATTTTAACATACCATATCCCGCCAATTAACGGCGCGAATGCAGCTCCGGCTTTCGTGGGTTTTATTATCTGTTATTCCGTCTGAACCGGGTGTATTGCCAGCGCGCAAATTCCCCGGACACGCGCGCGGACACAGCGAATGTTTGAAAATTAGGGTAGATTTGCCTATAATAAATTCAAGGGGGATGTGGGCCTTTAGCTCAGTTGGTTAGAGCAGGAGACTCATAATCTCTTGGTCGTAGGTTCGAGTCCTACAAGGCCCACCAATTTTGTATATACGCGCGGTGTCAGGAGAAAAATCGCAGCAGTTCTTCGATGCGCGCGTCATCCATGGGAACCAGCCCGCCCAGGGGAATCGCGTTCAAAAGGGCGTTCGCCGTGAACTCCGCCACTTCAAGCCGGTCATACGCTTCAAGCAGCGAACTCCCGGTAGCCAGGACCGCATCGTTCTGAAGGAGCACCACTGGACGCTCCGGCGACAAGTATTCCGCCACCTCGTCGCCTGAACCGAACTGGATGCCATAGGGCGCCCTGGGGATATCGCGCAGCACCAGGTAACTTTCAGGGATGCACCGCGAATTCAGCTCCGCGTCCGTTACCGCAAATGCGGTGCTGTTTGGCGCCTGGGCGCTGATAATCGCCATGACGTGAGGGTGCCTGTCGTAGATGGCCTTGTGGAGCAGGACCGAACGGCTGGGGACTTTGTCTTCTTCGCGGTGTCCGTCGCGGACCAGCACGATATCGGCGACATCGACGTAATGGCGGTCCACGCCGGTCGGCGTGATCAGGAAACTGTTCCCGTCCAGACGCGCTGAAAGCACCCCCTCCGTACTCGTCATAAGGTTCTGGTCGTATGCGCGGTGCACAATTTCACAGATAAATTTACGCAGCTTACGCTCCCTGTTTGACCGCTGCTGTGGCCGAAAGATCGGCAGAAAATGGCGGTTGTGGTGGAACAGGGCCAGCTGCTCATCGGTCAGCGAGTTGCATGCCCCGAGCGTTGAGGCCCGGATGATGAGCCGCGCGCAGAAATCAAGGGTCTCAAACCGGTGATAGGCCTCCAGCAGGTTGTTTCCGGCGCACACCACCCCGTGGTTCTCCAGGAGCACGCAGTTGTAACCTTCCTCGAACGCGGCCGCTATGTTTTCTCCCAGCTGGCTGCTTCCCGGCACCGCGTAGGGCGCAAATCCAACCTTGCCGCACACGTACGCGGCCTGGGGAATAATATGGGTATCGGGAACATTTTTCACGATGCTGAACGCGACCAGCGCGGAAGGATGGGCATGAAGCACGGCTTTGATATCTGGCCGTACTTTGTAAATCGCTTCATGAAACGGGTATTCCGAAGACGGCGCGACGTCGCTGCGCGTGGCTTTTCCTGAACGCATGTGAACCACACTTTCAGGCTTAAGGCGTCCTTTATCGAGTTTTGCCGGGGTGATCCAGATATCGCCTGAGTCATCCCGCATGGATACATTTCCGCCCGACGTGGTGGTCATGCCGTAGGCGTACACGCGGTCCATGATCATCGCCACCTGGTCGCAGGGGTGGAGAAATTCAACACGCATATGCAAATCCTTTTCGTTATCAGCCTGTGTAACTGGAAGTGCCGGGAATGGTGGGTTATGTGCAGATACGATACTGCTCAAAGGAAACTTTCCCGCTGAATATTATAGTTTCTGTAGAGTTCGCATATCGAAAATCTGGCCGGCGGGGCTTGTTATTCAGTTCTTAATACCGTGAGGCGAGATCCGATTGTTTTTCCGGACGTCGGACCATTTCGGTTCCGAAGGAATCCGCAGTAATCCGATTTGAGAAAATCTGCATGTGTGAACCCGGGGAACAGGAATGAGAACCGGCCTGGCGGAGCGTTCCGCCAGGCCGGTTGATGGGTCAGCCAGACCGGATCAGGGCCTGATTACTTCATGGCGCATTTGCTGCCGGCGCAGCACTTCCCTTTGGCGCAGGCGCAGTTCTCGCACTTGCAGTGCGGGCAGGCGCACTTGCCGTCAGCGCACTGGCACTTGCCTTCGGGGCAGCAGCAGGAAGCG
>JAKOTZ010000059.1 GCA_029776995.1 Candidatus Hydrogenedentota bacterium
CGCCTCAGTGAACCATGCCGGTCCGGGATCCTGGGCGGGGGCGGCGCGGTAGCGCCGGGAGGTGGCTCTTGGCAAGAATAGTGTTTCGGAAACAGGGTGCGCTTCGTCGTTCAATTTCCACGTAAACACCTTCCCGTCCGTCTGTGAAGCCGACAAATGAACCAGGGAACCCTGCGTAAAATTGCCGCCGGCCGGTTGCCGGGAAATCGCCGGGAAAGGCGGATTTGTGATATTGAAGGTGAATGTTTTATCGATGAAATCCCCGCCGAATCCGGGCAATTCCCATGCGGTAACGGTAACATTGTAGGTTCCTGCGAGCGTGGGGACCCCAGTCAGGAAATCCGTCCGGCTGTTTTCGAGTCCGGTCTGAATCAACCCCGGCGGAATATCCCCTCCGAACTGAAATGACGCCGGAATCCCGGGAGTGCCGGTAGCCTGCACCATGAACGTCAGGCTTTCCCCGGCGACCGCATTCACCTCAAGAGACCCTGACGAGGGCAATACCTGCGAAATCTCCGAGGCACCGGCGATGGAATCAAAAGTCCCCAGACCGGCGATGCAAGTCACGGACCACTTCAGGGCTTCCGAGAAGCCTGAAGTTGAAACGATCCTGAATTCCGGAAGCAATTTGACCAGAGGGGACCTTTGCCACAGGAGAATCAATGTGCTCACCCGGGCTGGTATGCCCGGGTGGCGCAAGTAAAGACTCAGACGGCTGGAAAATATGGACGGCATGGGGGATTCAAAACCAATGGAAACTGCAAATCCTGTAGAATCCACAGCTGCTCCATCATAAAACGAATACCCGCAGGTTCCGGAAACTCAACCGGAGCGATTTTCAAGCATCCCGGGAATCAGGTCATTTGGATTTGATCCGGTAAAAGGAGCGCAGGTGCGCAGCGGGGTCCGACACATCGAACTGTGCATTGATGGGCGTGGTATAGCTGATGTCAGACCAGCCCCCAAGGTCGTCGGAGCGCTGCAGGAGATACGTGCGGCCTGCTTCCCCGCTCAAATGAATCGTGCCGCCGGAAACCCATTCAATCACGGCGGTGGCCGGCAGTGGGTCGGCGACACCCGGGCCCCCCTGGGCCGTTGAGCTGCTGCGCCAGCTGGTTTGGAGATCCCATGAATCCCAGGAAGCGAGAGGATTTTCGATGACCAGGGAAGCCCCCCCGGCAGGCACCGAATCCCCGTGAGTATTTGGATACCAGGTGCCCTCATAGCGGAAATCGAGGACTTCTTCACCCACGGAATCAAC
>JAKOTZ010000105.1:0-7500 GCA_029776995.1 Candidatus Hydrogenedentota bacterium
GCTGGTGACCGTGCCGGACGTGGTGGCGGTCCAGCTTGAGACAGCGTTGAGCCTTCTGGATGCGGCCGGGTTGCTTTACTCCACGGTGGAAGTGTGCGATGATGACATTCCGGCAGGCACGGTGCTGAGTCAGGATCCGGCGGCGGGTGCGCAGGTGTCGCCGGGCAGCGCGGTGAACCTGGTGGTGTCGGCCGGTCCGGCGGTGGTGCCGAACGTGGTGGGCCAGGCGCAGGCTGCGGCCGCGGCCGCGATCACGGCGGCGGGGCTGACGGTCGGCGCGGTGCAGGAAGTGAACAGCACCCAGGTGCCTGCGGGCACGGTGATTGCCCAGTCGCCGGCTGCCGGCGCGACCCTGACCTGCGGCGCGGCGGTGAATCTGCTGGTGTCCAAAGGCGCGCCAGAGAATGTCCCGACGAACCGGGAGATCATGAAACAGATCCATGACCAGTTTGAAGAGCTGGATGCGGACGGTGACGGTAAGCTGTCGTTGGAAGAAGCGCTGGCAGCGCTGCCAAATCTGCCGATAGAGATCTTCAATCTGATCGACGCGGACGGTGACGGCAGCCTGACGCTGGACGAGCTGAAAGAGTACCTGAAGATCAGCGGATGCTTCGGGTGCATCAAACGGCTGTTTGTGAAAGACCTGCTGGTTTCCGCGGGTGGCGACCTGCTGCTGGCGGGGCTGGGCCTGGCGCTGCTGAGCGCGGCCACCCTGCGGCGCCGGAGCTGATCCGGATACGTTGACCTGAACTGATGCTGCCCGGTCGGGCTTCCCGGCCGGGCAGCTTTGTTTTACCAGTTTACGCGCTCAGAAAAAACTGCCGAGGGTATAGCGTAAGGTTACAGATAACAGTAAATGTCATTCCAGAAGCGGCGTTTTTTACTGTGAGCTGCAGAATCAATTAAGCATGAGTTCCGGGCGTAACAGCCCAAATAAGTACGGCGATCCCAGTAAATTAAGCAGATTGGTTGTATGAAAAGAAGAAGTGGGGTATATGGATAAAGAGAGAATCCAGGTAGGCGGGGATAGAGAGGATTGAAACGGATTTTTTTAAAAAACGTTATGGCCAGTTGATTGTCCGGGAGGCGAAAATCGAGCGTGTTCAATAAGAAGTAATATGAATTACAAAAATAGATCAGAAAAACCTTGACTTTTCGCATGAAATAGGGTAAACTTTTATCGGCAGATGGTTTAAAATAATCGTGGAAGTGGGATAGTAACTAGAGGCAGATGGAAAGATAGGGTTTGCAGGCAGCAGACCACGTATCATCAAAACACAATAGGAGAAATGGCAATGAAATGGCAGGTTCCTCTTTTAATGATCGCAGTGTGCCTGGGAACAGTGGCCCAGGCGCAGGTATGGCGGGTAGACCCGACGTCTCCCGGAACGCAGGACGGGCTGTCTTGGGCTACGGCGTTCCATACAATCCAGCCCGCAATTGACGCGGCATATGCCGCGGGCGGCGGTGAAGTATGGGTGGCCGGCGGAACGATCGGATCGCCTCGGGTTTACAACGAGTTGCGCACGGAGGCATGGGGTTCTCCCGCATCGGTTACCGGCTCGCTGGTGATGAAGGACAACGTCCATGTTTACGGCGGGTTCTCAGGGTACAATGGCGGCGCGGGAAGGCAGGAAACCCAGCGGTCGCAGCGGAACTGGTACCTGTATCCGGCAGTGATTGACGGATCCACCTCGCGTGCGGGCAGTCCGGCGTATCACGTGGTCGTATTCGGCCGGGCGAGCGCGCCTACGGTAAATGCCCGTCTGGACGGTTTCACCATCACGGGCGGGAACGCGAGCGGCGTCACGGGCGATTATCACACCTGGCGCGGCGGCGGCATCTACGCGTGGCAGTCGGCGGCAGAGGTCGAAAACTGCATAATCCACAATTGCACGGCAGCGGTAAGCGGCGGCGCGATCGCGAATGAGACCGGCCCGAATGGCCAGAGCCTGTCGCTCATTCGCAGTTGCCTTATTCGAAACAATACCGCAAACCGCGCGGCGGATTCCTCCGCGAACCCGATCCGGGGCGGCGCCGGAATTTTCAATAACAACGCGGACGCGGTGATTGTGGGGTGCACGATTGTGGATGGAACCCTGACTGACAACACCACGGGACTGTTTGGCCGGGACAGCGGAGGGGTGTATAACTGGGAATCCGCGCCAATTATCAACAACTGCATTTTTTACTTGAATACCGGCGATGGCGCAACGGGCAGTGTGGTCAGCCAGGGATCACTGGGGAATACGGAAGTCCCGGTATTTTCTTACACGCTGGCGGGGGTTACGTTCCCCGGTACCGGAAACATCGGCGGCGTGAATCCGCAGCTTGACACGAATTATGTGCCCTTAGCATCCTCGCCGGTAATCAACGTGGGTAATCCGGGACTGACTACCGGCACGGACAACCGCGGCGTAGCCAGACAGGTTGGCCCAAGTGCGGACATCGGTGCCATGGAATATTCGCCGAACGGCCCGTCCGCGGTGTGCCAGAGCGCGTCAGTGGACCTTACGGTCCGGAATCAGATTACGGATCCCGCGGAAATTTCGCTGAGCACCGCGGAAGCGGGCATCTGGCTCCAGGAAGTGGAAAACAAGACATTCTCGTGCAGTGACATTCCATCCGGGACGCTGCAGCTGACGGTAACGGATGTGTTGGGCCGGACAGCCACCTGCACGGCGACGATCAACGTTACGGAATCGGAGCCGCCGGTGATCACGCTGAACGGTGCATCCGTAGTTACGGTGGAATGTGGCACAGCCTACACCGAACAGGGCGCCACGGCTACGGACAACTGCGACACCAACGTGACCATCAGCATCGCGGGTACGGTGGACACCGCCAACCCGGGCGATTACGTGCTTACGTACACGGCGACGGATGACGTCGGCAACAGCGCGTCAGTGCAGCGTACGGTTCAGGTGCGGGATACCACGCCCCCACCGCTGACGCTGAACGGGCCGGATCCGATGGTTGTCGAATGCGGCAGCACGTTTACGGATCCCGGCGTGACCGTTGCGGACAGCTGTGACATGATGGTGGCGTACACGGTGAGCGGTACGGTTGATACGTCCGTACCAGGCAGTTACACGCTGACCTACAACGCCCAGGACGGATCGGGCAATGTGGCCGTACCGATTACCCGGGTGGTAAATGTGGTGGATACAACCGCGCCGGTGATCACGCTGAACGGCGCGAGCCCGATGACCGTGGAATGCGGCAGTACGTTTACGGATCCGGGCGCGACGGTTACGGATGCGTGCGACCCGGCCGCCGGGTACACGGTAACCGGCTCGGTGAACACGGCTGTACCGGGCAGCTACACGCTGACGTATTACGCCGTGGATGCGTCGAGCAACAGCGCCACCCCGGTAGTCCGAGTGGTGAACGTGGTTGACACGACAGCGCCGGTGATCACGCTGATTGGCGCGAACCCGCTGACCGTGGAATGCGGCAGTACGTTTACGGATCCGGGCGCGAACGCCGTGGATGCCTGTGAAGGACCCGTCGCGGTAACGGTAGCCGGCTCCGTGGATACGGCTACGCCCGGCAGTTACACACTGACCTATACGGCAGCCGACAGCCAGAGCAATTCGGACAGCGTGGTCCGCACGGTGAACGTGGTGGATACGACCGCTCCGGTGATCACGATTCCGGGTCCGAATCCGGTGAACGTGCCGCAAAACGCGCCGTTCACTGCCCCGACAGCCAGCGCGACGGACGTCTGCGAAGGGAACCTGGGCAGCGTAACGGGTGTCGGCACTGTGGATACCAGCACGCCCGGCACGTACACGGTAACGTACACCGCCAGCGACAGTGCCTCCAACACGGCCGTTGAAACGCTTACGGTTGAGGTGCTGGCCAACCTGCCGCCGGTGATCAATATTCTCGGCGACAACCCCGTCGTGCTGGAATGCGGTGATGAATACACCACGGATGCCGGCGCCACTGCGGCGGATTACGAAGACGGCGACCTGACGGCATCCATTACGGTTACCGGACTGCCGCCAGCCGGCCCGCTGAGTCCGGGAACCTGGACCATCACGTACAGCGTCACCGACTCGTACGGCGAGACTGCGACTGCCCAGCGGACAGTGGACGTGCTGGACACCTCAATCCCGGTGGTGACCATCTCCGGCGGCAACACGCTGAACGCGGAGTGCGGCGTAGCCCTCACCCTTCCGGACGCGACAGCGGCCGATGACTGCGCAGGAACCTTGGCGGTGACCGTTACGGATCTGGACGGCCTGGACGTTAACGCGCCCGCCGTGGGCACCTATGACGTGGTCTACAGCGCGAACGACGGGTACAACACGGGTACGGCCACACTGACGGTAACCGTAACCGATACCCAGGCCCCGGTGCTGTCCGTGCCAGGTCCCAATCCGGTCTACGTGCATACCGGCGACGCATGCTCGCCACCGGTAGGCACGGCGGTTGATACCTGCGAAGGTACGTCCGCCGTCATTCCGATGGGCATGCTGGATGTCAACACGCCGGGCACCTACACGCTGATTTACACCGCGGCCGACAGCTCCGCCAACCAGACCCAGTACATCCTGACGGTGGAAGTGGCGGATGATTTCGCGCCGGTGATTACCCTGGCAGGCGGCAGCGCGGTGACCCTGGATTGCGGCGACCAATACACTACGGCCGGCGTGGCCACCGCGACCGATATCGAGGACGGTGACATCACGGCGCTGGTGATCGCGGCCGGCGAACCGCCGGCGGGTCCGCTGGGTCCGGGGAGCTGGACGGTCACTTTCAGCGTGACGGACTCCTTCGGCAATACCGCGACGGCACAGCAGGTCGTCACGGTGCAGAACAACTGCACGCTGGCCGTGACCGCGAACGCCACCACGATCGACGCGGTGGTTGGCGACAGCGTCTCACTGTCGGTTACCGTGAGCGGCGCGGTCGGTGCCGTGTCCTACCAGTGGTACCGCGAAGACGGGTCCAAAGCGTGGCAGGCAATTTCGGGCGCTAACAGCGATACGCTGACCTTCGATCCTGTGGCGCTCACCGATGCCGGGCAGTACCAGTGCGAAGTCAGCGACGCTGTAACCTCGGTTAACTCGCCGACGTTTACCCTTAACGTGAGCAACGGCGTGCCGGCGGCCGGATTTGCCGGGCTGTGCCTGCTGGGCGTAACGCTGGCGGGACTGGGAGCCCTGCGGCGCCGGAACCGTTGATAACCATGGCCTCCTTCGCCCCATAGGGCGATTCCCTTCAAGCCCCCGGGCGGCCAACGCCTTCACCGCCCGGGGGCGTTTATTGCGTAACACGCGGGTTGAAATTGTGGTAAGATAAGAAAAACAATGGTCGTTCAACGGAAAGAAATCAGGGTCAAGATGCTCCTGCAGGAACAGAAAGGACAAGGCAGATGAACAGGTGGAAACAGATGTGGCTGATGATGACGCTGAGACTGGCGGTGTTAGTACCCGGTTTAGCTGGCGCCCAGGAAACGGTGACAGTGCCGAATGTAGTGGGGCAGACGCTGGAAGCGGCGCAGGAGGCGCTGTCGGTGTACAACTTCACCGTGAACGTGACCGAAGCGTGCAGCGACACGGTGCCGGCGGACAGCGTGATCAGCCAGGACCCGGCGGGTGGCACCGAGGTGACGTCTGGTCCGACGACTACGGTGAGCTTGGTGGTTTCTTCGGGTCCATGCCCGGTAACCGTTCCCAATGTTGTTTTCCTCGAACAGGCCGTTGCAGAGGCTAACATTACCGCCGCAGGCTTGACTGTGGGCACCGTCACCAACCAATGTGACAATGTGGTGCCCGCAGGGCGGGTGATCAGCCAGACCCCCGTTTCGGGTACGTCCGTACAGCCTGGCAGCACAGTAGACCTGGTGGTTGCTTCGGGGCCGTGCCCGGTAACGGTTCCGGATGTTACGGGATTAAATCAGGTGGCGGCTCAATCGGCGTTAACAGGAGCCGGCCTGCAGGTGGGAACAGTGCTGACCTAGTGCAGTGATACTGTGAGCGCGGGCGATGTGATCAGCCAGGATCCGGCAGGAGGGACGACGGTGCTGTACGGAGATCTGGTTTCGCTGGTGATTTCCAGTGGTCCCTGTCCGGCGGCGGTGACCGTTCCCAATGTGAGCGACCTCTCTCAGGATGCTGCGTCCCTGGCAATTACGGCGGCAGGGCTGGTGGTTGGTTAAGTGACAGAGCAGTGCAGCGATACAGTACCGGAGGGATCAGTTATCAGCCAGAATCCCGTTTCAGGTGTGCAGGCAGCGCCGGGCAGCGCGGTCAATCTGGTGATTTTCAGTGGTGTGTGTGAACAGCCTATTCCAGTTCCAGACGTTACTGGGCTGGCGCAGGCTGCGGCACAGGCGGCCGTTACAGCAGCCGGGCTGACGGTAGTAACCCCGGGATTGTCCATATGCAGTGACACCGTTCCGGCGGGACAGGTCATTACCCAGTTCCCGGCGGCGGGAACGCAGGTAACGCCCGGTTCACAGGTATTACTGGTGGTATCCAGCGGACCGTGCGATACGGGCGGTGAAGTGCAGAATGTGACGGTGCCGAATGTGGTCGGCCAGACCCAGTCCGCGGCAGAGTCGGCGCTCACTTTAGCCAACCTGAATCTGGGGGTTGTCGCCAACTCCTGCAGCGACGCAGTACCCGCGGGCAGTGTGATCAGCCAGGCGCCGGCGGCAGGCGTGTCCGTGCCGCCGGGCACCGTGGTGAGCCTGGTGGTCTCCAGCGGCGCGTGCACGCCGTCCGGTCCGGTGACGGTGCCCAACGTGGTCGACAAGCCGGAAAGCGCGGCGCTGCTGCTGCTGACGGACAGCGGGCTGAATGTCGGCAGCCAGCTGTACGTGTTCAGCAACAGCAAAAATCCGAACACGGTGCTGCGCCAGCTTCCGGCCGCGGGGCAGTCGGTTGCCAGGGGATCCGCCGTGGATCTGGTGGTTTCCCGGGGACTGAACCTGGATCCGCCGTCCAACCGCGACATCATAAAGCAGCTCTATGACCGGCTGAGCGAACTGGACGGTAATGGCGATGGTCTCAGCCTGGAAGAAGCCGTAGCGCAGGAAGGCCTGCCCGGCCTGGCAATCGAGGTCTTTGAGCTGGTGGACAAAGACGGCGACGGCTTTATTACGGAAGAGGAATTTGTCGAGTACCTGGGTATCGGCGGATGCTTTGGATGCGTGAAGCGGCTGTTTGTCAAGGACATGCTGGTGTCCGCGGGCGGCGATCTGCTCCTGGCCGGATTAGGGCTGGCAATGCTGAGCGCGGTGGCCCTTCGCCGGAAGCACTGAGCGTACCCTACATACTTCTGTACAGTTGCACCCGGTCGGTTTTCCGGCCGGGTGTTTTCTTTATGGCAGCGCGCATAGGTCAGGACTCCGCTCAGCCGTGGATCATGGTGGTTATTTTAATCGCGTTCAAATGCCAAAAAGGATCCGGTTCCAGCGCCGTCTGACCGTGCGATGCGGAATGAAAAACGATTTGCCATGCGCGGCAATATCGGCGGTTCTAC
>JAKOTZ010000113.1 GCA_029776995.1 Candidatus Hydrogenedentota bacterium
CGCCGTTTATTTTGTGCGACAAGGATTTTGAGACGCCCTTTGGAACCGTGCCCGTTTTTCGGGATGCCCTTGCCCGACTGGAACAGTCCTGTGACTGGGACCCCTACGAAGAGCAGATTATCCACCGGACGGAGCATTCGCTGGAATTGCAGGCGGTGATGCTGGCCCTGCTGTACGGTGATGACGCGCCGCCCATTATTCCCGTGCTGTGCGGCATGCTGACGACGCCGGATATGGGCGAAGATGCCATACCGGAGGACCGGCCGGATGTGGCGCGGTTTCTCGACGCGGCGCGTTCCCTGATGGCGGACCATCCCCGCGCGGCCGCGATTGCCGCCGCGGATCTTTCGCACGTCGGGGAACGGTTCGGGGATGACATTGAAATTACACCCGAGTTGGTGGACACCATCATCTCCGAAGACACGCGCGCGCTGGAGCACGTGAAAAAGGGCGACCCGGCCGGATTTTACCGGGCCATCATGCGCGGCGGCAATCCCCGCCACGTATGCGGCATGGGATGCATTTACGCGGCGGCTTCCGCCATAGGCAACCAGCCGTTCCGTCCCGGTTCCGTGAGCAGCCACGCGTTTGATCCGGCCGGGGGCGTGGTCACGTTCGTGGCTTGCGCTTCAGACCGGCGGATATAAGGGAACGCGCATGGGTGGGGTCAGGCGAAATGCCGCGCGGTCATTTGCCGCGCGTCTGCTGGTTACAGCGGTTGCGGCGGTCGGGCTTTGCGACAACACGATGGCACAGACGCCGAAAAACGTTAAGGCGCCGCCTTCCCTCAGCGAACTGGCGCCGGTTTCCGGGCAGCAAGCGCGCGTGACGTCCGACACAGTGGATCCGGCGTTGCTGCGTCCGCTGATTGCGGGGCTTATGATCGTTTCGCTGGATTGCGCCCTGAAACTCACGCCGGAAGATGCCGCGTTTCTGGATAAGACGCCGCCGGGCGGGGTGCGGATCCGGCCCGCGGGAAAACCGGAAAACCTGCCGCTGCTGGTGGCGATGCTGCGTCAGGCGGAACTCCGGATTAACCGTCCCATTCTGATCGGCGCGGATCCCTGGGAGTTGGCTGGTTTTCTGGGGGATGTGTCGGGTAAACGGTCCGTGTCGCTGCCTCCGCTAATGGCCGCGGCCGCGGCGGGTGGGGAGCCCTTTGCCGAAATTTGGGCCGATGCCGCGGCGCGGATTCTCCGCGCGGCAGGCCTGGACTGGATGCCCGGCCCGGACCTTTCGCTGTGGCCCGCCAATCCGGGTTCCGCGGCCTCTACCCGCTGTATAGGTTCCCAGCCCCATGCGGTGGCAAAGCTGGGCGCAGCGGTGGTGCGCCGCCTGGGAGGGCGGGGCATAACGGCCGCGGTGTGGGGCTTTCCCGGCGGGTCCTGGACCCGGGACAGGAATCAGCCGCCAGTGCTGACGGCAACGCCGGAGACCTGGCCCGCCCAGGAGGGGATGCCTTATATGGAAGCCGCCGGGATAGCGGCCATGGTGCATGTGGGTGATGTCGAAGTTCCCATGTGGGGAGAGGGGCCGGCCTGCGTGAATCCCGACGTGATCCAGCATCTGCTGAGGCGGCAGGCCGCCTTCCGG
>JAKOTZ010000144.1 GCA_029776995.1 Candidatus Hydrogenedentota bacterium
TTTCCGGCCCGTTTGGTAACTTTCTTGCTTGCCATTCGTTGTATGGTCAGGAGTACTTGGCAGGTAAATGCCGGTTTCGCTGAAGGTAGATGGATTGAACGCCGATCGAAATAACAAGGGCGCGCTGGCGGGCGATATGGCCAATCCGGGGTTTCAGTTCTCTTTAATCTCCCGGCTGACGGACGGGGTATATCTGAAAGACGCCTCGCTGCGTTACCGCCTCGTCAATCCGGCCATGCTGCGCATCCTGGGCGTGGCTTCCGAAGAAGACGTTCTGGGGAAAACCGACCGTGATCTTTCGGATACCCCCGCGGCTCTCCTCCGCGAAAAGCTGGACCGCGAAACCCTAACCCTGAACCGTCCCCTGCTGAACCAGGAAGAAAAAATCTCCATACCCGGCGAAGGGGAACACTGGTATCTGATCAGCCGCGTGCCTGTGCCGGACAACACGGGGACCACTCCCGCGGCCGTGCTGGGAATCTGCCGTGATATCACGGACCGGCGCGCCATGGAAGAAAAACTCGCGCGGAACGAGGAGCGCCTCCGGTATATCCTGGAATTCTCCCGGGACATCGCCTACCTCTACGACCTTTCCTCGCATTGTTATGAGTACATCAGCCCATCCGTCACCACCCTGCTCGGCCACACCGTGGACAATCCCATGAGCATTTCCCAGGCCGATGTTGAGGCCATGGTGCACCCGGATGACCTGGACCACGTCCGCGCGCACCGGAAACGTCTGCTGGAAGCGCAGCGAAAAGGGGAGCCCCTCCCGCTGTGTGAATACCGGCTGCGTAACAGTCGGGGAGAATACCGTCTGTTTTCAGAGGCCTCTGCTTTTATTCTGGACAGCGCGGGAAAACCGAAAGCCCTGGTTGGAAACCTGCGGGACATCACGGAAGCCCGGCGCATCAGCGAGGCGCTGCGGGTGGCTTCCCGCATGGAAACCGCCGCCACCCTCGCAGGAGGTGTCGCGCACGACTTTAATAATCTGTTGGCTTCCATCATGACCAACGCTGAACTGCTGGAGATAAAAACCCGGAACGATCCCGAAGCGGCCGGCATTGTTCAGGAGATCATCCGATGCGCGGAAGACGGCAGCGCGTTGACGGATCAGCTGCTGGCCTTCGCGCGCGGCGGCCGGTATAATCCACAGCCCGTCCAGCTCAATGATATTGTCAGGAAATCACGGGATACTTTGGCCGGCACTGTCCCCCCGAATATCCGGCTGGAACTTTCCCTGCGGGAAAGCCTGCCGCTGACCCGAATCGACCCGTCGCAGATGCGACAGGTAATCTTCAACCTCGTCCAGAACGCCGTGGAGGCCATCACCGAATCCGGACAGATCAACCTCGGCACGGACACGGTTACAGTGCCTCCTGAAACCGCCGCCGAATACCCCGGGCTGCGGCCGGGCAAATACGTCGCGCTCTTCGTGGAAGACACCGGCCACGGCATGACCGCCGAAGTCCAGGAACGCCTGTTTGAACCGTTCTTCACTACCCGTTTCTCCGGACGCGGCCTCGGGCTGGCCGCGGTATACGGCATCGTTAAAAATCACGACGGGTACATCTACGCGGATTCAGCGCCGGGCGCGGGAACCCGCATGACCGTGCTCCTGCCGGAGTGCGACGCGCAACCTCAGCCTGCCGCTCCGCCCGCCCAGATGCGGTTGCCCATGGGCAGTGAAACCATCCTGGTGGTCGACGACGAAGAGCCGATCCTGACGGCAACGCGCATGCTGCTCGAGCGCCTAGGATACCGGGTGCTGTGCGCCAAAAACGGCCGGGAAGGCGTCGAACTGCTCGAAAAAGCCCCGGGAACGGTGCATCTGGTCATCCTCGATATGGCCATGCCGGTTATGGCGGGTCCGGAAGCTTTCGCCCGGATGCGGCAGATCCGGCCTGATCTGCCGGTCATCATCGCCAGCGGCTTCGACCTGAACGAAACGATTCAGCAGGTCCTGGACAGCGGCGCGAAAGCTTTCCTCAAAAAACCGGTCCGGATGCAGCAGCTGGCCGCCGCTATTCGGGAAGCCCTCGATAACTGATGCCCTCCGCACCGCCTACCATCGGGCAAACAGCTTCAGCAGTCCCAATACAAGATTAATGTTAAAGACCAGCTGTATCCCCGCAAGCAGGGTCAGCACCATGATGATCCGGTTGAACAGGACCTCGGAAACCCGATCGTGCATCATTTTCCCCATCCAGGACCCCACCGGTATGCATGGAACCAGCGCCAGGTCAAACCAGAAAAGCGACCAGTCAAACAGGCCGGCCGCCTGATAAAACGGAACTTTGGACAGATTGATGAATGTAAATACCCAGGCCGTGGTCCCCACAAAAAGCGCTTTGCCCAGTCCCTGCGAAAAGAGGTACAACCCGACAATCGGTCCCGCCGCGTGGGCAAGGGTGGAAGTAAATCCCGCTGCCACACCGCACAGTATCCCCGCCGCGGTTCCCAGTTTCCGGTCCGCCACCCACCGCATGGACGCTTCGCGCGCCAGAATGTACAGCGCGAAAACCACGGCAATCACCCCCGTCACGCGCTTGATGGCCATCGCGTACTGGTTCAGCCCGTCATTCCCAACCTGAAACCACAGCCAGGTCGCCGCCAGTGTCCCCACTAAAGATGGCAGAAAAATAATCCACACCAGCCGCCACACTTTGTTCTGCCAGTGGTGGTACAGCGCGTTCATGTCGCACAGGATCAGTATCGGCAGCAGCGCGGGCGCCACGCGGTTGACCGGCATCACCAGCATCATCAGCGGCAGGGAGAGAATCCCGGCGCCTCCGGCAAACCCGGATTTGCTGATCCCCTGAATCAGGACGGCCAGCACGCAAAACAGCCAGAAAATCCACGCCGGCACGCCCGGCAGCATCAGTTCACTCATTCAGTTTTTTCCTTACTGCTTTTTACTTTTGGCAGATTTTTTCGCCGGGGCCCTCCGTTCCGGAGATGTCTCATACGTCCAGGCAGACCGATTGCCCGCCCGATCGGTAAGGGTCAGCCGCAAGTCCGCCGCCGGACCGGGAAGCTCTTCATCACCCTCCCAGATAATTTCCCCCGCGTCCGGATCATACGCTGATAACAGCCAGCGGTCTCCGCAATACAGCGCCCATTCCGATATGCCGCTGCCCCGGTCCGCTACGGCCACGCAAATCCGGGGACGGTTCGGGGCTTCTTCGCGCGCGGTAATTTTCCACGGTCCCGCCGTCGGCGCCTGCCTGTCCGCGGCCACCGCAAAACTGCCGGACGCGGAACTTTCTGCGACAAGCCATTCTCCCGCGCGCTGGGTCTTCAGCCAGGTTGCAGACTTCCCGGACACCCTGTAGATTGCGGTCTGCCCATCTGCCCCCCTACCCGCACCCCGCATCCTGACCGTAAAAGGTTTCAAAATCGGGACATACTCGGGTATCAGGGTTACCCCATCGCCCAGTAAATCCAGTTCTGAGACCCCGGAAACCCTCTCAGGTTCTGCGCGGACACAGGTTTCAGGAGGCAGCGACCCAGGCGGGAAAGTAAATTTGAAGTTTTCGCCGTCCAGCGACATTTCTTCCTGTCCGCCCGAGCATGCAAGCCGGAACGTACTCGCGACGCCATCACCGCGCGACAGCGCCAGTTCCCATATCCCCGGCCGGGAAGGCTGCCACCACATCCCGAATCCCTCCCCCATTTTCACCAGGGGGATCTGCTCTGAACGCTCTGATCCGGAGGCTGGCGAGAACCGCGCGGTCACCGGCGCGTCTGCTCCGGCGCGGGAAAAGTAGGCTACTCCCCGGTGCGGATGAAAAAAGCCTTCTTCGATCGGCCAAAGCGTCTGGACCGCCGGACCGGTATCCTCCCGCAGGGGAATCTCAACAATGGACACGTTCCCGCCAAAATCTTCAAACTCCATTAAAACCGGCTCGGCGGGATGTCTCACGGCCACGGCGCCATCTTCTCCCCGCCGCGTGAAAATATCCAGCGTATTGCCCGGGCGCCGCCAAACCTGCATCACCGGAACCCCGTCCACCCGTTTCGAGGGATCAAAGCATAAAGCCCCCGATTCCTGGTTCTCATACGAGAGGCGGTTGAACTGGAGTTCAAACAGCCTCTCATCGCCCTGTTTCACCGATGCCCGCCATACGCCAAGCCGGTTGCCCTCCGGCGTCATATCCTGAACCGCCGCTCCAAGGTAAAATTGGCCGGTTACCGGAATCGGCGGCGTGCGGTACCTGCCTGCCGCGGTCCGGTCAGCCTTCACGGCGAGTGGAAAGCAGGTATGGTTCACCCGGCTGTCCGGATCGGCCGGGTAAAGCGCCACCGCGTACACTTTCGGGCTGTCGGCATCGGGAGGCCAGGGCAATCCTGTCCGCCTGGGATCAACCGGACGTTCTGCTTCATCCCGCATCTCAACATGCAGATGGGCAGGGCCGATCCCCGTATCCCCGGATCGGGCAATGATTTCACCTTTTTGCACCGGAAATTCACCCGGCCTGAAGGTTAAATCCACCGTATAGGATTTGCGGGCATGCTGGGCCGCGCGGATCGCGTCGCGGATATCCGCGCGGAAATCCGACAGATGGCCGTATACCACTGTATATCCCGAGTCCAGCCGGATATATACCGCCTTGCCGTATCCCCATGGGGAACACCGCGCCCGTACGACCCAGCCGTCGCCTAATGCCCGAACCGGCCGACCCGTTGCTCCGCCGGTACTGAAATCCACCCCCATATGCAGGCGTCCCGGCCGGTATTCTCCAAAACTGGATGTCACCGCCGGACGCCCTTCCATCGGCCAGGAATTTAAGTCTTCCCCGCCTGCTTCCAGCGCGGCGGTCACCAGCAAAAAACTCCACAGCAGGATCATGGATATTCCCTGGCAGGGCTGTGAGCCCCCTGGCGCGTCAACGCTTCTTTTTCCCGGAAGACTGACTGCCCGCGGAAGACGATTTTTCGTTTGTACCGCTGGCAGCGGCCGGTCCCGTGGCGGAAGCAGGCGTTTTCGTTGACGCGCCTTCCTTTGAGGCAGCCGCCGAAGATTCTTTCTTTCCTGGGGTCCCCTCCAGCGCGGCCAGCGTGCGTTCCAGCTGGAGAAATATCCTGGTCCGTTCCGGGTTGTTCACGATCGGTTCAATAAAATCATTCACCACGTCTTCCGAAAGCATGCCCTCCAGCATGGCCCGGATACGGGGCGCCGCCTCCTCAAAGGAAACATCGGCATCCGACTCGGAGCCCACCTTCTGGATAATGTGCATGCCGAATTCCGACCGGATCGGATCACTCAAATCCCCATCCGCCAGTTTTTCCGCGGCGGCCAGGTAGAACGGCGGCAGGCTGGATACGGGAACCATCCCCAGGTCGCCTCCCTTAGCGGCGTCCGGCGCTTCCGAAACCTGTTTCGCCACGGCTTCGAACGATTCGCCGGCCATCACGCGCAGTTTAGCTTTTTTGGCGGCTTCTTCGGCGGCTTTCCACGCCGCCGCGTCCGCCTTATCCGGAGACGGTTTCGGCCGGATCAGCAGGTGCTTCAGGTGCAGCATACCCGGACGTTTAAACTTGTCCCGGTTTTTGTCATAAAACTCCCGGACATCCTTGTCCGCGACCTTCCGGCCGCTTTCCTTCAGCAGCGTTTCGGCCATTCGGTCTTCAATAAGCTGCTCCCGGATGCTGTCCATGGCTTCCTGGCGGGTCTGGCCGGCCAGGCGCAACAACTCTTCTTCCGTAGGCAGGGTCCCGTCCGGTTTTTTGAGTTCCTGACGGTACTCTTCCATCTTTTCCCGGTATTTCTTCTCCACGTCAGCCTGAGGCACTGTGATTTTCCGCCGGCCGGCCTCCTGGACCAGAATTTTTCTCCGGATCAGCTCCCCGAGCGTGTCCAGTCCGGCGCGCACCCGAAAAGAATTGTCCAGTTCCTCAGGTTTTTTTCCGGCCAGCCGCATCACGTCCGCCAGATGACGGTGATATACCCTCAGAAAGGCTTCGCGGGATATGGGTTCGCCGTCCACCAGCGCCACCGGGCCGTCCGGAGTGGAACGCTCAACAATATCCAGTTTGGACAGGTCAGGAGCCTGCGCGAATGCGGCGCCGGCCAGCGCCGCCGGCAGCAGAACAGCCCAGACCGCCCGCCGGATAGAACCACGCGTATATGTCCCGCCCCGAATTCCGAGGTATCTGTTCATGATGTATCCTTCCCGATTTCCGATGTTTTCCCGTCCGCGGCGTTACCCCTGGAAGATTCGCCCGCTTCCCGTTCCAGCACCAGCAGCACGTACCATGCGAGAAAACCTATGCTGGTGTACGCCACCAGAAAAGTCAGGGCAAGTCCCGTGATCACGCGCAAAGGATCCAGCGCCACACCGGCCAGGGACAGCGCCGTCAGCGCCAGAACCGCCGCGCCTACGCTCAGGGACGCGCCCAGCAAAGCCAGGGGCGCCGGCTCTCGGACCAGTTGCCGCGGCGGGCCGTCATTCCGGACAAAAGGGGCAACCCGGGGCGGTTCGTATTTGCTCCACCGGACTTCCCGGTCCCGTTTTCCTTTCGATCCCATGAGAAAATGCTAACACAGACTGTTCATTCCAGGAAAATTCAGGGTTCCGGCGATTCAGAAAGGATTCGGACGCGCTGTTTTTCAAAAAAGTTGCGCGGCAATGCGAAAAGCGCCTCCGAAAAGGCCTTCCTATGGGACCCCTATTTTTTCCGGTTTCCAGATTTAAATACATTTTATAGTATTTAATTTTAAAAACTAATCATTTTATTGTAAAAACATATAAAAAGAACCTGCCGGCAACCGGCAGCCCTTCAGAAAAACGCCATCGATTCAAATGGTCTGGATAGAGCACCGGCTGGCCGGAAGCTTATTTTATGGGAACTCGCCGGCCGGTCCGTTGCAGGTCCTGGGTTCACTGTACCTGCCCTTTCTCGGCATATTTTCATTTATTTTTCTAAATAAACACAACATATAGAAAAAAAAAGCCTACACGCACAAAATCGATTGTTGTGTTAAAAATGCTAAAAATGTCGCATCATTTTTTGCTTGATTTTTGGTGAAATCTTCGTCACAATATGGGCTTCCAGCGAGGGAATGCACTATGAAAGAGGTTAAGCCCAGGGTTTTCCTGGTCGGGGAAACCAGGATCATTGAATCCGGATTGAAAGACTATCTCAGGCATGTGGGGGCTCCGGAATGGCATACCGACGCGCCATCCGACGCTGAAGCCCTGTGCGAAGTCATGGGGCGCCTGTGTTACCGCTCTTTCGAGCCGGGGCTCAACCCGAACGTCACCAAAGTCCGCGAAGGCAACGCGCCTTATCTGGCCAATATTATCCGCGTCGGCCACGGCAGCGTGCTGGAACACAGCGTGCTCAATTTCATCTTTGCCGATGTCAGCCGGGTGGTTACCCATGAACTGGTCCGGCACCGGCAGGGCACGGCGGTATCGCAGGAATCCCTCCGGTTCGTCCGGCTGGACGCCCTTTCCGCTTATGTTCCCACCCACATCCGCGAGAGCGAGCAGGGAATGGAGATTTTTGTGCGGACCGTGGAGCAGCTCGAGGCGTTACAGCGGGAATTGGCCGAACTGTTTGAAATCGACCGCGCGGAAAACTTTGACCTTAAGAAAAAACTGACGTCCGCGTTCCGGCGGCTGGCGCCGATCGGCCTGGCCACCACCATTGGATGGTCCTGCAATTTCCGGGCGCTCCGCCATGTAATCGAAACCCGGACTGACCCGCATGCCGAGGAAGAAATCCGTTTCCTCTTCGGCCAGGTATATGAACTGGTCCGTGAACGGTATCCCAACATCTTTGCAGACTATACCGTCGAAATGGTGGACGGGCTGCCCTGGGTCAGGACCCCCAACAGAAAAGTGTAAGTACGGTAACGGCAGGCTCCAGACGGGATTTCCCTTCTGGCGGTGAATAGACAAAATGATGTACGGAAAAGGAGGTTTGACTGATGATGTTCAATGTGCGGGAACGTTTCACCCTGTCCGAGGAGTTTATCGACCAGTTCCGGGGACGCCAACCCGAGTGGGGGCCCCTCGGATACATCACTTTTAAACGGACCTACGCCCGGCCGGTAGGGGAAAACGGACGCACCGAGGAATACTGGGAAACCCTGCGTCGGGTGGTTGAGGGGTGCTACACCATCCAGCTTAACCACTGCCTGAACCTGAAGCTGCCCTGGAAACCGGAAAAGGCCCAGCGGTCCGCCCAGGAAATGTTCCGGCTCATGTGGGAATTCAAGTTTCTGCCTCCCGGCCGCGGGCTGTGGATGATGGGCACCGATTACATCTACGAGCGGGGATCCGCGGCGCTGAACAATTGCGCCTTCGTTTCCACCGCTGAAATCGACACTGATTTCGCGGAACCATTCTGCTTCCTGATGGACCTGTCCATGCTGGGAACAGGCGTGGCCTTTGACACCAAGGGCGCCGGCAAGGTGACCATCTGCGCGCCTCAAACCGGGGAATATACCCATGTCGTGGAAGACAGCAAAGAAGGGTGGACCGACCTGATCAGGGTCATCCTGAACGCCTATGTAGGCAAGGCCCGGCGGCCGGCCCAGATCGACTTCAGCCGGATCCGCCCGATGGGTTCCCCCATCCGCACCTTTGGCGGCATCGCGCCGGGGCCCGCTCCCCTGATCGAGTGCGTGAACAACATCGACAAAGTGCTAGGGCAGGCCGCGGGTAAACGGATCACCTCCGGCATGATCACGGACCTTATGAACATTATCGGTAAATGTGTCGTCTCTGGCGGCGTTCGCCGGACAGCCGAACTGGCGCTGGGATTTCCCGACGACGATGAGTATCTGCAGTTGAAGGATCCCGTCCTTCACCGCGACCAGCTCATGGCGTGGCGGTGGGCATCGAATAACAGCGTCATCGCGCGCGAAGGCATGGACTACTCCCGGGCCGGCGGCCAGACCGCGAAAAACGGGGAACCAGGCTATTTCTGGCTCGAAAACGCCAGGGCTTACGGTCGCATGAAAGACGGTCCCACCTGGGCGGACGCCAAAGTGGCGGGAACCAACCCCTGCGCGGAACAGAGCCTGGAATCGTATGAAATTTGCAATCTCGTCGAAACCTTCCCTTCCCGGCACGCCACGCTGGAGGAATACCTGCGCACCCTTAAATTCGCCTATCTCTACGCGAAAACCGTTACCCTGATTCCTACGCATATCGAGCGGACCAACGCTATCATGCTGCGCAACCGCCGGATCGGGCTGAGCCAGTCCGGCATCGTGGAAAGTTTCGAACGACACGGCCGGCGCCAGCATTTCCGGTGGTGCGATGAAGGGTACCAGTACATCTGTAAACTGGACCGCATTTACTCGCAGTGGCTGTGCGTGCCTGAAAGCATCAAGAAAACCAGCGTCAAACCCAGCGGCACGGTTTCCCTGCTGCCCGGCGTTACCCCGGGAATCCATTATCCCCATTCTCAGTACTATTACCGGACCATCCGCATCGACAAGACCAGCCCCCTCATCGAACCGCTGCGGCGGGCCGGATACCGCATCGAGGAATCCGTCTACGGCGACAACACATGGGTGGTCTATTTCCCCGTCAAGGAGAAATATTTCCGGCGCTCCAAGTCCGAAGTGTCCGTGTGGGAACAGGTCGAAAATGTCGCCCAGATCCAGTATTACTGGGCCGACAACCAGGTCAGCGCCACCATCACCTTCAAGCCGGAAGAAGCTAAGGACATCCCTTACATCCTGGAATTGTATGAGACCAGGCTCAAGTCCATCAGCTTCCTCCCCCTGCGGGAACATAATTACGCCCAGGCTCCGTACCAGGAAATTACCTCCGAAACCTATGAACAGGCCGTATCCCGCCTGAAACCCATAGACTTCCAGGCCATCAACACCGACGAAGCTCAGGACCTCTACTGCGATGGGGACCGGTGCATGATTGAAGTCGTTATGCCCTCCCCTGAACCTGAACAGCAGGAAGTGCCCTTCGAGGAAATCGCGGTACCTGCTTCAGAAGAATCCGCCAAATGATCCCGCATACCAGCGGGAACGCCGCCGGACTTCAGCCCGGCGGCGTTTTTTATTGTTCAAGCCATCAGAAACAAATTATTTTCGAACGGGAATTACCAGACCCGGTACGGTCACCGGGACGGCATATACCCGCGTGCGGGCCGTCACGTACAGGGTTTTTAGGTCCGGGCCGCCAAACGCGCAATTGGCCGGCGGCAACGGAATCCGGACAATGCCCGCCCGGCTCCCGTCGGGGTTGACGACGTGCACCCCGTCGCCGGCGGTGCACCAGACCCGGCCGGCGCTGTCCACGGCCATGCCGTCCGGATGGGGCAGCTGATACCACGGTTTCCCCCCGCTGACACTCCCATCCGGCTGCACGTCAAAAATGCGGATATGGCTGCCGTCCGTGTCTGCCACGTACAGCCGCTTTTCATCCGGTGACAGGCTGATCCCGTTCGGTTTGATGAAATCCCGGGCAAGCAGGGCCAGGGTGCCGTCCGGCCGGATAGCGTATACCCCGCTGAAATCCAGTTCCGCCGCGGGGTCTTCCAAGCCTTTCGGCAGGCCGTACGGCGGATCCGTGAAAAAAATGGTTCCGTCTGACCGCACCGCGAGATCGTTCGGGCTGTTGAGCCGCTTCCCTTCGTACCGATCTGCCAGAACCGCGATCGATCCGTCTTTTTCAGTACGGCTTACCCGCCGGTTATTGTGCTCGCAGGCCAGCAGGCGTCCCTGAGGATCCAGCGCCAGGCCGTTGGCCCCTCCGCTGGGGCGGCGATACACTTCGCCATTCCCGCGATAGATGGTGTCGGCCGGAATGTCGCTGAAAATCAGTCCCTCCTGCCCCAGCCAGAGCGGTCCTTCAGTAAATTTGTAATCCTGCCCGACGATTTCCGGAGGACCGACGGTCAGCGCCTCTTCCGCGCAGGCCAAAGCCCCGATACCGCAGCAGAGCACAACAGTCAACGCGCGCATGGCATGCCCTTTCTTAGTTTACAGCTGCTGGCAGAATTCCGGATCTATGGTATCATATCGCCCGGATGCCGCAGGGAAAACACCATTCTTCGAGGGTCCGTACATGCAGCAGGTTCGGGAAGAAGGTATCGTCCTTCGGAGAGTGGACTACGGCGAAACCAGCGCCATCGTAACCCTGCTGACCCGGCATCATGGGCTGGTCGCCTGTATGGCCAGGGGCATGCGCCGAAAGGGAAAACCGGGCCTTTCCGGCGTGCTGGACACCCTGAACCGGGTCGAGTGTTCGTTTACCCTGCGGGAAAGCCGGTCCGTGCAGACCCTGACGGAAGCCGCTTTGCTGGACTGGCGCCCCGCGATGCGGACCGATCCGGTCCGAATCGCGTGTGGGGCTGTTCTGGCGGAAGCGGCGCTGCAACTGGGTGAATCAGGAGAAACTGAAACGTTGTTTGAAGTGCTGGAAAACGGGCTCGCCGCCCTGGCCGCGGCGGATACGCCACAGCTGCCGGGGCTCGCCGCCGCGGGGCTTCTTCAGCTGATCCACGCCGCGGGTATTGCTCCCGTTCTGGATTGCTGCGCCGACACCGGCGAGCCTCCGGACCAGGCGCGGTTCCTGAGTCCGGACCTGGGACTGGTCCGGCTGCAAAGAGGCATTCCCGTAGCCCGGGAAACCGCACTCGCCCTGGCTGCCCTGGCGCGGGGGAACGTTATCCCGGATGCCCGGACCGGCCTGGCCTGCCTGACCGCGCTGGCCGGATACACTGGAATGCATACCGGCCGGGACCTCGGATCGGCGCGCGTCCTGGCGCAGATGATTTGCGCGGAAAATAAACATGAGAATGCCTTATGACGTCACCTGAATACATCCGGAATTTTTGCATCATCGCCCACATCGACCATGGGAAGTCCACCCTAGCGGACCGGCTGCTCGAATATACCCGCACCATTGACCCCCGGAATCTCAAGGAACAGACCCTTGACACCATGGATATCGAGCGCGAGCGGGGCATCACCATCAAATCCGTGGCCGTCCGCATGGACTACTCGGCGGATGACGGCCGCCAGTACGTCTTGAATCTGATTGATACTCCCGGACACGTGGATTTCTCCTATGAGGTTTCGCGGGCCATGGCGGCATGCGAGGGGGCCCTGCTGCTGGTTGACGCCACCCAGGGCGTAGAAGCCCAAACCCTGGCGCACGCTTACAAGGCCGTGGACGTGGGGCTGGAAATCATCCCCGTCATCAATAAGGTGGACCTGCCGGCCGCGGATATTGACAGCACCCGGCGCCAGATCGAAGAGGTCATCGGACTGCCGGCCGCCGACGCGCTGCTGGCCAGCGGAAAAACCGGACTGGGCACGCGGGAGATTCTGGAGGCTGTCGTTCAGCGGATTCCAGCCCCATCGGGAAAAACCGATAGCCCCCTGCGCGCCCTGATTTTCGACGCGGTTTACAACACCTACCGGGGAGTCATTGTCTATATCCGCGTGGTGGACGGCAGCATCCGAAAAGGCCAGCGGGTAATGCTCATGTCCACGGGCGTGAAATATGAAGTTTCCGAAATCGGCGTACTCAAGCCCCATTTCGTGCCGACGGATACCCTCTCCGCCGGTGAAGTGGGATACCTCATCTGTAATATAAAACAGCTCGCCGATACCCGCGTGGGCGACACCGTCACGGACGCCGACACGCCTGCCGATGAACCGCTGCCGGGTTACGAAGAGGTTAAACCTGTCGTCTTTTCCGGGCTCTATCCCGCCACGTCCACGGACTACGAGGAGTTGCGCGACGCCCTCGATAAATTGCACCTGAACGACGCCTCCTTCCAGTATCACGCCGACAGCAGCGACGCGCTGGGGCTCGGTTTCCGTTTGGGGTTTCTGGGGCTGCTCCACATGGAAATCATCCAGGAAAGGCTGGAGCGCGAATTCGGGCTGAACCTGGTCATCACCATGCCCAACGTGGCATATAAGGTCCACAAAACCGACGGCACGGAAATGATCATCGAAAAAGCTTCCCAGCTCCCCCCGCCCGGCGAAATTGCATCCATCGAGGAGCCCTACATCGAAGCCGATATCCTCTGCCCCACCGCGTACCTCAGCGCGGTTATTGAACTGTGCAAAAAGAAGCGCGGCATCCATGTCAAAGTGGACTACATCGACGCCAACCGATGCATGGCCACCTATCAGATGCCCCTGGCGGAAATCGTCATTGATTTCTACGATAAACTCAAAAGCATCACCCGGGGGTACGGTTCCCTGGAATACCGGCTGATCGGATACCGGCCCGGAAATCTGGTCAAGCTCGATATCATGCTCAACGGTGACATTGTCGACGCTCTGTCCACTATTGTGCACCGGGACAACGCCATTTACCTGGGCCGGGCGCTCGCGGTCAAGCTGCGCAAACTGATCCCCCGGCAGCAGTTCGAAGTCGCCATCCAGGCCGCCATCCACAACCGGATTATCGTGCGCGAAACCATTAAGCCGCTCCGGAAAAACGTTACCGCCAAATGTTACGGCGGCGATATTACCCGGAAACGGAAACTGCTCGAAAGGCAGAAAGAAGGCAAAAAGCGCATGAAACAGATCGGCACGGTGGAGGTGCCCCAGGAAGCTTTCATGGCCCTGTTGCGGGTAAACGAGGACATGTAACTTGCCGGATGTCCCTAAAACGGATGCCTTAACTGGCTCTCCAGGTCCCCCGAAAACCGGAGGAGCCTCCCGGCGAAAAACCAGTCCGATGAAAACTGCCCTGGAATGGCTCCTGCTCATCGCCCTGGTACTGCTCTTCAAGGCAATCGTGGCCGACCATTACCTGATCCCCACGGACTCCATGGAACCCACACTGAAGGGAAATCCCGATTTCTTCCGGGGAGACCATGTCCTGGTGGACAAGATCACTTATGGAATCCGAATCCCCGGAACCTCGCGTTGGCTGATTCGGTGGCGGCCGCCCGCCCGGGGAGAAATTGTCGTATTTTTCTCCGCGTACGATCCGAAGCAGCCGGTGCAGATCAAGCGGACGGCCGCGCTCCCCGGAGAACAGGTCCTGATAAAAAATGGATCGCTGTTCATTAACGGATCCCAGATCCGGATGCTGGATGAGGAAGGACGGCCCATCCATTATTCGGACCGGCTGGAGCCCGATGAAGCCACCCTGTGCGGCGCGTTCCTGGCCCTCGCGCGGGAAAACCGGCTGCCGGACGTATTGAACCCGGACCATCCGCCTGTCCAGGCATTGTGGCAGGCCATTCAGGCCGCCCATGAAGCCGCACTCCAGTGTGATCCGAAGCATCCTGAACAGGACAAAACCTGCCGCGCGCTGTGTGACCAACTTACCCCTGCCGTACGCAATACCCTTCGGCACCTGGTGCTCCACCAGGCTCCGCCCCTGCGTTACGCCCTGACGCCGATCCAGCTCTTTACCCGCGTACCGGACCAGTCCGTCTTCCTGCTCGGCGACAACTCCCCGGAAAGCATTGACGGCCGCGCGTGGGGATTTACGCCCACGGAGCACGTCTTCGGCCAGGCCGTTCTGGTCTGGCGGCCACCCTTTAGCTTACGGCTTCTGGTAGCGTCTCCCCTGCATTCCCCCGGCCTTATCCTGACCGGAATTGCTGTTTTGGGCCTCCTGGGCTGGTTTGCGGTCGAGGCGGCGCGATTATTGCGGCGGCTGCGCGGATGGTCCAGCAGAACCTCCATCCCTTCCGAAACGCCGACCTGATAAGGAATTGTACGATGCCCCCCCAAAAACTCATCCTCCCGGCAATCACAGCATGGCTGCTGGTTTGCGCGTACCCGTCCTCCGCGGAGGGGAATGAATCCGCGGAACCCCGTCCATCACAGGAGCTTTTCCGTGACCTTTACGCGGATACCTGGGTGGCCACCGACAGCCTGGGGAGAACCGTCCCGGGCCACGAACAGGCCGGACCGCCCCGACCGGATAAATGGGTCGGCATCTTTTACTGGACCTGGCATATTCCCCACAAAGACGGTCCCAATGATGTCACCAAAATTATCGGTGATGCTCCGCCCGGAACCCCGATAGACTGGCCCCAAAACAGCGCGCCGTTTCACTGGGGCGAGCCTGAGCTGGGATACTACCTCATGACCGACCCCTTCGTCATCCGGAAACACGCCAGCATGCTCGCCGATGCCGGGGTGGATGTGATCCTGTTTGACACAACCAATCCACCCTTCACCTGGAAAGAACAGTACGAAGCGTTATGCCGCGAGTATCAGGCCATGCGGGAAGCGGGAAACCGGACGCCCTATATCGCGTTCATCTGTCCGTTCTGGGAGCCCGTCTCGGTTTTCAACCAGCTGTGGGAAAACCTTTACAAACCGGGCCTCTGGAAGGATCTCTGGTTCATGTGGGAAGGGAAGCCCCTGATTCTTGCGGATCCATCGGTAACCGATGATCCTGAAATAAAAAACTTCTTTACTTTTCGCAAGCCCATGCCGGATTACTGGGTCGGCCCTTCCGGACCAAACCAGTGGAGCTGGCTGGAGGTATATCCCCAGCATGTTTTCCTGGATGCGAATGGCAATCCGGAACAGATGAGCGTGGGCGTGGCCCAGAACGCGCTGCCCGCCACACCGGGACCGGCTCCCATGAGCCACCGCCGGGGAGCCATGGGCCGCAGCTGGCACAATGGCGCCAAAGATCCCCGTCCGGATGCCGTCAACTGGGGATTTAATTTCGATGAACAGTGGCGACGCGCCCTGGAAGTAAATCCCCGGTTCATCTTCGTGACGGGGTGGAACGAATGGATCGCCGGGCGTTATGAGGAATGGAACGGATACCGCGCCGATGAGTGCTATTATCCC
>JAKOTZ010000163.1 GCA_029776995.1 Candidatus Hydrogenedentota bacterium
ATAAAGCATTTAAAATGAATTAGTTAATTCTGGAAAAACTCCAGGAAAAACAGTGGGGGTATCTGCGGTAACCTTATTCCGTCCCATTCTGGGACTGAAAATCGTCCCGTTTCGGGAATCCGTCCGCGCGCTGGGGGGCTCCTTCAGGTGTCCGCGTGGCTTCCGCCAGGCAGCCGGGCAGCCGCATGTGGAACACGCTGCCCTGTCCTGGCGTGCTGCTGACGCCTACCTGCCCCCCATGCACCAACACCACGTGCCTGACTATGGCCAGCCCCAGGCCGGTGCCCCCTTCGCTTCGGCTGCGGGCTTTGTCTACCCGGTAAAACCGCTCGAACAGCCGGGGCAGGTGTTCCGGCGGGATGCCGCATCCCTCGTCACGCACCTGGACCAGCACGGCGCCGTCTTCCTCGGCGGTAACCTCAATACGAACCGCTCCGCCGGGAGGGCTGTATTTCACGGCATTGTCTACCAGGTTGACCACGGCCTGCTCCAGCAGCGCGGCGTTTCCCCACACGGCCAGGTCCGGGTCCCCTTCCACCAGGAGCCGAACGCCCCGTTCTGCCGCGCGCGACTCCAGCAGCTGCAGCGCGTTTTCCACGGGCTGCCGCATGGGTACCGCTTTCATTTCGATGGTCTGTCGCGCGTCGCCTTCTTCCAGGCGGGAAAGGGTCAGGAGGTCGCCCAGAATGGCGTCCAGCCGGTTGGCCTGCCGGGCTACGATACCCAGGAAATGCCGGGTCTGGTCCGGGTCTTCCAGATCTCCGTCCAGCAGGGTTTCCACAAACCCTTTGATGGAAGTGATCGGCGTGCGCAACTCATGGGAAACATTGGCGACAAAATCCCGCCGGACCCGTTCCAGCCGCCTCAGTCGTGTGATGTCATTAACGACGGCGACCGCGCCCGTGACCATTCCGCCGGCATCCACCAGGGGAGAACCCAGCAATTGGACAGTGCGGTTTCCTACGTTGGGCCCTTCCACCTCCGCTGATTGGGTGTTGCCCCCGGCCAGCAGCCGGTCCAAAAATTCCGTCAACGGATGTTTCGCGGCCGTTTCGCGGAGCGATACCCCCGCCTTCAGCACTTCTTCGGGCAGATGCAGGAGACGGACTGCCGCCGTGTTGACAATCAGGATATCCAGCCGCGGATTCACGGCGACCACGCCCTCGGACATGCCCTGAATAACCGACAGTGTCCGTTCCAGTTCAGCCTGCAGCCGCTGTGTTTCAGCGCGCGCGGCGGCCAGCGCTTGCGCCGTGCATTCTCCTAAAGGAGCCAACACGCCCGGCCAGTCATCGGAAACCACCTGGCCGTTTCGCCACAGGCTGGCGGCAGCCCGGGCCACCGCGCGCCGATACCGACGCGACAACAATCGCGTGCATACCCAGCCGGACGCGGCGCCCGCAACCAGCGCGATGATAATTCCCGCGGCAAGGGCCGCGCTGAAAGATCCCGCATGCCCGGGGGTAATTCCTTCTCCAAAAGCCGTTTCGGCCCATGCCGCGGCCAGCGCCGCTCCTAAGATCACCGCTCCGCGCGCCACGGCCATATACCCTTACTCCATCAGCGGGACGGCATCCGGACCGCCCGGCAGGACAATTCATTATACGGCGGGAAGGCCCCCGCCCGCTTACATGCCTCCGTCATCGAATTTATACCCTACTCCCCGGACGGTTTTAATGTATTCTCCGGCGTGGCCGAGCTTTTTGCGCAGCCCGGTAACCTGAACGTCCACGGTCCGGTCCGTGACCACGTAAGCGTCGCCGCGTATGGCGTTGATGATCTGGTTCCGGGTGAACACCCATCCGGGCCGCCGGGCCAGCAGGTGCAGCAGGGCAAACTCAGTATAGGTCAGGGTAACCGGTTCTCCCGCCACGGTCACTTCGTGGCGCCCCGGGTGGATGATGATGTCCCGGATTTTGATCACTTCATCCGCGCGGACCTCGCCGCGGCGTTTCCGTCGCATCAGCGCGCGCACCCGGGCCACGAGCACCCGCGGACTGAAGGGTTTGGTGATATAGTCGTCCGCGCCCAGTTCCAGGCCGGACACCACGTCCGCTTCTTCTCCGCGCGCGGTCACCATAATGATGGGGATGGCGGCGGTCGCGGCATTCTCTTTGAGCCGGCGGCACACTTCAAACCCGCTCAGCCGGGGCAGCATCAGATCCAGGAGGATCAGGGCAGGCAGGTCGCGCCCATCGGCCACCATGCGGAGGGCGTCCTCACCGGTCAGGGCCCGGTCCACCCTGAACCCCTCTTTCTGGAGATTAAAGCAGATCAGCTCCAGAATATCCTCGTCATCCTCTACCACCAGCACCCGATGTTTTTCCATGGCTGTCCTTCTCCTTGCCGTCAACAGGTCAGGGGAATAACCATGCAAAATCCTAACACGTTTTTTTGCCGCTTTTATTAGGAACATGTCAGAAAAAGGTTAAGGAGAAGGGACCCCGGTCCCGCAGGCCCGCCGCAACATGCCCGCTTCGGCAGGGTCCGTGCGTTTGGCTCCAGTATGGCACGCGAATTGCTACCTCCAAACGAGAATTGTATCGGGGATAGCCGCCGCGGAAACATTAAACGGCTTTTTTACCGCGGGTTAACCCCAAAAAAACAAAGTGAAGGTATCCTCTGTCGAGGATATCCGACCCGCGCCGTGAACTGTGCAACCTACCGTGTGGTAGGGCCGTCATGAGACGGGTACATCAAGGAAGGGACCGCGGCACATAAGGAGCAACCCATGAAAAAACTGAACACGAAAGAAACATGCGGCTTTCTGCTGGACATGGACGGCGTAATATACCGAGGCAGCGAGCTAATTCCCGGCGCGCTGGAATTTATCCGTTCCCTGCAGGAGCAGGACATCCCATTCATGTTCCTCACCAACAACTCCCAGCGGACCAGGCGGGACATCGCGATGAAACTGCAGCGGCTGGGATTCGACGTGGAAGAGCGGCACGTGTACACGTGCGCGATCGCCACCGCGGAATTCCTGGCGTCCCAAAAGAAAAACGGCACGGCGTATGTTATCGGCGAGGGCGGATTGCTGAACGCGCTGCATGAAAAAGGTTGGGCGGTGACCGACCACGAACCGGATTATGTCGTCGTGGGGGAAGGCCGGACCTTTACGTTCGAGGTGATCGAACAAGCCGTAAACCTGATTCTTGGCGGGGCCAGGCTGGTTGCGACCAACCTGGATCCCAACTGCCCCACGGCGCGGGGCGCCCGTCCAGGTTGCGGGGCCATCGCGGCCATGCTGGAGTGCGCCACGGGCGTCAAGGCCTTCAGCGTGGGCAAGCCCAGCCCGATCATGATGCGGGCCGCCCGCAAATCCCTGGGACTGGACGCCGCCCATACCATCATGATCGGAGACACCATGGATACCGATATCCTGGGCGGCGTGAACATGGGATACCGGACCATCCTGGTGCTGAGCGGCAACACCCGGCGGGAAGATCTGCACCGTTACGCCTTCCAGCCGGACCTGGTCGTGGAAAACCTCGGCGACCTGGTCCATCTGGCGCTGCCGTCCGGCACAGGCGTCGGCCCATGGCCGGAGGCTAACGCCGTGGCGCCGGCCGCCCACTGGTGATCCCGGTTCAGTCTCCCGGACCGGTTTTGTTATAGTCTTCTCCTGCGGGCGGCAATCGCCCGGCGGGAGTGTGGCTTTATGCAAAAAACACGCGGCGGATCGGTGTCGGTCCGGAGGCTGGGATTGGCGGTTGCGGCGCTGGCCCTTGCGGCCGGGGTTGAAGCCGCGGACAAGGCCGGCACGGATGAAACCTGTATCAAGCGGGGCGAGCGCCTGAATCTGGAGTCGATCTGGATCCGGGACCCCTTCGTGCTGCCCGTTCCGGAAACAGGTTGGTATTACCTGTACGGCACGGCCTCGGACTTCAGCGGAACCGCTCCGCTGTTGTGCTATCGGAGCCGGGACTTGCAGACATGGTCAGGGCCCATCCCGATTTTTACGCCCCCGGAAGGGTTTTGGGGCGAGGTTCAGTTCTGGGCGCCGGAAGTGCACCGGTGGAAGGGCAAGTACTACCTGTTTGCCACGTTCGCCAAACGGAACAACGCGGCCCGGGGCACCCACATCTGCGTGGCGGAATCTCCTGAGGGGCCGTTTGTTCCGCTTGGGGACGGTCCCCAGACGCCCCGCGACTGGCTGGCCCTGGACGGTACCCTGTATACGGATGCCGAGGGAAAACCCTGGATGGTGTTCTGCCACGAATGGCTCCAGACAACCGACGGGGAAATTTGCGCTGTTCCGCTTTCAGACGACCTGTCGCGGGCAGCCGGGGAATCCCGCCTGCTCTTTCGGGCGTCAGAGGCGCCCTGGGTAAATGACCGGCCGGACAAAGTCACGGATGGGCCCTTCCTCCACCGAACAGTCTCGGGCGCGCTGCTGATGCTGTGGTCCAGCTTCGGCCATGACGGGCTGTACAAGCTCGGCATCGCCCGGAGCGCGACCGGAAAGCTGGAGGGACCCTGGATCCACGAAAAAACGCCGCTGGTTGCCAATGACGGAGGCCACGGCATGCTGTTCCGCGACTTCTCGGACCGGCTGATGGCCTGTTTCCACCAGCCGAACCGGCATCCATCCATCCCGCGCATTGTGCCGGCCCGGGAAGAAAAGAACACGATCCGGCTGGAATGGCCTCTCCCGGAATCATCCCGGCCTTCTGATAAAAAAACAGCACCATAAGGACACCCGATGCCCGGCTTTGTGCCTTCGGATAATTCATTCCGCCCGGAAGAAGCGGACCGTCCCCCGGCCTCGCCCGTGCTGGTGGTCCACCGCGACAGCCGGCGCGCGCGAGAAATCGCCGTCCAGCTTCGGGATGCCGGATTCGATGCCGAAGCGGCATCACCGGCGTCAGCCGCCCGGGAACATCTGGTCCGGAGACGCTTCGACGGGCTGGTGACCGAGGTTTCAGACCGGGTGGACGGGCTGGCGCTGCTCCGTATTTTCCTGGACCGCAATCCAGGGGGGTGCGGAATACTGCTGGCGGATCCCGCGCGCCTGGAACAGGCCGAGGCGGGCCTGGCAGCCGGCGCCGCGGACTTCCAGCTCGAGCCGGTGAGTGTGCCGAAACTGATCACCCTGTTGCGGCGGCATGATGCCGGCCGCGCGCGCGAGGCGGCGATGGCAGCCCTTCGGCGCCGGGTGGACGAACGGTTTGGGGTCACGGGATTGGTCGGGTGGTCCGCCGCGATGAGCCGCGCCTACGAAGCGGCCCGCCAGGCGGCCGAGCGGACAGAACCCCTGCTGATCTGGGGGGAACCGGGAACAGGAAAACGGCGCCTGGCCCGGGCCGCGCATGAATCCGGCGCGCGCCGAAACGGCCCACTGGTTGAACTGGATTGCGCCGTGCTGGGGCGGCAGGACCATCGTGAAGCTCTGTTCGGCCGAAAAAGCCGCCCGCTCTGGGAGGTGGCCCGCGAGGGTTCGCTGCTGATCCGCCACGCTGAGCTGCTGGACGATGCGGCGCGAACTGAACTCGCCGCCGCGGTTACGTCGTCGGCGGACAGCGGGCAGGGGCCACGCGTCATGCTTACCTCCCGGATGCATCCCCGCGTTCTCGAAGAAAACGGCTGGTCCTCCGCGGATGTATTAACCTTGGGGAGAATGGTGATTGAGGCGCCTCCCCTGCGGGACCGTATAGAAGACATGCCCGCGCTGATGGCGGCCTGGCTGGCAGAGGAAGGCATGGAAGCGGTTCGCTTCAGCGACGACCTGCTGGAACTGTTCAGCCGTTACCCCTGGCCGGGCAACCTGACCGAACTGCGCGCGGTCACCCTGGCCCTGGCAGCCACCCGCCGGGAAGGCGGCACGATTACCGCCGCCCACGCCCCGGAAAAAATCCGCCGGCATGCCCGCCCCACCCGGGGGGAAATCCGCGTGCCGGTCGGCGTGCCCATGCGCGTGGTGGAACGGGCCGCCATCGAAGAAACCCTGCGCTACTGCGGTTACGACAAGGCCGCGTGCGCCCGCGTGCTCGGCATCGGCCTGCGTACCCTCTACCGGCGCCTGGAAGAATACGACCGGCAGGACCGCGGCTGATCCGGCGGTACGACACTCCGCCTGTCAGCCGCGCGCGGACAGCACTTCCCGCTCGTACCGCAGCACCTCGTTCATCCACGCCGCGCCGGCCGGCACGTCCTGGCGCAGGCAGTACATATCCCAAACTGCGGCAAACGGCATGGTTTTGAGTTCCTCGAGCAGCGCCAGCCGTCCGGTGTAATTCTGTTCGAGTTCCATGGCCCGCAGGGTTTCCGTCGGCTCCAGAAATGCCTTCAGCAGCGCCTTGATCATGTTGCGCGTGCCGATCACCCATGCGGCTACCCGGTTGATGCTGGCGTCGAAAAAGTCCAGACCGATATGTACCCGGTCCGTGAATCCGTTCCGCACGATCTCCAGCGCGATGGCCTCCAGTTCTTCGTTAAGGGCAACGACGTGGTCGCTGTCCCAGCGCACCCCGCGGCTGACGTGTAGCAGAACCTCCTCCACGCACAGCAGCACAGAAGATATCTTGTCGGAAACCACCTCGGTGGGGTGAAAATGCCCGGTGTCCAGCGTCAGCAGCAGGTCCCGGCTGACGGCGTAGCCCAGGTAGAATTCGTGCGAGCCGATCACGCACGACTCTGACCCGATGCCAAACAGTTTGGATTCCACGGCGTCCAGGTTGTACCGGGGATCGCTCCGCTCATCATAGATGGCGTCCAGGGAATCCATCAGCCGTTTGCGGAATCCGTAACGGTCCACCGGCGTGTCCTTGAATCCGTCCGGTATCCACAGGTTGGTGACGCAGGGCCTGCCCAGTTCACGGCCGATCTGCTCGGCAATCCGGCGGCAGGCCAGGCAGTGGTCGATCCAGTACTGGCGGACAGTGGCGTCCGGATGGGAAAGGGTGAAACCGTCATCGGCCTTGGGATGCGCGAAGCAGGTAGGGTTGAAATCGATCCCCAGACCGCGCGCTTTGGCCCAGTCCACCCAGCCGGCAAAATGCTCGTACGCGAGCGCCGTTCGGTCAACCGGCTTGCCCTGGGTTTCCGCGTAAATGGCGTGTATATTAAACCGGTGGCGGCCCGGTATCAAAGACAGGGCTTTTTCGGCATCCTGGCGCAGCTCCTCCGGCGTACGCGCCCGGCCCGGATAGTTCCCGGTGGCCTGGATGCCGCCGCCTGACGCGGCTTCAACCTGTTCGAAGCCTCCTACGTCGTCCCCCTGCCAGCAGTGCAGGGACACCGGAACGGCAGCCAGTTTCTCCATGGCCGCCTCCGTGTCGACCCCCAGGGCGGCATAACGTTCCCGGGCAATTCCATAGGCGGTTTCCACCGCGGACGGCGATACGGACGCGGAAAAAATATCCATGACGTTTTCCTCCTGTAGATGACACCATTGTAACGGCAACGCGGAAAAGACCGCAATCTGCACGCGCGGGATTGTACCACGGCCTTTAAAACGTTACAATGAAAGAGAGCACAGGCAGCAGCGGAACCAACGCATGAACCTACTCGGCATATCGGCGTTTTACCACGACAGCGCGGCAGCCCTCCTGCGGGATGGCGAAATCGTGGCGGCCGCGCAGCAGGAACGGTTTTCCAGAAAAAAACACGATCCCAGGTTTCCCAAAGAGGCCATCGAATACTGCTTGAAAGAGGGCGGCATCACGGCGGATGACCTGGATTACGTCGTTTTCTATGACAAGCCGTTCATTAAGTTCGAGCGTATGCTCCAGACCGCGCTGGCCGTGGCACCGGCCGGACTGCCCGTTTTCTTTGAACAGATCCCCGGATGGATGAAAGAAAAACTTTTCATGCGCGGCACCATCCGAAAACAAATGAAGTATTCGGGTAAAATCCTGTTTTCGACCCATCATCTTTCCCACGCGGCGGCCGCCTTTTTCCCGAGCCCCTTCGAAGAGGCAGCCATCATTACGGTGGACGGCGTGGGGGAATGGGCGACCACAACCGTGGGCCACGGCCGGGGAAATTCGATCCAGATGCTCAAACAGATCAATTTCCCCCATTCCCTCGGGCTGCTGTACTCGGCGTTCACCTACTTTACCGGATTCAAGGTGAACTCCGGCGAATACAAACTCATGGGACTGGCCCCGTACGGCGAGCCCCGGTACGTGGATACCATCCGGCGTGAACTGATCGATATCCGGGAAGACGGCTCGTTCCGCCTCAACATGAAATATTTCGACTACTGCCAGAACCTACGGATGACCAACCAAAAATTCGCGGAACTCTTCGGCGGACCGCCCCGAAAACCGGAAACGAAAATCACCCAGCGTGAAATGGACCTGGCCCGGTCGGTTCAGGCCGTCACGGAAGAGGTTATGCTGAACCTCGCGCGCCACGCGAAAGAACTGACCGGGGCCAAATACCTCTGCCTCGCCGGAGGGGTATCCCTCAACTGCGTCGCCAACGGCCGGCTGCTGCGGGAAGGCCCCTTCGAGGACCTGTGGATCCAGCCCTGCGCGGGCGACGGCGGCAACGCGCTGGGCGCGGCCCTGGCCGGCTGGCACATCGCGCTGCAGCAGCCGCGGGTGCCGGACAGCCGCCGGCAGAAAGCCTCGTACCTCGGCCCGGCTTTTTCGGACGCGGAAATTCAGGACTATCTGGACCGCGAGGGAATCCCCTATGAAAAACTGCCCGATGACGCGTCGCTCGTGGACAGGGTGGCGGATCTCATCGCGGGGGAAAACGTCGTGGGATGGTTCCAGGGACGGATGGAATTCGGGCCGCGGGCGCTGGGCGCGCGCAGCATCCTGGGCGATGCCCGTAGCCGTGAAATGCAGTCGAAACTCAACCTGAAAATCAAATTCCGCGAGTCTTTCCGGCCCTTCGCGCCCTCGGTAATGGCGGAACACGCTGACGAATATTTCGACCTGCGGGGACACGAAAGCCCGTACATGCTGCTGGTGGCGGATGTCCTTCCCCACCGGTTGCTGCCCCTGACCCCGGAACAGCAGGCGGCAAAGGGATTCGATAAACTCCGGGTGGCCCGGTCGGAGATTCCGGCCGTGACCCACGTGGACAACAGCGCGCGTATCCAGACCGTGCGCAGGGAAGACCATCCGCTGTACCACGCGCTGATCGAGGCGTTTTACCGCAAGACTGGCTGCCCGGTCATCATCAACACGTCCTTCAACGTGCGGGGCGAACCGATCGTCTGCACGCCGCGCGAGGCATTTACCTGCTTCATGCGGACCCACATGGACTACCTGTGCATGGGGCATTTCCTGCTGGATAAGAAAGCGCAGAAACCCTGGAAAGACGAGTTTGACTGGCAGAAAGAATTCGAGCTGGACTGACCGGTTCCGGCCGGCGGATTCCCTGGAGCCCAAACATGATTGACATCGACACCTCGAGCCGCAGCGAACAGCGAAAATTTGGACTGGTGATGGCGGCGGCCATCGCGGCGCTGGGGTTTCTGCGTTCCGCGTGGCATCACGGCCTGTGGCACATGGCCATGCCGTGGGGCTTCCTGGCGGTGGCGGCGGTTTTCGCGGGACTCGGGCTGGCCGCGCCGGGCCTGCTGAGGCCGGTCCTGGTCGTTTGGATCCGGTTCGCTGAAGCCCTGAACTGGCTGGTTACCCGGATTCTCCTGACGGTTGTGTTTGTGTTCCTGCTCACGCCGATGGGAATCTGGTCCCGCCTGCGGGGACATGATCCGCTGAAGCGCGGCTTCCTCCCGCCGGATCAGTCTTACTGGGAACCGCCCGAAGCGGTGGATACCTCCCTGGAAGGGTTCAGAAAGCAGTACTGAACGGCTGCGCGGGAAGCACGCCATTTGCGCCGCAACCCGGCGGCGTGATAAAATCCCGTTGGGTTGGGCGATTAGCTCAGTTGGTTAGAGCGCTGTCTTCACACGGCAGAGGTCACTGGTTCGAGCCCAGTATCGCCCACCATGTTTCATATCCCCCGCAGGCAAGGATTGCTGAAGTAGGCCGTCCGCATATTTTATGCCACGGACAATACCCCTCCTCTCGACGTTTCACGCGGACTTTCCTGCCGCTGTTCTCCGATTAACTCGAGTTCACAAAGAGCATCAGCGGCGTGCGTTACATAAAAAAGAGGGCGTTAGTGTATAATTACTTTTCCTCTCGGCAAACTTTATGGATGGAAAAAAGCGACATGTTTTCTGATCGCGCGGACAAAAAAGAGATTGAATCGGGACTGCTGTTCCGGCCGAAGTTCGACGAAGCCGGGCTCATTCCTGCTATTGTTACGGACTGGCAGACCGGTGAACTGCTGATGGTCGCCTATATGAACGAGGAATCGCTGCGGAAAACCCTGGAACTGGGTGAGGCGGTGTATTACAGCCGCAGCCGCAAGGAACTCTGGCATAAAGGCGCGACCAGCGGCATGACCCAGAAAGTCCGGGAAATCCGGGTGGACTGCGACCAGGACGCGCTGTGGCTGCGGGTGGAGCAGATGGGAGGCGCGGCCTGCCATACCGGCCGGCGCACCTGTTTCTACCGCGCGGTAGATCCGACATCCGGGCCGGACGAGCCGGTCCGCCTTAAATTGGTGGTATCAGAACAGGTATTTGATCCCGACAAGGTATACGGGAAAAAATCGTAAGCGCCCCGCGGCGGGATATCCGCCCAGTCCGCGCGGCGGCCCAGTCAGGAGAGTTGATCATGGCGAAGAAGTCCAAAGAAAACCGGGAAACCATCATCCTGGAATGCACGGAAGCGCCGGGAACATCCCGCTACATGACTTCAAAAAACAAACGTAATACGCCCGAGCGGCTGGAACTGAAAAAATACAATCCCGTGCTGCGCAAACACACCGTCCATAAAGAGAAAAAATAAACGGGCTTGTGTTCTGCCGGGTTCCGGTTATGCAGGATTTTTCTGCAGCCATCATGCGCCCGTTGGCGGGAATCCCGGCGGTTGAGCGCGCAGGGGTCTCGGTATTTTGCGGGAAACACCGGCAACGGTTTACATCCTGCTGGCCCACGGCAGCCGGCAGGAGGAGGCTAATGCGGCATTCGCGGAGCTGACCGGCAGGGTGGCCGCGGCCGCCGGCCTGGTAAATCAGGTCATTCATGCCTTCTGGGAAATAGCGCGCCCAGACCTCAAAGAGGCGGCGCGCGAGGCGGTTGAAGTGCGGGGGGCTCGACGGGTGGCTGTGCTGCCATACTTTCTCATGGACGGGATCCACATCCGTCGGGATATCCCGGAGACGCTTGAACAGCTGCGCGGATTGTATCCGGGGGTCTCCTTTGATCTGCTGCCTTCTTTGCAGAATGATCCCCTGATGGAAACGCTGCTGGTGCAGCGCCTCAAACAGGCCCAGTCTTCACCGCGCCCTTAACGGCGCTTTCTTGTCCGGTTTCAGGGTGTATGTTCGAGTGCGTTCCTACGTTGCCGATATCCCCTGTCCAACTTTCAGGAATTCGCATCAGAGAAGGAGGACCATTCCTTTTCCCCGGCCATACCTGCATACATGTGGCAACGTATTTCTAAAAATGTCTTCAAGTTTTGCTTTGAGATTAATTCCGAATTAGATGTTATCTGGTCGCACCCCTTAAACCATCCGTATGCCGTATTATTTGATTGAATGTATTGCGCAAAAAAAAATGCGTCCAAAGCGCTTGACTTTTTCAGAATCCATGTGTTATGCTATCGATGTACTGGAGAGCGTAACCGAAAAAATTGAACAAAGTACCGGGTAATTTCGGTTATCCGACCAGCCGATAAAAATTGAACAAACGGGTGCAGCAAGTCTGACCGGATGAAAAATATGCTTAAAGTGTAAAGGTCCGGGCAGTTTTAGCACAGTGTTTGCGGAGCCGTTGCAGGTTTCCCCCCCCACTTCCTCCCCTCCCCTTCCCCTGCCGCGGCTCCGCTTACTTTTTTTCCAACAGAATCACCACATTGAATAAGCCAGAGCGCTTCAGTGCCCCTCTGACAGCGACGACAGCTCGGGATATTTCGGGGTGATATTGCGGTATTTTTCCTGGATGGCTTTCACGTCCGTTTCGTAATCACCGGTCGGATAAAAGAATCCCATCACGCCTCCCCGGCGCCGCCCATAATCCAGATATCCCAGCGCAATCGGAACCTGCGCGCCCACCGCGATGTGGTAAAAACCGCTTTTCCAGGCCTTAACTTTTTTCCGGGTGCCCTCGGGAGGCACGGCAAGAATCAGGTCCTCGTGGGCTTTCAGCATTTCCACGCACTGGCCCACCATTCCGTTGGATTTGGACCGGTCAATGGGAATCCCGCCCAGCCACTTGAGAAAGCTTCCGAACAGGGGAATGCGGAACACCTCCGCCTTGGTCATCCAGAACAGTTTGGCGCGCAGCAGAAACGCGCAGGCCAGCATAATGGGCAGGTCCCAGTTGGTGGTGTGCGGCGCCGCAATCATAACGCACCGAACCTTTGGCGCTTCGCCTTCCGGCTTCCATCCGATACACCAGAAAAATACCCGCGCCCAGATCCGCGCCAGCACCGTGACGCCGGGCGTGTCAAATATGGTTCGCCGCATTTTCATACAGGTTGACTCCGGCAACGTGGAACACCAATCCGTAATACCCTGCCACTTGCCAGTGAATGACTGGTCAGTCATATTATACCCACCCTGATTGCTCCGCCCAAACCATGGCCATAACTTGCTAAATTTAAACCGTTAGTGTGACATACTGGAACCGTAAGTAGTCGTATGCTGCCTGTTTTCTTCCGAACTTAGCCGCATCCAGTTATTTATTAAAAAGTAGATTAATGCGTTAAAATATTTGCAAATCATTTTCTTCTGATAATCAAACCCTATGGAGAAATACAGATGGCGCTTTCGGCCGTAAGCCCTATCATAATGGTTTTATTGGTATTTGTAGTGATACATTTCCTAATTTATTTGTTTAAACCGGAACCTCGCTCCCTTTACGTTAAAAGAAACTTCCTTTTCACAGCAGCTGAGCGGTCTTTTTATGGAGTGCTCCAGCTGGCGGTGGAAAATCAGGCATTTGTATTTGGAAAAGTCAGAGTGGCTGATGTTCTTGCGCCCTAAAAAGGACTGTCGCCCAAAGATTGGCAAAAAGCTTTCAATAGAATATCCGCAAAACATTTCGATTTTGTTCTCTGCAGTCGAGACACTCTTTCTATTTTGTGTGTCATAGAACTCGATGATCGGTCTCACAATACTCCAGCCAGAAACAGCCGGGATCGATTCCTTCAAGAAATCTGCACAGGCGCTGATCTTCCACTGATCCATTTCCCCGCAAAACATGTATATTCAGTACACGAAATACGAGCCGCCCTTACTCCTTATCTCCCCGGCATACAGTCGTCCAATGCGGATGAGGAATCACCGAGAACCCAGGCTGATATTAAGACGCAGCAATCTGATTCTCAAAAGGTCTGCCCAAAATGTTCTTCTCCTCTGGTAAAAAGAACTGTCAAGAACGGCTCGAACAAAGGAAGCACATTTTGGGGATGCAGCAATTACCCCAACTGCCGATACACCGAGAATATCAATTAATCTCCAAGCATTTCCTTACTAATTTAGCCGTTGCCTGTTTGCGCGTAAAACACACGATTAAACGTTAATGGCTGGTTTCTTTTCGGGTAGAAAAATGACTCTACCCAAAGGCTACATCTTTACCAGAATATTGCGATATGACGAAAATCATCTTTTAGCAGGTGCCTGACATGCGTCATTCTGAATCGGCTGCATCAGTGTAAGTACATGGCTGTGATGGCATCGACACGGCAGTGATCCGGTATGCTGAACACGATGTAAAGTGCTGGAAAACCCAAAAATGGCGTTGCTGGAAGTAAAAAATTATGCCGTACATTTCCGCCGCGGGGGGAAGCCCATCCGCGCGGTGGACGGCGTGTCGTTCACGCTGGAACGCGGTGAAACCCTGGGCGTGGTCGGAGAATCCGGAAGCGGTAAGACTACCCTGTTTTTGGGCATGCTGGGACTGCTTTCCCGGCATGCCGCCAATTTCCGGGGATCCGTCCGGTTCGACGGTATGGACATTACGGATCCCGCCGCGGAAAACATCCGGACGCTGCGGGGACGGCGCATCACCATGATCTTCCAGGACCCGATGACGGCGCTGAATCCGTATCTGCGGGTGGAAACACAGCTCTTCGAGGCCATCCGCCGGTCTGAAGGCGCGTCCCGGATGGACCTCCTCTCAGCCCGGCGTCAGGCAGCGGCCCTTCTTCAGGCCGTGGGCATTCCCGACGCCGCCCAGCGGATCCGGCAGTATCCCCACATGTTTTCCGGCGGCATGCGGCAGCGGGTAATGGTTGCGATGGCGCTCGCGCCCGCTCCGGACCTGCTGATCGCGGATGAACCGACCACGGCGCTGGACGTGACCGTTCGCGCGCAGGTGCTGCGGGAACTGGCCTCCGCCCGGGAGCAATATGGCATGGCCATGGCGCTGATCAGCCATGACATAGGTATGGTCGCCCGGTTCGCCCAGACCATGATGGTGCTGTACGCGGGGCGGATTATGGAAATGGGACCCGTAACCGCGGTGCTGGAGCGGCCCGCCCATCCGTATACCCGGGCGCTGCTTGCCTGCCAGCCATCGTTGGCGCGCCGGGGCGACCTGCTCCGGGCAGTACCCGGCGCTCCCCCTTTGGACGGAGCTCCGGAACGGGGATGCGCGTTCGCGGACCGCTGCGGCTACGCCGGCGACCGATGCCGCGCGGCTGTCCCTGAACCGATACCCGCGCGGACAGGCATTACCGGACATATTACATCCTGTATCCGACAGGAGGAAGGGTTATGGTAGCCCTGGACACGCCATCCCCGCCCGTGCTGGAAGCCCGGGATATCGAGGTAACCTATCCTGTTGCGCTGAGCGGATGGTTCGGAGGCAACGTACTGCTGCGGGCGGTCCGGGGAGTCAGCCTCTGGATGCGCGCGGGCGAATGTGTAGGGCTGGTGGGAGAATCGGGATGCGGAAAAAGCAGCCTGGGCCGGGTGCTCGCCGGACTGGAGCGCCCCGCGGCTGGAACGGTGCTCATTGACGGCAGGCCGGTGCAATGGGGACGGCAGCGGGCCGCGCGCCGGCATCGCGGACCGGTGCAGATGGTGTTTCAGAATCCCTACGCGTCGCTGAATCCGCGGATGTCCGCGCTGGACGCAGTTGCCGAAGCGTTCCGCTACCGGGAAGGAATAGACTGGCGTTCCGCACGAAACCGGGCCCGACAGCTGCTGGAAGAAGTCGGTATAGAAGAAGCGTTGGCCCGGCGGTATCCAGCCGCGCTGTCCGGCGGCCAGCGCCAGCGGGTGGCCGTCGCGCGGGCGCTGGCGTGCCGTCCCCGCCTGCTGATCGCGGATGAAGCGGTGTCGGCGCTGGACGTATCCGTTCAGGCCCAGACCCTGAACACCCTCCGCGAATCCCAGAAGCGTCTGGGGTTCGGGATGCTGTTCATTTCCCACGACATTTCCGTGGTACGCCACCTGGCAGACCGGATTATGGTCATGTACCTGGGGCGGATCGTGGAGGAGGGCCCGGCTGAAGCCGTGCTGGACGCGCCCCGACATCCCTATACGGAAGCGCTGACCGCAGCCGCCCGGTGGGAAGCGGCATCTGTTAAGGGCGAACCGCCTTCGCCGCTGTCGCCCCCGCCCGGGTGCCCCTACCACACGCGGTGCCCGCTGGCGCGTAACACCTGCGCGGCCGCGGAGCCACCCCTGCAAACGGTGGACGGGGATCATCGGACCGCCTGCCCCCACTGGCGCGAACTGAACCGAACATTGGCGCGTCAGCCGGAACCGGACGTCAGCGCGACAACCGGCATGCTTTAAGCTAGCCTGTGAGCTCTTTCGGGTTCCGCATGTGCGCGATCGCGTCTTCCAGGGAAATCAGGCCATCGCCGTAGAGCTGTTTCAGGCAGCGGTCCATGGGCACCATTCCCTCCCGCGCCATGGTTTCCATCACGCTGTAGACCTGATGGGATTTCTGTTCCCGGATCAGGTTGGCGATGGCGTTGTTGTTCCGCATGATTTCATACGCCAGCACGCGCCCTTTTCCATCCTTGCGGGGGATCAGGCGTTGGGAAATGATGCCCAGGAGCACCAGGGACAGCTGGAAGCGGATCTGCTGCTGCTGTCCCGGCGGAAAGACGTCGATAATCCGGTCGATGGACTGGACCGCGTCATTGGTGTGCAGCGTGGCCAGCACGAAGTGGCCGGTTTCCGCGGCCGTCAGCGCCGCCTGAATGGTCTCCAGGTCCCGCATTTCCCCGATCAGGATCACGTCTGGATTCTGTCGGAGCACGTATTTCAGCGCGTCGGCAAACGAATGGGTGTCTTCCCCGATTTCGCGCTGGTCCACAATGCTTTTCCGGTGGCGGTGCAGGTATTCGATCGGGTCTTCCACCGTGATGATGTGGCAGGCGCGGTTATGGTTGATCTGGTCAATCAACGCGGCCAGGGTGGTGGTTTTTCCGCTGCCGGTGGGGCCGGTCACCAGCAGAAGCCCCCGCCGGGCTTTCGTGAATTCAATGATCCATTCGGGAAATCCGAGTTCGAACAGGTTTGGAATTTGTTCCGGAATGGGCCGCAGGGCCGCGGCGACCGCGCCCCGCTGCCGGTACACGTTAACGCGGAACCGGTGTTTGTTGCTGTAGGCCAACGAAAAATCCAGCTCGTTCCGTTCCTCGAACCGCTGGATCTGGTCGGCCGTCAGCAGGCTGTACACCAGCGCGCGGGTATCTTCCGGGGTCAGGGGATCTGTTTTGGTGCGGTAGAGATCCCCGTTGATGCGCAGCACCGGCGGCGCGCCCGCGCTGATGAGCAGGTCGGACGCCTGCTGTTCTCTTACCAGGTCAAACAGTTCCCTGAAATCCATAGACTCCGCCGTCCGCGTATTATGCCCAGCAGATCAGCCCCAGTTCATGCTTATTGAACAGGTCCGGATGGTCCGGCAGTATCCGCACGGTGAAACCCAGCTGTCCGGTCTTTTTACAGACAATTTCCCCGGCGTAACGCCACCGGCCGTTTCCGAGGTCTTCCACGCAGGCCATGGGGCTGTTCTCCCCTTCCGGGATCTGGTCATGCTCGTCAATATCGCCGTAGAAAACCTGGACGGACACGTCCTCAGGCCGCAGTGATCCCAGCGTCACTTCGGCCTCGACGCGCAGGGAACTGCCGCACACCGTGTCACTCAGGCTGTCCGGCGAAGTAAATTGGTCGACCCGCACCTCATGCCAGTGCTGGGCAACCCGCGCCTTCCAGTCGGCCAGATCATAAACCGGTTTCCGGTTGTGGTCAAACAGCACTTTCCGGCGGCGGCAGCAGGGGATATAGAACCGCACCGAATAATCTTCCACCATGCGGTAAGTGTTGAAATTCGGACAGATCGTCCGGATGGCGACTTTCATCCGCCCGACCCACTCGCGGGGCACGTCTTCCCATTTCCGGTCGTAAAACATGGGGACCACTTCCCGCTCCAGAATCTCCTACAGGGCGTTGGACTCCACGAGATCCTGCTCCTCGGTGGTGTCATACATTTCGCCCTTCCCGATGCTCCATCCGTTTTCACCGAGTACCTCCGCTTCACACCACCAGCCATCGGGTATG